>JALYGF010000052.1 GCA_030777325.1 Actinomycetota bacterium | reverse complement strand
GCTTGTACTTGCCGCAGTAGCACTCCCAGTCCTTGGTGGGACCGAAGATCTTCTCGCAGAACAGCCCGTCCTTCTCGGGCCGCAGCGTGCGGTAGTTGATGGTCTCGGGCTTCTTGACCTCGCCGTTCGACCACATCCGGATCGAGTCAGCAGTAGCCAACCCAATCCGCAACTGCTCGAAGTCATTCACATCCAGCATTCCTTACCTCTCTCCTAAACAACTCGATGTGGACGGGGCGGCAGCGAAGCCAGCCGCCCGGCAAGGTCCGATCCGGTGGGGTAGGGCGGGGTTGGCCACCGGGTCGGAGCCTTGCCGGGCGGCCACCGGCGTGAAGTAGCTCAAAAGCGCATCCCGCGCTCGGCAGCCCGCCGTTCGTCCTCCTCGTCCGACCCTCTCTCCGGCCGGCTGATGTCGATGCCCAGCTCCTCCGTCGTCCTGAACACGTCCTCGTCGAGATCGCGCATCTCGATCTCCTCACCCGTCGTGGAGAGCACCTCCACGTTCAGGCACAGCGACTGCATCTCCTTGATCAGCACCTTGAACGACTCCGGGATGCCGGGCTCGGGAATGTTCTCGCCCTTGACGATGGCCTCGTAGACCTTCACCCGTCCGAGCACGTCGTCGGACTTGATGGTGAGGAGCTCCTGGAGGGCGTAGGCCGAGCCGTAGGCCTCCAGGGCCCAGACCTCCATCTCCCCGAAGCGCTGGCCACCGAACTGCGCCTTACCGCCGAGGGGCTGCTGGGTGATCATGCTGTAGGGGCCCGTGGAGCGAGCATGGATCTTGTCGTCCACCAGGTGGGCGAGCTTCAGGATGTAGACGTGGCCGACGGTGATGGGATTGTCGTAGGGCTCACCCGTGCGGGCGTTGTAGAGGGTGGCCTTGCCGTCTGAACCGATCAGGCGCTGGCCGTCCGCCGCCTCGGGCGTCAGGTCTTCGAGGATGGCCTTGATGGTGGGATGGCGACCGGCCTTGTTCTCCTCGTCCCAGTGGGCGCCGTCGAAGGCCGGAGTTGCCACCCAGACGGAGGGCTCGGTGACGGGCTTGGTCTTGGTCTCGGCCCCCCGGCCGGCGGCGGCCCCGTTGGCGCTGCCCTTGGCCGCGCCGTCCCAACCCCAGCGGGCGGCCCAGCCGAGGTGAGCCTCGAGGACCTGTCCCACGTTCATGCGGCTGGGGACGCCGAACGGGCTGAGGATGATGTCGACCGTGGTCCCGTCGGCCAGGTACGGCATGTCCTCGATGGGCAGGATCTTGGAGATCACGCCCTTGTTGCCGTGGCGCCCAGCGAGCTTGTCACCCTCGCTGATCTTGCGCTTCTGCGCCACGTAGACCCGTACCAGCTGGTTGACGCCGGGCGGCAGCTCGTGGGCGTCCTCTCGGGAGAACACCCGCACGTCGATGACCTTGCCCGATTCCCCGTGGGGGACCTTGAGGCTCGTGTCCCTCACCTCCCGGGCCTTCTCGCCGAAGATGGCCCGCAGCAGCCGCTCCTCCGGCGTGAGCTCGGTCTCACCCTTCGGCGTCACCTTCCCGACCAGGACGTCGCCAGGGCCGACCTCGGCACCGATGCGAATGATGCCCCGGTCGTCCAGGTCCTTCAGGATCTCCTCGGGAAGGTTGGGGATGTCCCGCGTGATCTCCTCGGCGCCGAGCTTGGTGTCCCGGGCGTCGACTTCGTGCTCCTCGATGTGGATCGACGTGAGCACGTCATCGCGCACCAGGCGCTCGGAGAGGATGATGGCGTCCTCGAAGTTGTAGCCCTCCCACGGCATGAAGGCGACGAGCAGGTTCTTGCCCAGGGCCAGCTCGCCGTGGTGGGTAGAGGGACCGTCGGCCAGCACGTCGCCTGCGGCCACCCGCGCACCTTCGTCGACCCGGGACTGCTGGTTGATGCAGGTGTTCTGGTTCGACCGGCGGAACTTGGAGAGGCGGTAGACCTTGCGGCCGCGGGTCTTGTACTCGACCGTGATGTGGTCACCAGTGACCTCGCTCACCAGCCCGTCGTCCTCGGCCACGACGACCTCGCCGGCATCGCGTGCCGCTCGTGCCTCCACACCGGTCCCGATGAAGGGAGCCTCGGGACGCAGAAGGGGCACCGCCTGCTTCTGCATGTTGGCGCCCATCAACGCCCGGTTGGCATCGTCGTGCTCGATGAAGGGGATGAGCGCGGTCGACACGGAGACGATCTGCTTGGGCGACACGTCCATGAGGTCGACCTCCGAGGGCGGGACGAAGTCCACCTCGGTGCTCGAGCCGTAGGACGTGGCCGTGGCGCCCACCCGGACACCGGCCCCCTGCGGCCCGCGCCGGACCAGAACCCGGTCCTCGGTGAAGTTGCCGTCGACGTCTAGGGCCGCGTTGGCCTGGGCGATGACGTGCTCCTCTTCCTCGTCGGCGGCCAGGTACAGGACCTCGTCGGTGACCCGCCCCTCGGTGACCCGGCGGTAGGGCGTCTCGATGAAGCCGTACTCGTTGATGCGGCCGTAGGTGGCCAGGTGGCCGATGAGGCCGATGTTCGGGCCTTCGGGGGTCTCGATGGGGCACATGCGCCCGTAGTGGGAGCTGTGCACGTCCCGGACCTCAAATCCGGCGCGCTCGCGGGAGAGGCCTCCGGGGCCCATGGCCGAGAGCCGTCGCTTGTGGGTGAGCCCCGAGAGCGGGTTCACCTGGTCCATGAACTGGGAGAGCTGGCTGGTGCCGAAGAACTCCTTGATGGCGGCCACCACGGGGCGGATGTTGATGAGCGTCTGCGGGGTGATGGCCTCCACGTCCTGGGTGGTCATCCGCTCGCGGACCACGCGCTCCATCCGGGAGAGGCCGACCCGGACCTGGTTCTGGATGAGCTCGCCCACCGAACGGATGCGCCGGTTGGCGAAGTGGTCCTGGTCGTCGAGGCGGTAACCCACCTCGCCGTTGGCCAGGTGGAGCATGTAGGTGGCGGCGGCCAACAGCTCGCTCGGCGAGAGGACCCCCTGGCCCACCTCGGGGCGGTCCAGGTCGACGCCCAGGATCTCGGCCGCCTTCTCCACCTCGGGGCCGAGCTTGCGGTTGAGCTTGTAACGCCCCACCCGGGTGAGGTCGTAGCGCTTGGGGTTGAAGAACGCGTTCTCGAAGTAGGCGCGGGCCGACTCGACCGCGGGCGGCTCGCCGGGGCGGGCCCGCTTGTAGATCTCCACCAGGGCCTCGTCGCGGGTGGGCGCCAGCTCGCGCTCCTTGTCCCATTGGCCCTGCAGGAAGTCGAAGTGGCGAACGAAGCGGTCGAGGACGCCGGGCTGGTTCTCCTCGTCGTAGCCCAGTGCCCGGAGCAGGACGAACAGCGAGAGGCGGCGCTTGCGGGCGACCCGGGTGCCGGCCGTGATGTCCTTGCCCGGCTTGGCCTCCACGTCGAACTCGATCCACTCCCCGCGGTAGGGGTGGATCGTGCCGGTTACGACGGTCTTGGCGTCACGTCCGGGCTGGAAGATGACTCCGGGGCTGCGGACGAGCTGGGAGACCACGACACGCTCGGTGCCGTTGATGATGAAGGTGCCCCGGTCCGTCATCATGGGGAAGTCGCCCATGAAGACGGTCTGTTCCTTTATCTCGCCGGTGGTGGCGTTCATGAACCGGGCCCGCACGAAGATGGGAGCGGAGAAGGTCATGTCCTTCTCCTTGCACTCCTCGACCGTGAACTTGGGAGGCGGGCGGAGGTCCGGGTCGGTGGGGTCGAACTCGAGCTCCAGGCGGAGCTGACCGGAGAAGTCCTCGATGGGACTGATGTCGTGGAAGGTCTCGGCCAGCCCCACTTCGAGGAACCAGCGGAACGACTCTCGCTGTATGGCGATCAGGTCGGGTAACGGCAGTACCTCATCGAGGTTGGCGAACGAAAAGCGGTCCCGAGCGACGGAACGAGACGGCAAGGCCTACTCCTTCGGAGGGTCAAGCGAGGGATCCCGGACGGGCTACCAGAAACGGCGCGCGTCAAGGACGTCAGTTAAGAGACAGGGCACAGCGGGCGGGCACGGCAGCCGACCAATATAGGCGCTTATACCCTCTCAGGCAAGACCGAGCAACCCCTGTGAGGCTCCGGGGGCTGCGGTGAGGGTAAGCCGGTCTCCCCCGCCGGTCAAGGATCTCGGCCGGGGCCAGCCGTTCCTACTTGACCTCCACCGTCGCCCCGGCGCCTTCCAGCTGGGCCCGGGCCTTCTCGGCTTCCTCCTTGGGGGCCTTCTCGAGTACGGGCTTGGGCGCACCGTCGACCAGGTCCTTGGCCTCCTTCAGCCCGAGGCTGGTGAGGGTGCGCACCTCCTTGATGACCTGGATCTTCTTGTCGCCGGCGGCGACGAGGACCACATCGAACTCGTCCTTCTCCTCCTCGGCCGGAGCAGCCGCCTCGCCCCCACCGGCAGGAGCGGCGGCGGCCGCCACGGGGGCGGCGGCGGTGACCCCGAAGCGCTCCTCGAACTCCTTCAGCAGCTCGGACAGCTCGAGGACGGTCATGTTGGAGATGGCGTCGAGGATCTCTTCTTTGGCAGCCATGGTGTGGTGCTCCTTTCTCAGGGCGTTCTCAGGGCTTTCTCAGGGCGGTTGCCCTACGGGGTGTCCTGCTGGTCGGCGGGCGCCGGCCCGCCCTTGTCGATGAGGGCCTTGAGGCCGTAGGCGAAGCTGCGGGGCAGCGCCTGGACCAGGCCGGCGAACTGGGCGAGGGGGGCCGCCAAGCCGCCCGCCAGCCGCCAAAGCAGCACCGGGCGGGGCGGTATGTCGGCCAAGGCGCCGGCGTCGGACGCCGAAAGGACGCTGTCGGAGAGAAGACCACCCTTGACCACCAGCTCGGGGTGCAGCCGGGAGAAGTCACGCAGCGCGCGGGCCACGGTGACGGCGTCCTCCTCGACGAAGGCAATGGCTGTCGGGCCCTCGAGCATGGCATCGAGCTCGGGGAGGCGACGGTCCGCTACTGCGAAGCGCACGAGCGTGTTCTTGTAGATCTTGTACTCGCCGCCGGCCTCCCGAAGGGAACGCCTGAGGGTCGCCAGTTCCTGCACGCCGAGGCCCCGGTACTCGGTGAGGATGGTGGCGCTGGAGGAAGCCATCCGCCGGCGCACCTCTTCGACCACGGCGACCTTCTCGGGCCTCGGGTTATCCATTGGTCCGCCTGCCCGCCGGTCCGCTCATGGCTCATCTCCTCGGGCGCTCGCCGCTCGGGGGCATGCATGCACAGCCGCCAGAGAAGGTTTCGCCTCGTCAGGCGGGCCGCTTCAGTGGGGCCCTTTGAGCGCCGGGTGGCGCACCGGATTTCTTCGGCGAGCGATTCTGTTGTCTTGGTCTGTTGTCTTGGGTCGATTCGTGGGGCCCGCCCGTGCAGGCCGAGGAGCGAGACTACTACGAACCGGTGGCGGCCAGCTCCTCGTCCTCCACTCGGACCTTGTTGGGATCGACCTTCACCCCGGGACCCATGGTGGAGGACAGGGTGACCGACCTCACGTAGCGGCCCTTGGATGCAGCAGGCTTGGCCCTCTGGAGCTCGTCGACGACGGCACGGAAGTTCCGCAGCAGGTCGGCGCGATCGAAGGAGACCTTCCCCAAGGGAACGTGGATGTTGCCGTAGCGGTCCGTTCGGTACTCCACCCGCCCGCCCTTGAACTCCGTGACGGCACGGCCGACGTCGGTTGTGACGGTGCCCGTCTTAGGATTGGGCATCAGGCCCCGGGGCCCGAGGACGCGGCCCAGCCGGCCCACCTGCCCCATGAAGGAGGCATGGGCGATGGCGATATCGAAGTCCAAGAACCCCTCCTGAACGCGCTGCACGAGGTCGTCGGCGCCGACCTCGTCGGCGCCCGCGGCCCGGGCCTGCTCGGCGTCCTCACCGGAGGCGAACACCACGACCCGAACACTCTTGCCCGTACCCGCCGGCAGGGCGACGGTGCCCCGCACGATCTGCTCGGCCCGCCGAGGATCCACGCCCAAGCGGACGGCGAGCTCCACTGTCTCGTCGAAACCGGCGTGGGCCAAACTCTTCACCAGGTCGACGGCCTCTCCGGGGGTATGCAGCTGATCACGCCCGAAGCGGCGAGTGGCGTCGACGTAGCGCTTTCCCTTGGTCATGGTTCGCCTCGCTGGTCGTTCACTTGACCGAGATGCCCATGGACCGGGCCGTGCCGGCCACCTGCTTCCTGGCTGCCTCCAGGTCGTTGGCGTTGAGGTCGGGCATCTTCACCTCGGCGATCTCGCTGAGCTGAGCATCGGAGATGGTGCCCGGCGACTCCTTGCCCGGCGACGTGGCCCCCTTCTCGATACCTGCAGCCTGTCGCAGCAGCACCGGTGTGGGAGGCGTCTTCAAGACGAAGGTGAACGAGCGGTCCTCGAAAATGGAGATCTCGACCGGGATGACGCTGCCCCGCTGGTTCTCGGTGGCGGCGTTGTACTGCTTGCAGAACTCCATCGTCTGCACGCCGTGCGGCCCGAGCGCCGTGCCCACGGGTGGGGCGGGCGTGGCCGCCCCGGCGGGCAGCTGGATCTTGACGATGGCGCTGATGCGCTTCTTGGCCATCAGGTCCTGGCCATCAGAGCTTGGCCACCTGGCTGAACTCGAGCTCCACCGGCGTCTCACGGCCGAAGATGTTGACCAGGACCTTGAGCTTGAGCTGATCCTCGTTGACCTCGGCGATCTGGCCGGTGAAGTCGGCGAACGGACCTTCCCTCACCCGGACGGTCTCGCCGATCTCGAAGGCCTGCGCCGGACGGGTCTTCTTGGTGACCTCCACCCCGTGCTCCTTGACCCCGAGGAACGTCTCCACGTCCTTGCGGGACAGCGGCACCGGCTTGGCCCCGTGACCGACGAACCCGGTGACTCCCGGAGTGTTGCGTACGACGTACCAGGAGTCGTCATCGAGCTCGCAGCGCACCAGCAGGTAGCCGGGGAAGACCTTCTTCTGAACCACCACCTTCTTCCCGTTCTTGAACTCGATGACGTCCTCGAGCGGGATGGTGACTTCGTAGATCCGCTCCTCCATGTTCATGGACGAGATCCGGCTCTGAAGGTTGGACTTCACCTTGTTCTCGTAGCCGGCGTAGGTGTGCACGACGAACCATCGGCCGGGCCGGTCGTAAGGGCTGTCCTCCTCGACCTCTTCCTCGGCTTCCAGGAGGTCCTCGGCGGGGACGGCCGACTCACCGGGCAGGTCGAGGACGGCCTCCTGGCCGTTGTCAGCGGTGTCGTCGGCGGCAGCCGGACTCGGGTCGATCTCGGTGTCGTCGGTCACGACTGGCTCCTGGTCATGACTGGAACAGGAACAGAACGCTCTTTGCGAACGCGTAGTCGAGCACGAAGATGAGGCCGATCAGCACCACCAGGGTTATGAGCACGACGGTGGAGTAGTTGATGACCTCGGTGCGGCTGGGCCACGCCACCTTGCGCAGCTCGGCACGCACCTCCCGCAGGAAGACGACCGGAGAGGTGCGCTGCGAGGGCGCCTTCGGCGCGGGCCGGGTGGGCTGACGCTTCGCAGTTGCGGGAGAGCCGTCCTCACCGAGCTGGCCCTGACGCTGCATCAAGCGCTTCGTCTGTCGGTTCATTGCCACCTCGGGCCATCGGACTGTTGGAGCGGACTGGGCTGGAGCGGAATGGATGGGCAGGGCAGGAGGGACTCGAACCCCCAACCGCCGGTTTTGGAGACCGGTGCTCTGCCAGTTGAGCTACTGCCCTCTGTTGGGGCTCGGGTCAGAAAAGGCTAGCACCGCTCGGCAATCAACCGGCCAGGCGCATCTTTCGCTTGCCTCTGCTGGCCACCACGATGGCGCCGGCCGCTCCGGCGGCGGCGGTGGCGACGGCTATGCCTCCCAGATACGCAGCACGGTGACCGGTGAGCAGCGAGCGCATGGCGCCTCGCTCCCCGGCAGCCTCGACGTAAGCCAATATGCCGGTCACCGTGCCCGGAGCAGGCTCGAGTACCTCGGTGCGGAGATGGCGCAGGGCCCGGAGCAGCTTGCGGTACTGGGCCAGCTCGGCCTGGCAGCGCAGGCAAGAGTCCACGTGGGCGAACACCTGCGAGCTGGCGCCCCCGGTGCCCTCGACCACATCGGGAAGGATCTCCGCAACCTGTTCACACCGCATGGGCGTCCCTCTCCTCGTTGTCCTCTCCCCGGAGCGGGAACAGCCGCTCGCGGAGCTTTCGCCTGGCCCGGTGCAACCGCACCTTGGCTGCCCCCTCGCTGATCCCGAGCTCGGCCGCGATGACCTCGTGGGGAAGGTCGTACACGTCGCGCAGGACCACCACGGAGCGCATCTCGGGCGACAGGCTGGCCAGGGCCACCTGGAGCCTTTCCCGCTCCGAGGAGGCCCCCGCCCGGCCCTCCGGGTCGGAGTCCAGCCGGTCGTCGGCCAGGACGTGTTCGTCATCGAGCCTGTCGTGGCGATCCCTGGTCCGGCGGGACAGATGGGTGGAGGCGCAGTTTGCCGTGATGCGATACATCCACGTGGTGAAGGCGGCCTCCCCGCGGTAGCGCTTCAGCCCCTTCCAGGCCCGGAAGTACGCCTCCTGCATCACGTCTTGGGCGTCCTCCTCCTTGCCGGTCAGCCGGTAGGCCAACGTGTAGGTGTCGGCGCACGTAGCCCGCACCAACTCCTCGAAGGCTTTCCTGTCGCCAGCTTTGGCGGCGGTTACCAGTTCGGCGAGCTCGAGCGCCATCTCGGTGTTTCGACCTCCCGGGTTCCGAGAACGTTACCGACGGGCTACCGCGTCTCCTTGTGGACCGTGTGCCGACGGTCCCAGCGGCAGTACTTCTGCATCTCGATGCGCTCACGATCGTTCTGCTTGTTCTTCATGGTGATGTAGTTCCGCCGCTTGCAGTCCTCGCAAGCCAGAGTGACCTTTATGCGCTTCTCGCTCTTTGCCATTTCGACCCCTTGTATCGATCCCGCCCGTTCCCCATCACGCCGATTCGGTAGCGGCGGTCGGACTCGAACCGACGACCCCACGATTATGAGCCGTGTGCTCTAACCAACTGAGCTACGCCGCCGTGCCTTGCGAGCTCTATGTCCCTGCGAGCCCCCAAGTTCCTGCGAGCCCCCAGAATCCTGCGAGCCCTCTGTGGGAATCGAACCCACGACACCAGCCTTACCATGGCTGTGCTCTGCCGACTGAGCTAAGAGGGCACCGAGACCGGGAGGGCCCGGTGGCAACCGGCAATGATAGCCGTCGTGGCTGCCGCTCCCCCTCCGGAAGTCCGGCTGGCCAACGCCGACGACGCCGAGGCCATAAGAGCCATCTACAACCGTGAGGTGACGGGCTCCACCGTGACCTTCGACCTGGTACCCCGCACCCTCGACGAGCAGCGGGCATGGCTGGCGTCCCATGCCGGCGCCCATCCGGCCGTCGTGGCCGTGAGGGACGGCACCGTCCTCGGATTCGGTTCCCTCTCGGCCTACCGGCCGCGGCCCGCCTACGCCACGACCGTCGAGGACTCCGTCTACGTTCACCACGAGGCGCGGCGCCAGGGGGTGGGAGCAGCGATCCTCGGCGAGCTGATCCGCTTGGCCACCACGCACGGCTTCCACGCCGTCATGGCTCGTGTGGTGGGGGGCCACGAAGCGTCGATCCGGGTGCACCGTGCGTGCGGCTTCGAGCTGGTGGGCGTGGAGAAGGAGGTGGGCCGCAAGTTCGGTCGCTGGCTCGACGTCGTGCTCATGCAGCGCCTGCTGTGAGCACGCCGTCTCACAGCTCCGCTGCTCGAAGCCT
The DNA here is from genome assembly GCA_030777325.1 of Actinomycetota bacterium. Taxonomy (GTDB): domain Bacteria; phylum Actinomycetota; class Acidimicrobiia; order Acidimicrobiales; genus YB1-3. The sequence continues at coordinate 27,489 of JALYGF010000052.1, read as the reverse complement.
CCTAGGATGAAACCGGCGGTGACGCCGTCCATGACGCGGATCGGCTGATCGGCTCCAGCCTCGGAGGGTGGCACTCCCGTGAGCACGAGGGAACCGGACAGGGAGGCCTGATGGCCGCTGTGCGCGAGTCGACCAAGGACCGGGTCGCCGCAGTCGAGCCGGTCGTGCGCAGGGTGCTCGCCTCCAAGGTCTTCGACTCCCACCGCCTCGACGACCTGGTGCAGGAGACGCTCACCCGATTGGCCTCGAGCCGGCGGGATCTGGACGGCGAGACCCTGGTCGCCTATGCCATCGTGTCGGCCCGCAACCTCCTGGCCTCGGACTCGGCGCGTTCGTCACGGCGTGGCGAGCTGCAGCACCGGCTGGCCGACACCCGCCAACCGGACCAGCCCGAAGCCCTGGCCCTGCCGGTGAGCAGCAGGCCGCCCTCCGCGTGGCCCTCGCCTCGCTCTCCGAAGCGGAGCGCCGGGCCGTGCTGGCTCACGAGGTCGAGGGGGTCAACACCGCCACCATTGCCGCCGGGGACCGCTCCACCCCAGGTGCCGTGGCCGCCCGGCTGGCCCGCACCCGGGCCAAGCTGCGCGTCGACTACTTGGTGGCGTACAGACGGGTCCGTCTTCCCACCAGCGAGTGCCATGGCGTGCTCGTGGCCGTCTCGGCCGGGGACCGGCGACCTCAATCCAGCTTGGGAGCGGCCGAGCACCTCGTCACCTGCAGCACCTGCGCCGAGCTGGCACCAATCCTGGTGGAACGTCGGCTCCCCTCGCAGTGCTGGTGCCGGCTGGAGCCCTGGGGCCGGTGCTGCGAGCCGCCGGTGTGAAGAGCCGGTCCCACCCGGTACGGACGACGGCCGGGGTCCACAGCAGGGGTTGTCGCCGTGGCGTTGGTGATCTTGACCAGGGAACCCGAACGGCCTCCGGTGGCGGTCCCGCCGCCCATGTGTCCCGGACTGGTCACCACTGGGGGCAAACCCGTAGGCCCCGACTCCCTTGCCGGCCAGCCAGGAACCGCCGTCGAGGGACGAGTGAGCGTAGAGTCCGTCCCGGCCAACGAAGGCTTCTGGACGGCATGCGGTCAGACCCGGGTGTGGGTGCGACTCGTGGGCGCCGGCGAGTCACCCGGCGCCATCGCTCCGGGTGCCACCTTGAACCTCCGTGGTGTCGCTGCCCGCCACGAGCCGGGGTTCGCTGGCGGTCAAGGTGTCGACCCGGCCGAGGGCGCCGCCGAGCTCGACGGCCAGGGCTTCCACGTAGAAGTGATCTACGGCGACCTCAGGCGCTGACCCGACCCGCTCAGCACGGTGAGCACTCGAGGCCCAAGGGGTCATGGGATGTGTGGGCCGGGGAGGATTCGAACCTCCGTAGGCTGTGCCGGCAGATTTACAGTCTGCTCCCTTTGGCCGCTCGGGCACCGACCCCGCCGGGTGAGGATACTTTGGCCGGATGCCCACCTTCGACGTCGTCTCCGAAGTCGACATGCAAGAGGTCAAGAACGCCGTGGACCAGGCCGCCCGCGAGGTGGCCACCCGGTTCGACTTCAAGAACACGGGATCCCGTGTGGAGCTGTCCGACCACGACCTGCAGCTGCACTCGTCCACCGAGGACCGCTTGCGAGCGCTCGTTCAGGTGGTGGAGGAGAAGCTGGTACGACGCAACGTCTCGCTCAAGGCGTTGGAGCGGGGCCAGGTCGAGGAAGCGGCCAAGGGAACGGTGCGCCAGACGATCAGCATCAAGGCAGGCATCTCTCCCGATCACGCCAAGCGGCTGAACAAGTTCATCAAGGACCTTGGCCGCAAGGGTGTCTCCTCTCAGGCCCAAGGTGAGCAGCTACGGGTCTCGGGCAAGAAGAGGGACGACCTTCAGGCGACCATCGCCGCCCTCAAGGAGGAGGACTTCGGTGTCCCCCTCCAGTTCACCAACTTCCGCCAATGACCCCGCTAGGGGCCGGCGCCCGTTTCGTCCAGCCCAAGGGGTCCTCGGAGCTGGCGGGGGGTGAGGGGCATGAGCACAGCCCGGGCGCGGGCGTCTCGAACCAGCACGGCCTCCGCGTCTGCCTGGCGCTGGCGTGCCAGCTCTGTCCAGTCGATCTCGCTGGCCAGGGCCGTGGCCTCGGCTTCGGCGAGGTGGAGGGAACCGCCCGACGGACTTGCCGACGACGCCCACAGCAGCTCGGTGCGGGAGGGGCGAACGGGAGCGGCAAGGAAGCCGTCACGGCCGTCGGCCAAGCGCCGGGTCAGCCCGGTTGCGACGATCGCCTGCGGGCGGCCCTTCTCGAAGGAGGCGATGACTCTCGGCATGTTGGCCAAGGCGTCCCTGATCCAGCCGTCCAGGATGGGCTTGGGGTTGACCGTCCTCCCGCCCGGATGGATCTCGAAGTGGACGTGGCAGGCACCGCCGGCGGCGTTGCCCGTGTTGCCGTTGTAGCCGATGATCTGGCCGGTCTTCACCCGCTGCCCCGAGCGCATGTTCTTGGCGTACCCCTTCAGGTGCGCCAGGTAGTACTCGGTCCCCCCCTCCCGCACGTACGCCGCCGTCCCTCCCGCCCCGCCGCCGGCGGTGGTGAAGACCCCATCGGCGGGTGAGCGGACCGGCATGCCGCACTCGGCGAAGATGTCGTTTCCCTGGTGGAAGTGGAAGTAGGGCGTGTAACGGGGGTTGCCGAAGTCGTCCGTGAAGTTGGCCGGTCCGGCTATGGGGAAGCGGCCGAAACCGACTTCAATGGCCTCGTCCCGGCTGAGGCCGAAGGCAAGGAGGGGCTGGATGGCGTCGAGCAGCCTCTTGGTGTTGTTCGGTCCCGACCGTGGGCCCGTCCTGATGGACTTCTGCGCCCCGGGCGGGATGGCCTTCGGCCCCGGCTTCTCTGGACCACCGTCCCCACCCGGACCGTTCCTGGCCGGGGTGGGCGGGGCCTTCTTCGGTGCGGGTGCGGGCGACGGTTGGCCACCCGAGGGAGGGGTAGGGGTGGGCGTCGGCGGGGGCGGGTTCAATATCCCTTCGAGCTGGGCTTGGGCGTTGCCAGTCGTCAGCATTAGCGCCAGTGCCAGACCACCAATGGTGGCCAGGCGCACGCACCGCTGACGAGAGCCGGATGAAGAGCTGGTGAACGGTGGCAGGCGCTCATCTTGCCGGATGCACGGCCGGCGCGCCAGGAGTCCCTTATCTCAGCTCTGCCACTCGCCAGCCCGGAGGCGGGCCACCCGCTCCTCGGTGGGCGGGTGGGTGGTGAACCACTTGGCGAACTGGATGCGACGCCCGGTGAGGGGATTCACGATGTACTTCTGAGCCTGGGCAGGTTGCACGTTCATCGGGATCCGGCGAGCACCCTGCTCCAGCTTGAGCAGGGCCCGTGCCAAGGGCTCACCGTTGCCGATGAGGCGCGCGCCGGTGCGGTCGGCCTCGAACTCCCGGCTTCGACTGAGCGCCATCTGGAGAAGACCGGCCGCCAGCGGTGCGAGGATCATGAGGGCGATCAGGGCGATCGGGTTCACCCCGTCGTCGTCGTTGCCACCGCCCCCGCCGAACATGGTGCCCCACATGAACATCCGGGCGGTGAAGGTGATGGCGGTGGCCACGGCGGCGGCGACCGACCCGATGAGTATGTCCCGGTTGCCCACATGACTCATCTCGTGCGCCAGGACCCCCCGCAGCTCCTCCCAATCGAGGATCTGCAGGATTCCCTGGGTGACGGCCACCGCTGCGTGGGTGGGGTTGCGGCCAGTGGCGAAGGCGTTGGGCTGCATGTCCGGAGACACGTACAGCTTGGGCATGGGCATGGCCATCTGCTGGGCGAGCTCGCGCACGATGCGGTGGTACTCGGGCATCTCGGCCTCTGTGACGGGCGTCGCCCTGGCCGCCTTGATCGCCAGCTTGTCGGAGAACCAGTACGAGCCGCCCACCATGGCGAAGGCGATGACCAGGCCGATCACCATGCCGGCACGACCGAAGATTGAACCCCCGATGACGAAGAGCCCACCGAGGAAGGCGAGGAGGACGTAGGTCTTGATGGTGTTCTTGCTCATTGTCCTCCCTTCAACACCGATTCCGGTGCCGACGTTCCCGCCGGATCAGCGGCGCGCTGTCATTCCTGGGAGGGCGCGGCCTGGGCGCGGGCGCGGATCTCCTCCACCACCGAAGGGTCGGCGAGCGTGGTGGTGTCGCCCAGGTCCCGGCCCTCGGCCACGTCGCGGAGGAGGCGGCGCATGATCTTGCCGCTGCGGGTCTTGGGCAGGTCGTCGGTGAAGACGATGGTCCTGGGCCGGGCGATGGGACCGATCTTGGCCGCGCAGTGGCGGCGGAGGCTCTGCCCGTGCTCCTCGCCGGCCTCGTATCCGGCCCTCAGGGTGACGTAGGCGATGATGGCCTGGCCGGTGGTGGCGTCCTTGGCGCCCACCACCGCGGCTTCGGCCACGCTCGGATGGTCGACGAGGGCGGACTCCACCTCGGTGGTGGAGACGCGGTGCCCGGAGACGTTCATGACGTCGTCCACCCGCCCCATGAACCAGAAGTAGCCGTCGTCGTCGATCCGGGCGCCGTCGCCGGCGAAGTAGCGGCCTTGGAAGCGGCTCCAGTAGGTGTCCCGGTAGCGCACAGGGTCGCCGTAGATCCCTCTCAGCATGGACGGCCAGGGTCGGGTGAGGGTGACGTAGCCGCCACCTTCGGCCACCTTGTTCCCGGCGTCGTCCACCACCTCGGCGGCGATGCCCGGCAGCGGCCTGGTGGCCGATCCCGGCTTCAGGGTGGTGACCCCTGGGAGGGGCGAGATCATGATGGCCCCGGTCTCGGTCTGCCACCAGGTGTCCACCACCGGGCAGCGGCTCCCGCCGATGTGCTCGAAGTACCACATCCATGCCTCGGGGTTGATCGGCTCCCCCACGCTGCCGAGCAACCGGAGCGAGGAGAGGTCGTGCTTCGCCGGCTCCTCGCTGCCCCACTTCATGAAAGTCCGGACGGCCGTGGGGGCGGTGTAGAGAATCGACACGCCGTACCTCTCCACGATGGACCACCACCGGTCCCGGGCCGGGAAGTCGGGGCTGCCTTCGTAGAGCACGCCCGTCGCCCCGTTGGCCAGGGGGCCGTAAACGATGTAGCTGTGCCCGGTGACCCAGCCGATGTCGGCTGCGCACCAGTACACGTCCTCCTCGGCATGAAGGTCGAACACGTACCTGTGGGTGAAGGCGACCTGGGTGAGGTAGCCACCCGTGGTGTGCATGATGCCCTTGGGCTTGGCCGTGGTGCCCGACGTGTAGAGCAGGTAGAGGAGGTCCTCCGAGGCCATCGGCTCCGGCGCGCGGTGAGGATGAGCGCCTTCCATGAGCTCGTGCCACCAGCGGTCCCGCCCGGTCCGCATGTCCACTTCTGCCTCCGTGCGCCGCACGACGACCACATGGTCGATGGAGGGTGTTTGGCCGAGGGCGACGTCGGCGTTGGCCTTGAGCGGCACCGCAGCGCCCTTGCGCCATCCGCCGTCGGCCGTCACCAGAACCTTGGCCTGCCCGTCGACGATGCGGTCGCGCAGAGCGTCGGAGGAGAAGCCACCGAACACCACCGAATGGACGGCACCGATGCGGGTGCAGGCCAGCATGGCTACGGGCAGCTCGGGAATCATGGGCATGTAGATGGCGACCCGATCGCCGCGGGTGACGCCGAGGCTCTCGAGGACGTTGGAGAAGCGCTCCACGTCGGCGAGCAGGTCCCCATAGGTGATGGTGCGGGTGTCGCCGGGCTCGCCCTCCCAGTGGAAGGCCACTCGATCGCCGCGTCCGGCGGCCACGTGGCGGTCCAGGCAGTTGTGGGAGACGTTGAGGGTGCCTCCCACGAACCACCGGGCGAAAGGCAGCTTCCATTCGAGGATGGTGTCCCAAGGGTCGAACCAGTCGAGGAGCTCGGTCGCCTGCTCGGCCCAAAAGCCCTCATAGTCGGCCTCGGCGCGATCGTAAATGCTCGGGTCGGAGACCAGAGCGCGCTCTCGGAAGGCCGAAGACGGCTCGATGGTGCGGTCCTCGAGGTAGAAGGACTCGATCCCTGCCGGTTCGACGGGCGGGCCCATGCCCTCAGCCTAGGCCGCTGCCATCGGATCCGGTCAGGGACAGATCCCACTCGAGGACCCGGAAGGCGCCGAGGCCGTCAGGGTCGGTGAGGGCCTCTGCCTCCCCGATCAGGCTGCGGGCTCGCAGCGCCTCCAGATCACCCAGCCCGGCCCGCTCCCACCAGGTGGCACGTGCCGCCTGCACCAGCTCCTCCAGTCCATGGGCCCCGAGGAAGTCGGCCTGAGAACGGTCCGCCGATGGCGGCCGAACGGTCGCTAGCTGGTCGACGGCCACCTCGCACGTCACGTCCTGCTCTCCGGGTGCCGAGAGCGGGCGCCCGCCCCGACCGTGGTCCCGGTAGGTGCGAAGCCACTCCTCCGAGGGGCGTGTGGCGAGTGAAGCCGTGGTGGCGGACGCGTAGTCCACCAGCGCCACCCGGCCCCGTGCCACCTTGGCCAGCACCTCTCGCAGCCAGAGCCGGGACCTCCGTTGGAGGGGGATCCGTCCCCCGGGAGGTGCGTGCGGGGCGAGTCGGTCGGCTTCCCGCTCCAGGTGCGGCGCGGCCGGCACCAGCACCTCGACCAGCTCGGCCTTCACCTCGCCCACCCTCACCTCCGACCAGCCATGACGGGCGCGCTCGAGGAGGAAGAAGGCCATGTTGTCGAGCAGCTCGTTGGCCAGCACGGCACCGACGAAGGGCTCACCCGGCAGCTCGGCAAGAGAGGTGAACATTGGTCCCTTACCCACCATCGGATCGGGCTCGCCGTCGCCCTCGTCGACTCCGGCCCGCAGCAGCGCGCTTGGAGGGTCCAGGGTGAGGTGACGGGCCTGCTTGGCTCTGAGAGCGGACGAACGCTCGACCAGCACGTAGCGAAGGGTCGCCCGGCATTGGGGACCAGCGCGGCGTATGCCTGCGGCCAGGGTCCCGACCCCGGCGCCCGCCTCCACCACTACGAAGGGGTCTGGTCGGCCGAGGCCGACCCACCAGGAGTCGAGTGCCCTGGCCATGACGGTGGCGAACAGGGTGCCCACCTCGGGACTGGTGACGAAGTGTCCCCGGCGGCCCGCCATACCTCCGGTGGCATAGAAACCACCCTCCCCGTAGAGGGCCAGCTCCAGGTACTCCTCGAAGGAGATGGGGCCCAGACGGCGGATGCGCTCGACGACGCGCGCGCCGGCAGGGGTGGGCGTGGCTATCTGACGGCCAGCTCGGCCAGGTCACCCAACCGGGCGAATGCCTGAGGGTAGACGCCGATGGCGACCACGGCGAGGGCGGTGATGGCCAGGGCGGCACCCAGGGCGGGGGGCACCCGCACCGGAGTGACGTCGTCGTCGGGCACGGGACGCATCCACATCTCGCGGGCCACGCTCGCGTAGTAGAAGAGGGCGACAACGGAGTTGACGGCGGTGATCACGGCCAATGTGATCGACCACCCGGTGCCGGCGTCGACCGCGGACTTGAAGATGTACAGCTTGGCGAACCAGCCCCCGAACGGTGGGATGCCGGCCAGCGAGAACAGAAAGACGGTCATCAGAACCGTGAGCCCCGGGGCGTAGGTGAAGAGCCCCCCATACGACGAGACCTCGCCGGAGCGGGTCTTGCGGGCGACGGCGATGACGATGGCGAAGGCACCCAGGTTCATGGCCGCGTAGATGAGAAGGTAGACGATGGCGGCCGTCTGCGCCGTTCGGGCGGCGGCGTCGCCGGATCCCCCCACGGCGAAGGGAACCAGCATGTAACCGGCCTGGGCCACCGATGAGTAGGCCAGCAGGCGAACGATGTTGGTCTGGCGGAGCGCCACCAGGTTGCCGACGGTCATGGTGAGTGCGGCCAGCACCCAGAAGAGCGGCTGCCACACGTTGTCCTGCCCGAAGAATCCGACGAAGACCAGCTGGAGGAGGGCCACGAAGCCGGCAGCCTTGGACGCCACTGACAGGAAGGCGGTCACCGGGGTGGGTGCGCCCTCGTAGGTGTCGGGTGCCCAGAAGTGGAAGGGCACGGCCGACACCTTGAAGGCGAAACCCACCACGATGAAGAAGATGCCCAGGGCGACCAACGGCTCGCTGGCGTTGCCACCCAGCTCCCGGGCAATGTCCTCCAGCACGGTGGTGCCGGTGGCGCCGAACACCAACGACATTCCGTAGAGCATCACCGCGGAGGACAGCACCCCGAGCAGGTAGTACTTGAGGGCGGCCTCGTTGCTCCTGAGGTCCCGCTTGCGCCAGCCCGCCAGCATGTAGGCGGGAATGGACAGCAACTCCAGAGCCACGAAGATGGTGAGGAGGTCGCGGGAGGAGCACATGACCACCATCCCCAGCAGCGAGGAGAGCAGCAAGAAGGTGTACTCGCCCTTCCAGTAGTCGCCTTCCTCGACGTGGTCGGCGGACATGAGCAGCACCACGTAACCGCTCACCAGGAACAGGGCCTTGAGGACGAGGGCGAAGTCGTCCACCACGTAGGCCCCGGAGAACATCGACCGGTCTCTGCCATCGACGGCCAGGAAGACGATGGGCAGCAGGCTGGCCAGCAATCCGACGCCTGCCAGCTGGGCTACGACGGCCTTGCGGTCCTCGTCCACGAAAAGGTCGACCAGGAGGACGGCCACAAGGACGCCGGTGAGCACCATCTCCGGAGCCAGCGCGGCGTAATCGAGGTAGGGCGCCTCGAAGGCAGCGGCCAACAGTCCGGTCATGGCGTGCTCAGCCCCCGATGGCCTGCAGGGCTGAGGTTACGGACTGCACAGCACCGTCGGTGACTCGGAAGATCAGACTGGGGAAGATCCCGAGGAGCAGGATGAGGAGCAGTAGCGGCGCCCAGGCCAGCCACTCGGGGACGTGCACGTCGTGCACGTGGGCTTCGGCGAACTCCTCCTTGGCCGTGCCGAAGGCGGTGCGCTGGTACATCCAGAGCAGGTAGCCGGCGGCGAAGACGGTGCCCACGGCGGCCACAACCATGTACACGCGGAAGAGTGCCTCCGACAGCCCGGGGGCGGGTTGGTACGCGGAGAGGATGGCAGGGAACTCACCCCAGAACCCGGCCAGACCGGGCAGGCCGAGGGAGGCCATGGCGCAGAAGCCAAGGAGCCAAGCCAGCCTGGGCGCCTGTAGAAGGAGCCCGCCCAGCCGGGACATCTCCCGGGTGCCGTAGCGCTCCTGGATCGAGCCGGCGATGAAGAAGAGCATTCCGGTGATGAGCCCATGAGCCACCATCCCGAACACGGCGGCGTTGATGCCGTAGTCGGTCAGGGTGGCTATGCCCAGCATCACGAAGCCCATGTGGGAGACGGACGAAAAGGCGATGAGACGCTTCAGGTCGCTCTGGGCCAGGGAACCGAGGGCCCCGTAGATGATGCCCACGACGGCCAGGCCACCTATCCAGGGTGCCCACGCCTGGGCGGCGTCGGGCAGGACCGGAAGGGCGATGCGGACGAAGCCGTAGGTACCGAGCTTCAGCAACACCGCGGCGAGAATGACGGAGCCCACGGTGGGGGCTTCGGTGTGGGCGTCGGGAAGCCAGGTGTGGAACGGGAACATGGGTACCTTGATGGCGAAGCCCATGAACAGTCCGCCGAATATGAGTATCTGGGTGTCGCGCGCGATGGTGCCGCCCCGTTCGACCAGCAGGGGAATGTCGAAGGTGTTCCCTCCCTTGAAGTACAGCGCGAGGAACGCCACGATCATCAGCGCCGAGCCGAAGAGGGTGAACAAGAAGAACTTGATGGCCGCGTACTGCCGGTTCGGCCCGCCCCATACCCCGATCATGAAGTACATGGGGAGCAGCACCAGCTCGAAGAAGACGAAGAAGAGAATCAGGTCCTGGCCCACGAAGGTCCCGTTCATCCCTGTCTCCAGCACCAGCATCAGGGCCAGGAACGCCTTGGGGTTGTGGGGCTGTGGGAAGTGGTCCCAGGAGTAGACCACGCACAACACGGTGATCAGCACCGACAATGCCAGCAGCGGCAGTGATATGCCGTCCACGCCTATGTGGTAGCGGCTGTTGATGACGTCGATCCACGGGCGGTCGACCTCGAACTGGAGCGTGTCGGTGGCGCCGTAGTCGAACCGGGCCAGGATGGCCACGCCGACGGCGGCGGTAGCCACAGTGGTGGCCAGGGCCACGAGCTTCATCAGGTTCTCGGCTCGACGGGGCACGGCGACTAGCAACGCCGCCCCCACCGCCGGGAGGAACACCACCAGGGTGAGGGCCCATGAGTCGAACATCGGTCTCCGTTCTTTGACTAACCGGTCGTGAAGAGCACGAGGGTGCCGCCAAGGAGGACGACGGCTCCGAACAGGAAGAGGGCATACTGCTGGACCCGCCCGGTCTGCATCAGCCGAAGGACCCTGCCACCGTCCTCCGCTCCGATGCCGGCACCGTTGACGACCCCGTCGACGACCTTCTGGTCGATGGTGTCGTACACGAAGCGGGCCAGGCCGCGGGCGGCGATCCCCACGCCGTTCACCACTCCGTCGATCACCCTCTGGTTGAACCAGTAGGCGCCCCGGGCGATCGGCCCCTTGATCCCACCCACCACCCAGTCGGTGTACAGCCGGTCGAGGCCGTACTTGCTCTCGAGGACGCGGTAGCCGGTGCGGGCCGCGCCGCTGCGCTGGGTGAGCCGGTGGGGCCCGAGATTGCGCCAGTAGTACGCATAGCCGGCGGCGATGCCCACCATGCCAACGGCCGATCCGAGTACGGCCACCAAAGGCGAGAAGGAATGATGGGCCACACCGGCGGTGAGCACGGTCTCGTTCTCCGTCCACTTCGAGAACCACTCCCCACCGGGGACGTTGACGAAGCCGGCCACCACCGACAACCCGGCCAGCACGACCAGCGGCACCGTGATGGCCGGTGGCGACTCGTGGGGCTGACCGTGGCCCCGGTACTCGCCGAAGAAGGTGAGGTACACGCAACGGGTCATGTAGGCGGCGGTCAGCGCCGCACCGAGGAGCCCGACCACGAGGAAGATCGGATAGCCGTTGGACGAGGCTCCGAGCAGGATCTCGTCCTTGGACCAGAAGCCGGCCAGAGGCGGGATCCCGGCCAGGGCCAGCGAGCCGATGACGAAGGTCTTGAACGTGACCGGCATGTGCTCGCGGAGGCCGCCCATGTCCTTCTTCATGTCGAAGCTGTGAACGGCGTGGCTCACCGAGCCGGCGCCAAGGAACAGCAGGCCCTTGAAGAAGGCATGGGTGACCAGGTGGAAGACCCCGGCGGTCCAGGCGCCCACGCCGAGTGCCATGACCATGTATCCGAGCTGGCTGACCGTGGAGTAGGCGAGCACCTTCTTGATGTCGCTCTGCACGAAGGCCAGAGCGGCGGCGATGAGCACCGTGATCCCCCCCACGAGGGCCACCGGGTTGACGCCCCCGCCGCCGATGTCGAACCCCGACCAGAAGACGCCGTACAGGCGGGCAACGAGGTACACCCCGGCCACCACCATGGTCGCGGCGTGGATGAGCGCCGAAACCGGCGTGGGACCGGCCATGGCGTCGGGCAGCCAGGTGTGGAGCGGGAACTGCGCGCTCTTGCCCACGACGCCGCAGAGCAGGGCTGCGGCGCCGGCCAGCACGAGGCCATGGCTCACCTCACCACCGAGAGCCGACGCGTTGATCTCGGCGATCTCGAAGGTCTGGCCGGCGGCGAAGAAGAGAATGGCGATGCCGATCAAGAGGCCAATGTCACCGGTGCGTGTCGTGAAGAAGGCCTTGAGGGCGGCGTTGGAGTTGTTCCGCTCCTCCCACCAATGGCCGATGAGCATGAACGAGCACAAGCCCATCAGCTCCCAGCCCACGAGCAGCTGGAGGGTGTTGTTGGCCGTGACCATCACCAGCATCCCGGCGGTGAATAGGCTGAGGGCGGCAAAGTAGTGCGTGTAGCGGCGGTCACCGTGCATGTAGCTGGTGGAGAACACGTGCACCAGGAGGGAGATCAGAGTGACCACGAACATCATGGTCACGGCAAGGCCGTCGATGTGGGTGCCGGCCTTGACCCGGGTCTGGCCGTTGTCGAACCAGGTGACCTCCTTCACCACCGGCTCGCGGATGGGCTCGGCTCCGTGTTCGCCCGCCTCCTCCTTCTTGCCCTCGCCGTCGTGCCCGCCTTCGCTCCCGGGCGGCGCCTTCTCCTCGAGGGCGGAGACGGCGTTGGCGTGTGCCGGCGAGCCGGGGGCGGTGGCGTGCTCCTCGGCTCCGGGCTTCACCTCGAGGTCGGCGGGGCGCTGGACCCACTGCACGGCGCACACGCACGCCAGCACGAAGGCCATGGCCACGGCAGCCACGCCGATCTCGTGACCGTGCCTCGGCAGGCGCTTGCCGAAGAAGAGGATGAGGACGAAGGAGAGCACCGGAAGAGCAGGGACGACCCAGGCGTTCTCCAGCACTCCTCAGCCCTTCATCATGTCGACCTCGGTGAGGTCGATGGAGTGTCGGTTGCGGTATATCAGGATCACCACCGCCAGGCCCACGCCTACCTCGGCGGCGGCCACGGCGATCACGAACAAGGCGAAAACCTGCCCCGCCACGCTCTCCCGGAACAGTCCGAAGGCCACCAGGTTGATGTTCACGGCGTTGAGGATGAGCTCGATGGACATGAGCACGAGCACGGCGTTCTTGCGGGCCAGCACCCCGTAGACGCCTACGCAGAACAGGAAGGCGGCCAGGAAGAGGAACTGATTCAGGTACATCTCTAGTCCCGCCGGGCGATCACGACGGCCCCGACCAAGGCGGCGAGGAGGAGCACGGAGACGACCTCGAAGGGGATGACGTAGGTCTGGAAGATGGACAGCCCCACGTCACCGGTGCGCTGGACCTGCGCTCCCCTGGGCAGCTTGGTGGAGCCATATGCGTCGGCCAGCACCGCCCCGAGCACGCCGAGGAGCAGGAGCGACACCACCACCCCGAGCCACCTCTGGTCGTTGTCGAGGTCCGAGGCCCGGCCGATGGGCGCCCTCGTGAGCATGGTGCCGAAGAGGATGAGCAGCACGATGGCGCCGATGTAGATGATGACCTGCACCACGGCTATGAACTCGGCGGCCAGCAGGATGTAGAGGGCGGCCACGCCGGCCAGCACCACAACCAGGTACAGGGCGGCGTGGACGACGTTCTTCGTGGTCACCACCCGGATGGCGGCCAGGCCCATGGCGGCGGCCAGGACCCCGAAGACGACGTTCTGAGCGACCATGTCCTACTTCTTGGCGCCCTTGGTGGTGGCACCGGGGTCCAGAGGCGGGGGTTCGGGCACCGCCTTCATCCACTCGCCCAGGCGGTCCTTGTCGTGGAGGAGGTCGGCGATCTTGACCTCGGAGTACTCGTACTCCGGGCTCCAGAACAGGGCGTCGAACGGGCAGACCTCGACACAGATCCCGCAGTACATGCACAGGCCGTAGTCGATGTCGAAGCGATCGAGCTTCTGCACGGTGCGGGGCTTCCCGCCCTCCCGGCGGGGCGGGGCCTTGTCCTTGTAGCCCTCGATGTAGATGCACCAGTCGGGGCACTGGCGGGCACAGAGCATGCACACCGTGCAGTTCTCCTCCTTGAGGGCGATCACGCCCCGCGCCCGGGTGGGCGGCGCCTCTTTGACGTGGGGGTACTGCACGGTGACGGCGGGCTTGGTCATGGTCTTGAAGGTGACCCCGAGCCCCTTCAGCAGCCCTGGAACGTGAGGCATCAAGATCCTTTCAGAAGACCACTTTGAGGATGCCGGTGGCGAGAATGTTGGCGAGGGAGAGGGGGATGAGGTACTTCCAGGCGACGGCCTGGAGCTGGTCCTCGCGCAGCCGTGGATAGGTGAAGCGGAACCAGAAGATGAAGAAGGCCACCACCATGACCTTGGCGCCGAGCACCAGTGGACCGGTGAGGTCGGCGAGCGAACCTTCGACACCGGGCAGGTGCCACCCCCCGAGGAACAGGGTGGCGCCGATGGCGGAGAGGGCGAATGCCGAGCCGAACTCGGCCATGAAGAAGAAGAGGAAGCGGAAGCCCGTGTACTCGGTCATGAAGCCGGCCACCAGCTCGGACTCGGCCACCGGCATGTCGAAGGGCGTCTGTGACAGCTCGGCCTGGGCGGCGAGCAGGAAGATGGCGAAGCCGACGAACTGGGTGAGGATGAAGGGGTTGCCGATGACACCCAAGCCGAAGATCTCGCCCTCGGACTGGGCCCTCACTATCCCCTGCAGGCTCATGGTCCCGGCCTGCATGACCACGCCCACCACGGCCAGGACGAGGGGCAGCTCGTAGGCGATCAGCTGCCCGGCGGCGCGGAGGGCACCGATGAGGGAGTACTTGTTGGCCGACGCCCAGCCGGCCATCAGCACCCCGAGGACGGACAGGGAGGAGACGGCAAGGGCGAAGAAGACCCCCGTGTCGAGGTCTTCGACCACGAGGCGAGGCCCGGCAGGGATGACGATGTAGAGGAGGAAGGTGGAGATCAGTACGACCACGGGGGCCAGGCCGAAAACGAAGCGGTCCGACCGGTCGGGGAAGATGTCCTCCTTCTGGATGAACTTGAGGCCGTCGGCCACGAGCTGGAGGGTGCCGTGGGGACCGGCTTCCATCGGTCCCAGCCGGCTCTGCATGTGGCTCATCATCTTCAGCAGGAAGACGTAGCCGAGGAGGATGGCCGCGGCGGGGATGACGCCGAGCACGACCAGCACCTTGACCGTGGTGGTCTGCCAGTAGGCAAGGTCGACGGCCAGCGTCACCGGGGCCGGCTCACCTGTCGATGTCCCCGAGGATGAAGTACAGCGAAGCCAGGATGGTGATGACGTCGGGCACGAAGACACCGCGTAGGACCCAGGGGATGATGGACACGTTGTTGAAGGAGGCACTACGGATCTTCACCCGGAACGGGCCCAGGCCACCCTTGCTCACCACGTAGTAACCCATCTCGCCCAGCGGGTTCTCGGTATGAGCCCAGGCCTCGCCGGCGGGAACCTTGATGATCCGGGGCACCTTGGCCTGGATGGGACCTGACGGCAGCCCGTCGAGCAGCTGCATCACGATCTTGGCCGCTTCTCTCGTCTCCTGGAGCCGGACCCAGTAGCGAGCGAACGAGTCGCCGTCGGCATGGGTCCAGACCTTCCAGTCGCAGTGCTTCCAGGCGAGGGGGTAGTCCTCGTCCCGGCGCAGGTCCCAGTCCACGCCGCTGGCCCGCAGGTTGGCTCCCGAAAGGCCGTACTGGAGGGCCACGGACGCGGGGATGACCCCGATGCCTCGGCATCGGCGGTCGAAGATCTCGTTGCCCATGAGGAGCTCTTCCATCTGGTCACAGAAAGACCACACCCGGGCCATCACCGCCCTGGCCTCGCCCACCCATCCCCTGGGCAGGTCCTCCTTCAGCCCTCCGATGCGATCGAAGTTGGGATGGAAGCGACCGCCCGTGACCGCCTCCATGAGATTCAAGACGTATTCCCGGTCGCGAAAGGCGTAGAAGACAGGGGTGAGGGCTCCCAGTTGCACGCCCATGTCGCCGAGGAACAGCGAGACGTTGGCGATGCGAGCCATCTCGAAGAAGATCGTTCGCAGCCACTGGGCACGCTCCGGCGCCTCGATCTCCATGAGCTTCTCGGCGGCCAGGATGAAGGGGACCTCGTTGGCGAAGTGGCCCAGCCAGTCGATGCGGTTGACGAGGGTGGTGACCTGAGGGTAGGTGCGGACCTCACAGAGCTTCTCGTAGCCGCGGTGCATGTAGCCGCACACGGGCTCGGCCCAAAGGACCTGCTCGCCGTCGAGGCGAACCACGATGCGAAGGGTCCCGTGGGTGGCCGGGTGCTGGGGCCCGAGGTTGAGGGTCATGCCCTCGGCCTCCAGCTCGACGTTGATTCGGCCGTCGGCCGCCTGGCCGGAGATGTAGGCGGCCTTCTGCCGCTCAGTGGTCGCGGTCATCCGCCCTCGTCCGTGGCCGCCGCCAGCGTCGCCGCATCGCCCTGGTCCTCTGCCGCCTCGTCGCCCGGGATGGGCTCCACGTCCACCAGGCCGGGCCAGGGCTTGAGCTCTCGGGCCAGGAGGGGGAAGTCCTTCCGGAGAGGATGGCCCTCGAACTCGCCGGGGAGGTAGAGGTGGCGCAGACCGGGGTGGCCCTCGAAGGTGAAGCCGTACATCTCCCAGGTCTCCCGCTCGTGCCAGTCGGCTCCCCGGTACGCGCTCACCCACGACGCCACCCTCGGGTCCGCCTCGTCCAGGTCCGCCTTGAGCGTGACTCCCAAGTGGCGGGTCGTGGAGTACAGCCGGGCCAGGACCTGAAAGCGCGTTTCACCACCGGCCCGGCCCGTGGAGTACGCCGCTCCAGCCTCCCCGCCACCGGTGCCGTCCGCCTCTTCACCTTCCGAACCTCGCCCCTCGGGATCCCAGCGCTTCTCCCCCGAGAGGTCGGGGTTGTCCAGCCAGTCGATGCCGGAGAGGAAGCAGAAGTAGTCCATGTCCAGGCGGCGCTTGCACGCCTGGGCGACCTCGAGCCAGGCACCGGAAGCGACCCGCACCCAGACGTCGCCGCCGGCGACCTCCGATCCCACCACGGCGTCACCTAGCTCGGCCTGCAGGACCTCGACCAGCTGCTGGAGGGTGGAGTCCGTGGACCGATCACCGTCGGCACCGTCGGGCTGCTCTCCTTCGGGGCCGGCACCCGCCTCGTCAGCCACCGACGACAATGGGATCACCCTTCCACCGCTCGGCCATGTCCTCGTGCTGAATCCGCTCCTGGAGCAGCACGATGCCCTCGAGCAGTGCCTCCGGCCGCGGTGGGCAGCCGGGCACGTAGACGTCCACGGGCAGGATCTGGTCGACCCCCTTGGTGACCGAGTAGCTGTCCCAGTAGGGGCCGCCGCAGTTGGCGCACGAGCCCATGGAGATCACGTACTTCGGGTCGGGCATCTGCTCGTAGAGCCGGCGGATCGGAGGCGCCATCTTGTCGGTGACCGTTCCGGAGATGACCACCAGGTCGGCTTGGCGGGCGCTGGCGGGGAAGGGGATGACGCCGAGGCGCATCACGTCGTAGCGGGGCGACCCGAAGGCGGCGCCCATCTCGATGGCGCAGCAGGCCAGGCCCCACTGGTAGACCCACAGGGAGTACTTGCGGCTGAGGTTGAGCAGGTGGCTGAGGGGCTTGGGCACCCAGCCCCTCTCCACTAGGCCCATCCCGGCTCCTTGCCCCTCTGGTCGGTCACATCCACCGCAGCACGCCCTTGCGCCACGCGTACACCAGGCCCAGGGCCAGGATGGCGATGAAGACGACCATCTCCACCAAGCCGAACACGCCCAAGTCCTCCAGGCGCACGGCCCAGGGGAAGATGAAGACCGTCTCCACCTCGAAGAGGACGAAGAGGAGTCCGAACAGGTAGTAGCGGATCTGGCTCTGTGACCAGCCGGTGCCCACGGGGTCGACTCCGCTCTCGTAGGAGATGTACTTCTGAGCCTGGGGCCGCTTCGGCCGCAGCAGGCTGCCTGCGCCCAGCATGGCGCCGACCATGGCCACCGCCGCGGCGCCGAACACGAGCACTGTGAAGTACTCACGCAGGAAGCCGGACATCGCGATGAGCGTAGTGACGGCCTTCACGAGCTGCCAGCACGAGCCGCCTGGCCGGCACGGGTCAGTGGCCAAGAATGAGTCGGCCCTGGCCACCTTCGGACGTTTATTGCGGCCGTCGGCCTGAGGTGGGACCAGGCAGGCTCCGAAGGCGTGTCCCAAGGCTGGTTGGATAGCGTGGGCGCGTCGACGATCCAGGGAGGTCC
The DNA here is from genome assembly GCA_030777325.1 of Actinomycetota bacterium. Taxonomy (GTDB): domain Bacteria; phylum Actinomycetota; class Acidimicrobiia; order Acidimicrobiales; genus YB1-3. The sequence continues at coordinate 9,737 of JALYGF010000052.1, read as the reverse complement.
CATGGCCAAGGTGAAGCCCATCCCCGACGAGTACCCCCAAGTAACGCCTTACCTGTGCGTCGACGGAGCCGGCGCTGCCGTGGGCTTTTACGAGACGGTCCTCGGTGCCACCGAGCGCATGCGCATGCCTGCCCCCGACGGAAAGATCGGCCACTGCGAGCTGCAGATCGGCAACTCGGTGATCATGCTTGCGGATGAGTTCCCCGATATGGGCCAGCTCGGCCCCAAGAGCCTCGGCGGTTCGCCCGTGACGATCAGCGTCTACGTGGAGGACGTGGACGCGGTGTTCGAGCGGGCCGTTCAGGCGGGGGCCGCGGCCCTTCGCCCCGTGGAGGACCAGTTCTACGGCGACCGGTCGGGGCAGTTCGAGGATCCCTTCGGCCACCGGTGGAACGTGGCCAGCCACGTGGAGGACGTGCCTCCGGCCGAGATGGCCAAGCGGGCCGCCGAGTTCATGTCCCCAGGCTGAGCTGACTGCGGCCGCGATGGCGGCTATGGCGCCCGATTGGCCTCGATCAGCTCCTGTCGGAAGGTGAAGACCTCGGGGTCGTCGGGGTTCACGGTGGCGCGCACCCAGTGGATGTCCGGGCTGCCGAAGGTCTCCACCCGGGTGAGGTTCGCGACGGCTCGGCCGGTGGCAGGGTCCTTGAGGGGGCGGTCGACACGGGACACGTGGCTGTCGCCGTGAACGAGAGCCACCGGCTTGGCGAAAGCCTCGACCTCACGGCTGAGGGCGGCCAGCAGATCCGCATACCCCGGCCGTTGCGCCGGTGTCCGTTCGAAGGCGGGGTCGGCCTGCATGGCCAGCACCACGGCCACGCTGCCGTCGGCACGGGCCGCTTCGAACGTCCGAGCGAGCCATGCCAGGTTGGCGGCGTTGCGCGCGGCGTACTCCTCTGCGTCGCCCGGTGTTCCCTCAGGCCTTGTCGCCTCGGGCAGGTTGTTGTTGCTGCCCACCACGTGCAGGGTGGCGAAGGTGACCTGGTTGAACCGCCAACGGGCGTTCTCGGGGTAGTCCTTGCTCTGCCGCTCGAGGCGAAGGCGCTGCCGCCCCAGCGACTGGTCGTCGGCGAAGAACACCCGCCGCAGGTAGGCCAGGCGCTCACGGGGCCTGCGGTCACCGCAGTCCGTCCACTCGTTGTCACCCGGCGTGTACACCAATGGTGAATCGAACCCGTCGAAGAGCTCACGGGTCTCGGTGTAGACCCGGTCGGCACACGAACCACCACCCTTGATGTCGCCGACGTGGACGGTGAATGCCACTCGCTCGGCGTTGATGGCATCGCGCACCCGTAAGAACTTCGGGTGTTCGTCGGGCCGGTAGCGAGCGTCGCCGATCAGGGCCACCTCGAAGCGCTCACCAGCGCCCGCCCCGCCGTGGGGGCGGTCCGTATTCCTCGTCCACACCACGCCCGCCCCGAGCAGTGCCGCCACCATAAGCGTGCCCACCGCAACCATCGACCATCGCGACCGCTGCGGCGCCACGGTGCTACTAGAGCAGGGTCGTGGCGTCGCGTGCGAAGTTGATCACCGGGGCGGGGAGCAAGCCGAAGGCCACCGTGACGGCCACCGAGACGGCCAGGACCACCGTCATCGAGCGGGGGATGGGCACGAGCTCGTGGCGGGACTCCTCGGCCTGTTCCTCCTCGCTGCTCATGTACATGAGCACCGTGATCCGCAGATAGAAGAAGGCGGCCACCACCGACGACAGCATGGCGATGAGCGCCAGCGAGTAGGACCGACCCTCCACGGCGGCGGAGATCACGTAGAACTTGGCCAGGAAGCCGGTGGTGAACGGGATGCCGGCCTGGGCCAGTAGCAGCACCGTGAACGCCAGGGCCAGGGCCGGCCGCCGTGAGGACAGGCCCCGGTAGGCGTTCAGATCGTGCCTGGCGTCGCCCTTGCGCCCGACGAGAGTGACCACCGCGAAGCTGCCCAGCACCATAAACGAGTAGGTGAGCAAGTAGTAGAGCGAGCCGGCGAGGCCCTTGTCGTTGGCAGCCTGCAGGCCGATCAGCACGAAGCCGGCATGGCTTATGGACGAGTAGGCGAGGACCCGCTTGATGTCCTCCTGGACGATGGCGAGCACGGATCCCACCAAAAGGGTGGCCACCGCCAGGACCCAGACGATGGGCTGCCAGTCCAGCTTCAGGGTGTCGAACGTGGAGAAGAAGACGCGCAGCAGGCCGGCGAACCCAGCCGCCTTGGCCCCGGCGGCCATGAAGCCGGTCACCGGGGAAGGTGCGCCCTGGTACACGTCAGGGGTCCACGTGTGGAAGGGAACGGCAGCCACCTTGAAGCCGAAGCCCACGAGCAGCAGTGCCACCCCTGCGAGCAGTACGCCGTTGGACGGCGTCACCGTGGATTTCAGATATCCGGTGACCTCGCCCAGGTTGGTGGAGCCCGTGGCGCCGTAGACCAGGGCCACGCCATAGAGGAACACGGCGGAGGAGAAGGCCCCCAGGACGAAATACTTGATCGCCGCCTCTCTCGACTCCATCCGGCGGTTGTCCAGACCGGCCAGGACGTACAGGGCGATGGAAAGGATCTCGAGACCCAGGAACGTGATCACCAGGTCGTTGGCAGAGGCCATGAACATGGCCCCCGAGGCGGAGAGCAGCATGAGCACGTAGAACTCGGGGCCACGGACGTCCTCCCGCTTCAGGTAGGCCTCGCCCATCAACGCGGCCAAGACCACGATGGCGCTCACCAACACCATGAAGAAGACCGAGTAGCCGTCGACCACGATGGAGTCGGCAACCGCCGACCTTGGACCGTTGCGGTCGACGTCCAGCCACATCAGCCAGGAGGCCACGAGCGAGGCGAGCCCGACCACGACGGTGAACGCGGCCCAGACCCAGGGGGCGCGGCGACGCATCATCGCCACCCAGACCAGGAGCACGAGCGCGCCGCCGATCAGTATCAGGTGGGGTGCCATGGCCGAGTACTCGACGTTCGGCAGCTCCAGGGGCGGAAGGCCTTGAGACTGCCCGCTCTGGGCCACCAGGAGTCCGCTCATTCGCCGCTCCTGGCCTTTTCCCTCGCCTTGTCCTCGGCTTCCTTGAACTCCTCGAGCCTTCGCTGGCTCTCCTCCTGCTTGCCCTCCTCCTCCTCGGCCTCCTTCTTCTGGTGCTCCTCGCGCACGCCCTCGGCGCCGTTGACCGCCGCCGCCGGTTGCTCATACCCGCCTCTGGCCTCCACATGCTCCACGAGCTTCTCGACCGACGGGTTGATGCGGTCCAGGACGGGTTGGGGATAGACCCCGAGGAACACGATGAGGACGAGCAGCGGGGCCATGACCGCTCGCTCCCGCAGCGTCATGTCGGTGAGCTTGGCGTTCTCGCCCTCCGGGGTGCCGTGGAAGACCCGCTGGTAGGCCCAGAGCAGGTAGAGGGCGGCCAGGATCACGCCGGCCGTGCCGACCACCGCCCACCAGCGGCGGGTGACGAAGGTGCCTACGAGGATGAGGAACTCACCCACGAAGCCGTTGAGCCCCGGAAGGCCGATGGAGGAGAACATCACGACCATGAACACGATGGCCATGACCGGCATGGACCGCTGCAAGCCGTGCAGCTCGGCGATCTCTCGGGTATGGCGGCGCTCGTAGATCATCCCCACCAGAAGGAACAGCGCCCCGGTGGAGAGACCGTGGTTCACCATCTGCAGGACCCCTCCGGACACCCCCTGGGTGGTGAGGGCGAAGGTGCCGAGGACGATGAAGCCCAGGTGGGCGACCGAGGAGTACGCCACCAGTCGCTTCAGGTCCTTCTGCATGGTGGCGCAAATGGCGCCGTAGATGATCCCGATGACGGCGAGGGTGAGTAGGACGGGCGCCAGGTCCACTGCCGCCTTCGGGAAAAGAGAGAGACCGAAGCGCACCAGGCCGTAGGTGCCCAGCTTCAGGAGCACCCCGGCGAGGATCACCGACCCCGCAGTGGGGGCCTGGGTGTGGGCGTCCGGCAGCCAGGTGTGGACGGGAAAGAGGGGCACCTTGACGGCAAAGGCAATGGTGAAGGCGAGGAACACCCACCGGGCCGTGTCCTCGGCCAGCGCGCCCCGCTCGGCCAGCTCCCTGATGTCGAAGGTGAGCGGGGCGGACCCCTTGGCCGAGAGGAAGACGAGGGCCAGCATGCCCACGAGCATGAAGGCCGACCCGAACAGGGTGAAGAGGAAGAACTTGAGCGATGCGTACACGCGCTTCTCGTAGCCCCAGCCTCCGATGATGAAGTACATGGGGAGCAGGGTCAGCTCGAAGAAGAGGAAGAACAGCAGCAGGTCGAGGGCCAGGAACGAGCCCAGGCAACCCGCCTCCAGGACCAGCATCCAGGCGGTGTACGCCTTGACGTCCCGGTGGGGGTCGGTGCCGATCAGGGCGATGGGAAAGAGGATGCCGGTGAGCACGACCAGGAAGAGCGAGATGCCGTCCACGCCGAGCAGCCACGACACTCCGAACTCCTCGATCCAGCTGGCCTCGGAGACGAACTGGTAGTCCGAGCTCTGGGCGTCGAAGGCGAAGGCCAGGCTGATGGCGGCCACGCCCACCAAGACCGCCGCCGTGAGCCCCACGGCCTTGATGACGTCCTCGCGCGAGCGCGGTATCAGCGCCACGACGGCCGCACCGATCACCGGCACCAAGATGATAGTGGTGAGCACCGAGAGGCCCTCCACCTGGGCTAGACCCCCATCCGCAACAAGGCATAGCCCAGGAGCAGGGCGGCGCCAAAGGTGACGCCGAGGGCATAGTTGCGGACGTAGCCGGTCTGGACCTTGCGGAGCTGCGATCCGCCCATGCGGACCACCGAAGCTGCGCCGTTGACGATCCCGTCCACCACACGGGCGTCGAACACGAAAGCGGTGAAGTTGGCGATGGCCCGACCCGGCCGCTCGACGAGGAAGGAGTAGAGGTCGTCGAAGCCTCCGCCGCCCCGCTTCATCACGGCCGGCTCGAAGGCGGCTGTGCGTCCGGCACGCATGAAGATGGCATAGGCGATGGCAATGCCGGTGACTCCGGCGGCGATGGCCACCAGCGCCAGCACGAGACGTAGGTCCTCGACGCCCGGCGACAACTTGTGCTCGGCTTCCTCGAACACCGGCTCCAGCCAGTGATGGAGGAACTTGAGCTTTTCGAACGGCAGGTTCAGCAACCCCCCGAGGACGGCCAGGACGGCGAGCACCACCATGGGTGCGGTCATGAGCCGGGGTGATTCGTGTGGTTCACTTCGCTCTCCCTCGGCGGGGGGCTCGGCCTCGGACCTGTCCTCTGGTCGCCCCCTGGACGGCTCGTTGCCGTGAACCCCTTCACGCTCCTCGCGCCGCCAGCGCTCCTCTCCGAAGAAGACCAGGAAGACCTGGCGGCCCATGTAATAGGCGGTGAGAAGGGCGGTGAACAACCCGATCGCCCACAGCACCGGGCTCTTGTCGTAGGCGGCCAGAAGGACGTCGTCCTTGGACCAGAACCCGGAGAACGGAGGCACCCCGGCGATGGCCAGCCATCCCACGATGAAGGTGGCACCGGTGACCGGCATCCAGCGCCTGAGGGCTCCCATGCGCTTCATGTTCAGCTCGTCGTTCATGCCGTGCATCACCGAACCTGCTCCGAGGAACAGCAGGGCCTTGAAGAAGGCGTGGGTGACCATGTGGAAGACGGCCGCGATGTAGGCGCCCGAGCCCACGGCGAGGAACATGTAGCCCAGCTGGGAGATCGTGGAGTAGGCCAGCACGCGCTTGATGTCGTCCTGGGCACAGGCGATCACCGCTGCCACCAGCGCCGTCACCGCCCCCACCACGGCTATGACCGTGAGGGCAGTCTCGGCCTCGACGAGAAGGGGGCTGACACGGGCCATGAGGTAGACGCCGGCGGTGACCATGGTGGCGGCGTGGATCAGGGCCGAGACGGGTGAGGGTCCCTCCATAGCGTCGGGGAGCCACACGAAGAGGGGCAACTGCGCCGACTTCCCGGTGGCACCAAGGAACAGCAGGAGGGCGACGGCGACTATCGCCGCGTGGGAGACGCCCTCGAGACCCTCGAACACCTCCTTGTAGGTGAGCGAGCCCACCGTGCTGAACAGCAGGAACATGGCGATCATGAACCCGAAGTCACCGACCCGGTTGACGACGAATGCCTTCTTGCCAGCAGTGGCCGCCGTGTCCCGCTCGAACCAGAACGAGATGAGCAGGTACGAGCATGCCCCTACCCCCTCCCACCCGAGGAAGGTGAACAGGAAGCTGTCGGAGAGGACGAGCACCAGCATGGAGAATGCGAACAGGTTCAGGTAGACGAAGAAGCGGGAGAAGTGCTCGTCGCCCTTCATGTACCCGATGGAGTACAGGTGGATGAGGGTGCCCACCCCGGTGACGAACAGGGCCATGGTGATGGACAGCTGGTCGACCAGCAGCGCGGCCTTGACCTCGAAGCCTCCGGCTGCGATCCAGGTGAAGAGAGGCTTGGTCACCTCGCGGTGGTGGGAATCCTGGCCCAGGAGCTCGAAGAAGGTGGCCAATGTGGCCAGGAACGAGAGGCCTATGGCGGTGGTGGCCAGCCAGCCGGCTCCAGGGTCGCCTGCCCGGCGGCCGAGGACGACGAGGGCCAGGAAACCGGCGAGCGGGAGCGCCGGGATGAGGTAGGCGAGATCGGCCACGAACGCCTAGCCCCGGAGCAGGTGAAGGTCGTCGGCGGTGGCCCCTGCCCGGCGCCGGAAGATGGCCACGATGATGCCCAGGCCCACCACCACCTCGGCTGCGGCCACCACCAGCACGAAGAAGACGAGGGACTGGCCGCCGATGTCGTCGAGCATGCGGGAGAAGGTGACGAGGGTGAGGTTGACGGCGTTGAGCATGAGCTCCACGCACATGAACATGACCAACACGTTGCGCCGTACCAGCAGCCCCACGGCCCCGATGGTGAAGAGGGCGGCGGCTAGGCAGAGGTACCAGGAACCGTCGAGGCTCATCGGGCTCCGGTCGGCGTGGCCTCGGGCTCGTCGGCAGGCACCTGGTCATCGGACAGGGGCGCCTCCGACCTCGGTGACGTCGGCGTCTCAACTCGAGCCGCGGCGGGGGATTCGGTGGCGGTTCCCTCCGACCGGCGGGCCAGGACGACGGCCCCGACCACGGCGATGACGAGCAGCACTGAGGTGACCTCGAAGGCCAGCAGGTAACGGGTGAAGATGACGCGCGCCAGCTTCTCCACGTTGCTCCCGGGCCCGCCGGCGGGCCCGGCCACCTGGGTGGCGCCCGTGGCCCAGCGCGTTCCCTGGGCCAGCAGGAAGATCTCGGCCAGGGAGATGACACCGAGGAGGAGCGCCAGCGGCCGCTGGGCTCGCAACGGCTCCACCATCACGTTCTCTTCGCGGTCCACTCCGAGGAGCATGATGACGAAGAGGAACAGCACCACGATGGCGCCGGCATAGACGATCACCTGGACGGCAGCCAGGAAGTGTGCCTCCTGGGCCACGAAGAGGACGGCCACGCCGAAGAGCGTGAGGACGAGGAACAGCGCGGCGTGCACGGGGTTCCGGGACACCACCACGCCGATGGCGCCGGCGAGAACGATCACCGCGCTGGCGGCGAAGACCGTCATGTCGACCTTGGTGGCGGCGGCGAGGATGGTGGTGGCCGTGGTCAACGGCGCCGGCTCCGCTTGGGGCTGTGCTCACCCTCGACCGTGGGCTCTCCGGTGGCGTCGGCCACGGCGTCGACGGGGACGTCCACGGACTGGCCCCTCTCGGGCGGACGTACGCCGTAGCCGAGCTCGCCCGACCACTGCACCTTGCCCTCGTAATCTGCGGCTCCCGACGGCGAGGTCGCCCGTACCCACCCCGAAGTGTGGCGGTCGTCACCTTCGCGCCAGTCCTCCCAGGGCAGGTGCTTGGGTCGGCCCTCGTCGTCCACCAACAGCTCCTCCCGCGTGTAGATGGCGTCGGCGCGGTTGGTGAAGGAGAACTCGAACACCTTGCCATCGGTGATGGCCTCGGTGGGACAGGCCTCCACACACAGGTCGCAGTGGATGCAGCGCAGGTAGTTGATCTCGTACACGTAGCCGTAGCGCTCTCCCGGCGAGACGGGATCGTCCGGAGGGTTGTCCTTTCCCCGCACATAGATGCACCGGGCCGGGCACACGCCGGCGCACAGCTCGCAGCCGATGCACTTCTCCATGCCGTCCTCGTAGCGGCTCAGCACGTGGCGGCCGTGGAAGCGGACGGGCTTGGCCCGCTTCACGTCGGGGTACGACGTGGTGACGGCTGGCTCGAAGATGGTCTTGAACGTCACCTTGAAGCCGTCCAGGTATCCCATCAGCGCGCCTGCCGGAATCTCGGGGGGGCGGGGGCATCCTCCTCGGTGGCCTCCTGGCTCACCTGCATGGCTCGCCACAACAACACGGCCATCACCGCCCCACCCACGGTGACGGCGATTCCCCACTGGAGATCCACCAGAAGGGCCGCCTGCACGAGCAGCCAGATCAGCGAGAGGGGGATGAGCTTCTTCCAGCCCAGGTCCATGAGCTGGTCGTAGCGGAAGCGGGGAAGCGTGGCCCGGAGCCAGATGAACACGCACAGCATGGCGAAGACCTTGAGCAGGAACCAGAACACCGGGAGGATGGCGCCGAGGAGGCCGCTGTCCGGGCCGGGCCCGCTGGGACCGCCCAGGAACAGCGTGACCATGATCGCCGAGATGGTGATGGTGTTCATGAACTCGGCCAGGAAGAAGAGGGCGAAGCGCAGCGCCGAGTACTCGGTGTGGAACCCTCCCACCAGCTCCTGCTCGGCCTCCACCAGGTCGAACGGCGGGCGGTTGGACTCCGCCGTCCCTGCGATGAAGAAGACGACGAAGGGGACGACTCCGAGGCGCAGCACGTTCCAGCCCGGCAGTACGCCAAACAAGCCCTCACCCGACTGGCCGGCGACGATGTCGCTCGTCAGCAGCGAGCCCGTGACCAGCACCACGGCCACGGTGGACAGTCCCAGGGCGGCCTCATAGGACACCATCTGCGCCGATCCCCGCACCGCACCCAGCAACGGGTACTTGGAGCCCGAAGACCACCCGGCCAGCATGACCCCATAGACGGCGATGGACGACATGGCCAGCAGGAACAAGATGCCCACGGGCGGATCGGCCAGCTGAAGGCGCGTCTGGCGCCCGGCGATGGTGACCGTGCCGCCGATGGGCACGATGGCGAAGGAGAGGAAGGCCGGCACCGTTGCCAGGTAGGGCGCCAGCCGGTACACGCGCCGATCCGCGTTGGTGGGGAGGAGATCCTCCTTGAAGAACAGCTTTATGCCGTCGGCGAGCGTCTGCAGCACGCCGAAGGGCCCGGCCCGGGCCGGACCTATGCGGTCCTGCATGTCGGCGACGAGCTTGCGTTCGAACCAGATGAGCAGCAGGACCGACACCAGCATGGCGCCGAACACCACCACCGTCTTCCCGATCACGATGAGCACGACGGTGAGATCGACGCCCTCGGCGAAGAGCGGATCGCCGGCGGCGAGCATCGGGATCATGCAGCCGTCCCGGTCATGGGGTCTCCACCCGCACCTCTACCACAGACCTGGACACGTCGATCAGCTCGCCGGCATCGGCACCGACGGCGTTGAAGGGGATGGAGATCGAGCCCCGGGGAACGCCGATGTCGGCCACGGCCTCGAGGACCAGCGCGGCCCGCCTCGACCGAACGCGGAGCCGGGAGCCCGTCCCTCCGATCAGTCGCTCGAGGTCGTGGGGGTGGAGCCGGGCGGTGGCGG
>JALYGF010000051.1 GCA_030777325.1 Actinomycetota bacterium | reverse complement strand
ACCCTCGGATCCAACACGAGTGTCGTCCACGTCCGGAGCCAGTGTCGCCCAGGTACCGGAACCGCGTCTTGGGAGTGTCAGGCAGCTACCGGAGCCACGGTGTCAAGCATGTACCGGGACCGCACAGCCCTGTGCCGCGGTTCTCGCGGGTTTTTCGCGGGTGTAATGGCACCTGAGGATGTGGGCTGGGAGCCCGCAGCCCCCGCTGACCTGGGCTTTTGCAGTGGGCGTAACAGGACTCGAACCTGTGACCTCAGCCGTGTGAAGGCTGCGCTCTAACCAACTGAGCCATACGCCCGGGGAACCTGCATCTTAACGACTGCGGGGACCCCCACCACGGCTGCCGGCGGTGCTTCACTGGAGGACATGCGCATCGCTCTCATCGCCCCGCCATGGACACCGATCCCCCCGCCTCTGTACGGAGGCATCGAATCTGTCGTGCACCTGCTCGCCACCGGCTTCCAGGACGAGGGCCACGAGGTCCTCCTCTACGCCACCGGCGACTCGACGTGCCCAGTGCCCCGCGCCCACGTGCTGGAGGAGGCGGAGGGATACCGGATCGGGATGGCCGTCCCCGAGCTCCGCCATCTCATGCACGCCTACGACGCCGTTCAGGACTTCGACATCGTTCACGATCACAGCGTGGTGGGTCCCCTGTACTCCGAGCGCTTACCCGACCTCAACGTGGTCACTACCAACCACGGCCCGTTCAACGAGGAGCTGGCGGACATCTACCGGCGCACTGCGCACCGCGTGCCGCTCATCGCCATCTCCGACGCCCAGCACGAGCCCGTGCCGGACATTCCCATCGCCAAGGTCATTCACCACGGCGTCGACGCCAGCATGTTCCCCGTTGGCAGCGGTGAAGGTGACTACTGCATGTTCCTCGGCCGCATGTCTCCCGACAAGGGCGCGCACAGGGCCAGCGCGGCAGCCAAGAAGGCCGGCTACCCGCTGCGCATGGCGGCCAAGATGCGCGAGCCGTGGGAGCACGAGTACTACCGCTCCGAGGTCGAGCCCCAGCTCGACGAGGACATCCAGTACATGGGGGAGGTGTCCCACGAGGACAAGCTGAAGCTCCTGGCCAACGCCCGCTGCCTCCTCGTGCCAATCCGCTGGAACGAGCCGTTCGGCATGGTGATGGTCGAGGCCCTCGCCTGCGGGACTCCGGTAATCGCCTTCCCGGAGGGCGCAGCTCCAGAGATCGTCCAGGAGGGCAAGACCGGCTTCCTCTGTGAGGACGAGAACGACATGGCCGAGGCCATCGGCCGGGTTGACGAGCTGGACCGGCAGGAGTGCCGCGCCGCCACGGAGGACTACTTCTCGGCCAAGCGCATGGTACGCGAGCACCTGGACCTCTTCGAGGAGATCCTGAGCCGCTGAGGCCGCCGGTGTGAGCTCCGGCCCGAGCCCTCAGCCTCCCGCCGACCACTACCCTGGACCCATGGCAAACATGGACGAGATGAAGGGCAGGACCAAGGAGGCCGCGGGCGACCTCACCGACAACGAGGACCTCCAGCGCGAAGGCAAGGTCGATCAGACCAAGGGCAAGGCCAAGGAGAAGATCGACGAGGTCAGCGAGAAGGTGAAGGGCTTCGTAACCAAGGACTAGCAGCGGGCCCGGCACGGCGCCGGCACGGCGCCGGCCGGGCTTCGCGATGTCACAGCCGCTGGTTACGGTCGGGGTCATGCCCGTGGGCCTCACCACCGCTCAGCGACGGGCCGTGGCCTACGAGGGACGGTTGCTTCGTGTGCGCGGTGGGGCTGGCACGGGCAAGACCACGGCCCTCGTCCACCGGTACCTGCGCCTGGCGGCCGAGGTCGGCGCCCACCGAGTGCTCGTCCTCAGTCGGAACCGAGGTGCTGCCGAGCGGTTCCGCCGGGCCGTACTGCCCCACCTGAGCGGAGGTTTCCAGTCCCTGCCGGTCACGACCGCCTGGGGTCTGGCCTTCGACGTCCTCCGTCGCGCCGGTCTTCGCCCGCGCCTGGTCTCCGGGCCGGAGCAGTGGTCGCTGGTCCGGGAGCTCCTGGCCTCCGAGGGCGGTGACCCCGCCCGCTGGCCCACCCTTCACCCCTTGGTGGGCAGGAGAGCCTTCGCCGACGAGGTGGCCGGCGCCGTGCTCCGCGCCCGGTCCGCCGCTCTCCGGCCGGAGCACCTCCGGGAGGCGGCGGCAGCGGGCCCGGGCAGCACAGACCGATGGCTGGAGCTGGCCGCCTTCGTCGAGCGCTATCAAGTGGCGCTGGTCGAACGTGGGCTGGTGGACGGCGCCGGTCTGCTCACCGAGGCGTGCGCCCTACTCGGCGACGACTCCTCGGCGGAGACACTGCGATCGCGCCACCCCCACGTCCTGGTCGACGACTACGAAGCGGCCACCCCGGCCGTCCACCAACTGGTCCGCCGGCTCATGCCCTCAGGTGGGGCCGGCACCGCAGAGGCCGGCGCCACGACGACCAGCGTCACGGTGGCGGGCAACCCGGAGGGTGCCGTCGACACGGCACGCGGGGCCACGCCGGCCTGCTTCCAGAGCCTGGACCCGGACGTCGAGGTCGTCCTCGAGGCTGCCTTCCGACGGCCTGCCGCTCCCATGGTCGTGCGTTGCCGCCATCCCTCCACCGAGCCCGAAGCCGTGGCCGGGGAGTTGCTCGCCGCCCACGACGCCGGTGTGGAGTGGGAGGACATGGCCGTGCTCGTGCGTGGCCTGGGCCGGCGAGCTCGGGCCATCTCCCGTGCCTTGGAACGCCACGGGATCCCCGTCGCACCCACAGCGTCTCCGCTCGGCGATGACCCGGCGGTGCGAAGCCTGATCGACCTCCTGCGCTGGGTAAACGGTGACGCCGGCGCCGTCGAACGGCTCCTGAGCTCCCCGCTCACCGATCTCGACCCGGGCAGGGTGCGCCGGCTGCGCCGGGAGACGAACGCTTCGGGCACCGCATTGGAGGACCATCCCACCCTTGCCGGCCTGGTGTCGATACGCGACGCCCTGGCGGCGCGGGTGGCCACCGATGACGTGGCCATGCTCGCCCACCGGGCCTTCAGGTCGGGCCTTGGCCACCTGGTCCACGGGCCCGGGCAGACTGCCACCTCCGCCGAGGAGCGCGCCCTCGACGCCGTACGCGCCTTCCTCGACGGTGTGAGCCGCCACGTCGAGCAACACCCCGGCACCACACTCGACGACTACCTGGCTCTGCTCGAAGCGCCCTCCGTCGGCTCTGACCCCTGGGTTGGCGGACCGGCGACGCCGGCCACCGTCACCGTCACGTCGATCGCCGCCGCTGCCGGCCAGGAATGGCACACCGTCGTCGTCGCCGGCTGCGTCGAGGGTGAGCTTCCCCGAGTCGGCCAGGTCGTGCGGTTCTTCGAGGTGTCGGCGCTCAGCCAGGGCGGCTCCGGTGATGATCGTCACCTGACGCCCCTTCAGGAGGAGCGCCGGCTGTTCGCCTCCGCCGCGGATCGGGCCACCGGAGTCTTGGTTGGCGTGTCTGCGCCGGAGCCGGGCGTGCTGCTCAGCCGCTTCGTCGAAGGCTGGCAGGAGCGGGAACCGCAGATCCCCCTCGAGCACGGCCCGCTGCCGGTGACCCTCCCGCCCACCGCGGGCACCTCCCCTATGTGGCCGGACCAGGCGCTCCGGCTGTCGGCCAGCCAGCTCGACACCTACCAGGACTGCCCCCTCAAGCACGCGTACCGCTACGGGCTCGGCGTGCGGGGCCCGGGCAGTGTCCACGCCAACCTCGGGAACCTGGTGCACGCCGTGCTCGATCGCTTCTGTGATCCCACCGGGCCGGTGCCTGCCGAGGAGCGCACGCGGGATCGCCTCCACCAGGTCGCCGAGGAGTGCTGGAGCGACGACCTGGCTCCGTTCCGTCCCCAGCTCGAGGAAGCCCGCCGCGACCTGTTCGCCATGTTGGACCTCTGGTGGGAACACGAAGGCGGGACGGCGGACCCTCCGGTGGTGCTGGCCACCGAGCACCCCTTCGCCGTCGAGGTCGGCCCGCACCGCCTCAGTGGCCGCATAGACCGTGTGGACCGCAGTGACGACGGCAAGGGGTTGCGTGTCGTCGACTACAAGAGCGGCAAGCACAAGCCGAGGCCCGCCGACGTGGCCGGCGACCTACAACTCGCCACCTATCACCTTGGCGCGTCGCTGGACGCCGAGCTCGCGGAGTGGGGACCCGTGCGCCAGCTGCGCCTCCTGCACCTGCGCACCATGACACCCCTCGAGCAGGAGATAACCCCCGGACACGCCCGAGCCACCGAAGAGTGGATCCTCGCCGTCGCCGACCGGATCAGGGCCGAGGAGATGGGTCCCGAGGTCGACGCCGACTGCGACCACTGCGAGTTCCACCGACTTTGCCCTCTGTGGCCCGAGGGCCGGGAGGTGGGCCAGGGGTGAGGGAAGACGCCATGCCGAGCTTCACCCCTACGAACGACCAGCGCGCCGTCATCGAGCATCCCCTGTCGGGCCTTCTGGTGGTGGCCGGCGCAGGCACAGGGAAGACCACGGTCGTGGCCGCCCGCATGCTCGACCTGGTGCACCGGTGCCTGGCCGAGCCGCACCAGATCCTCGGCCTCACGTTCACCAACAAGGCGGCGGCCAACCTGAAGGACCGGGTACGCGAGCGGCTCGGAGCTGACGCCGACGTCACGGTTTCCACCTACCACGCCTTCGGGGCCGCCCTGGTGGCAGCCCACGGCCTGGAGCTGGGCCTCGACCCGGGCACGCAGGTGCTCAACCGGGCCCAGGCCTGGCAGCTGCTCTTCTCCGTGTTCGACGAGTTCCGGTTCCAGCGCCGCAGCACCTTCGTCCCGTCCCTCGTGGTGAACGACGCGCTGGCCCTGGCATCACATTGCGCCGACCACCTGGTGAAGGTTGAGGAGGTGGTCGCCGACTGCGAGGAGGTGATGGCCACGGGGAGGTGGCAGCGCCAGCGGGAGACCGCGGCCAATCGGCTGGAGCTGTGCCAGGTGGTCTCGGCCTACGAGCGGCGGAAGAGGGAGCGCAACCTCCTCGACTACGGCGACCAGGTGGCCCTGGCCGTCCGCCTCCTGCGCCAGGAGCCCGAGCTGGCGTCGGCGCTGCACCGCCGGCATCCCGTTGCGCTCCTAGACGAGTACCAGGACACCAACTACGCCCAGCGGGTCCTGCTCCAGTACATCTACCCGCCTGGATCGGCGGTCACCGCGGTGGGCGATGATATGCAGTCGATCTACGCCTTCCGGGGCGCCCACCTGGGCAACATCTTCTCCTTCGCCGACCACTTCCCTCCCGCCGAGCGCATGCCTCTGGAGACCAACCGCCGCTCCGGCCCCGAGCTCGTCGAGCTGGCCAACCGCATCCAGGCCAAGGTGCCGGCGGCCTTGCCCAAGCGGCTGGCGGCGTTGCCCGGCGCCGACTCCACCACCATCGAGTGCTTCCTGGCCGCCGACGACGCCGAGGAGGCGGCCGAGGTGGCGCGCCAGGTCCGCGACCTCGGACCGCCCTGGGTCCGCCACGCCGTTCTGTGTCGCAAGCGCCGCCTCATCGGAACAGTCGCCGCCGCCCTCGAGCTCGAGGGCCTGCCCACCGATGTGGTTGGCGCCGGCGGCCTTCTCGACCGTCCCGAGATCGTGGACCTGGTGTCCTGGCTGGAGGTCCTCGCCGACCTCTCGTCCTCGGTAGCCCTGCTTCGCCTCCTCCAGGGCCCTCGATACCGCCTGGGCTGGCGGGACCTGGCCGCCCTGGCTAGGCGCGCTCATGAGCTTCGCGCCTCCGGACGGGAGCGCCTGGAGCTGGCCGACGTACTGGAGGAGCTCGACACCGTGACCGGCCTGTCACCTGCGGCCCGAGGTCGGCTGGAGGCCTTCTGCCGTGAGCGCCGATCGCTGTCGGCGATGGCTGCGCGCCTCTCGGTACTGGACCTCGCCGAGGCCGTGACCCAGCAGACCGGGCTGTGGAGTGCAGCCGGTGAGAAGGGCAGGCAGAACCTCCTGCGCTTCTACGACCTGGCCGCCCGCTTCGACCCGGTGGCCGGCGATCCCGGCCTCCTGGCCTTCGTGGAGTACCTCCAGCTCTTGGACGAGACCGACGAGGAGCTGGCCGAGGCCCACGGCACGGGCGAGGACGCGGTCCGGGTGATGACCGTCCACCAGGCCAAGGGCCTGGAGTTCGATTGCGTCTGGGTGCCCGGACTGGCCGGCGGATCAGGGCGGGGCGGGGGCATCTTCCCGGAAAGCCGGGCCGGGGACAATCCCCTGAGCCGGGCCTCCACGCTGCCATGGTGGGTACGGCCCGACGACGATGGAATGCCCCACTGGCGAAAGGCCAGCACGGAGGCGGCCATCACTGCCGAGGTCCGGCGGCGCCGGTCCGACGAGGAATGGCGGCTGTTCTACGTGGCCTGCACGCGCGCCCGGCGGCGACTGGTCTGCTCGGCCGCCCACTGGTACCCGGGACCGGCCGAGCCCCAGGGACCTTCGGAGTTCTACGAGTTCGTCGCCGCCCAGGCGGACCTGGTGAACGAGCTCTTCCGCCACGACCCTCCCTCCCTCGACCCGGCCACGGCGGCCAAGGAACGGCGTCGGACCTCGGCGACCCCGTCCGGTGCCGCACCAATCGAGGTGGATGACGACGCCATCGCCGTGGGTTTCACGCACCGGCGCAGCCTTCGGGCGGCGCAGCCTCGGCCCGTGCCCACCACCTTCTCGGTCACGGACCTCGTGACTTACGCCCGCTGCCCGTTGCAGTACTACTGGTCTGCGGTGCGGCCTCTCCCGAGGCCCCCGTCGGCGGCCGCACGGCTCGGCATCGAGGTGCACGAGTGGATCGAGGACCGGATCGAGCCGACCGCCGGCGTCCGGCAAGCCGAGATCGCCGAGCGCCGGGGCTTTCCCGACGCCGGAGCTGCTCATGACCCCGGCTCGGGTGGTGATGTACCGTCACCGGCTGCCCTCCAGGCGTCCTTCCTGACCAGCCCCTACGCCGGCGCAGCGCCGATCGCGGTCGAAGCTCCCTTCGAGCTGGTGATCGGCAGCCGACTCATCCGGGGCCGGGTCGACGCCGTGTACCGGCGCGACGGGCGGACGGAGCTAGTGGACTGGAAGACCGGCCTGCGACCCGTTCCCGGCGACGGAGGCGCCGGCGTGCAGCTCGCCCTCTACGCCCTCGCCGCCGTGGAGGCCTGGGACGAGGACCCCGACCAGCTGCGCACCACCAACTGCTATCTGCGCGCCGACGGGCCCGCCGAGCCGGACACCCGTACCTGGAACGCCGAGCGGGTCGGCGTCGTGCGCTCGTCGCTCGTGGGTTGGCTGGAAGGGGTGTCGACGCGCCGCTTCCACGCCACTCCAGGCGACTGGTGTGCTCGCTGTGACTTCCTGGCGTTCTGCCAGGCCGGCCAGTCGGTTGCCAGTGGGGACAGCCAGGTCAGCCACTGACGTCGGCCTGGCGCCAGTCAGCCAGGACTACCGTGGCCTCGATGACCCGACTCGACGAACGGGAGAGGCGAGTTGCCCTCTGGGCCGCCGGCTTCGGGGCGGTCAGCGCCGTGGCCTTGTACGCACCCGCCTTCGGCGAGTTCACCGCCGCCATCGTCCTCGCCCTGGTCGGAGTGGCCATGGCGGGCCTGCTGGCCCTGGCCAGTCGCTCCGGCAGCCGGCTCTTCACCTGCCTCGCGGCCGGCCTGCTGGGCATCGGCCCCTGGGGTTACGCATACATCATCGGGCTGCCGTTCATCCTCCTGGCCGGGTGGCTCATGTTCCGCGACGCCAACGCCCGCCGCGCCGCCCGCGGAGGCAATGTGGGTGAGCGGCCTGTGAGGCAGAAGAGGGTGAAGGAGAAGCGTGTCAAGGAGAAGAAGGTGGTCGACCAGCCGGCCCAGCCGTCCCGCCCGGGAGCCAGCAAGCGCTACACGCCGCCCGCCGGGCGGAGATAGGCCAGCTTGGTCAAGCTCGCCGGGCAGGCTCCGCCTGTGACTGCGAAACGGGCGAGACAGGCGAGACAGCCAGCGCTGAGCGAAGGAAGGAGAGGAGCTCGTCGCGGCGGCGGACCAGTTCCCGGGCCGTGAGTTCCAGACCCAGCGCCCGCAGCACCTCCACCTCGGTGGCCATGCCGAGGACGGCCGAGTAGGCGGCCAGCAGGACCAGGCGTGGGTCGCGCTCCCCCATGCGCCCGGCCGCCATCTCGGCGCCGAGGAAGTCCGTAGCGCGTTCGATGAGCGGCTCGAGAGCCTTGAGAAGCTGGGTCGAGGCCGGCGGCCCCAGCCGGCTCACCTCGCGCACAACTCCGAGCAGCTCGGGACGCCGCACCGACAGGCGGAACACCGACTTCACCAAAGCCTCGACCCTCGGCCACCCCGGCCCGGCGCGGGCCAGTGCCCGCTCGAGCGCCTCGGCCAGGTCGCTCGCCGTGCGGTCCACGGCGGCGGCCAGCAGGGCCTCCTTGCTGGTGTACCAGTAGAGGATCGTCTGCTTGCGCAGGCCCAGCCCGGCGGCCAGCGCGTCGAGCGACGTGGCGTCGTAGCCCCGGGACCCGAACGAGACTCGAGCGGCGTCGAGGATGCGCTCGCCCGTGGTCGGCTGGCCGGTGGATGCGGCTGGCATCTACCAGATGGTAGACAATCCGGCTGTGATCCGAGAGAGGCTGGCGGGCAAGCGCATCGCCGTCACCGGCGCAACGGGATTTCTGGGCACGGCGCTGGTCGAGCGTCTTCTCCGGGCCGTGCCCGGTTGCCAGGTCGTGGCCCTGGTCCGCCCCGGACGGCGGGCTTCGGCCCAGGAGCGGGTCCGCCGGGAGATCCTCCGCAACGACTGCTTCCACCGCCTGCAGGACGAGTGGGGCGATGGCTTCGATGCCGAGGTGGAGCGGCGCCTCACCGTGGTGAGCGGCGATGTCACCACCGACGGGCTGGGACTGAACGAAGAGGACCGAGCCACGCTGTGCAGCTGCGACGTGGTCATCCATTCGGCCGCCGCGGTCAGCTTCGACTCGCCCCTCGATACGGCGGTCGAGGTCAACCTCCTCGGGCCTACACGGGTGGTGGAGGTCCTCGCCTCGTCGGGCTCCCAGGCCCATCTCGTGGCCGTGTCCACCGCCTACGTCGCCGGTTCGCGCCGCGGCCTGTCACCGGAAACGCTGCTGCCCGACACCCCTTTCGCCACCGAGGTGGACTGGCGGGGCGAGGTGGACGCCGCCCGACGAGCGCGCGCCGACACCGACGCCGAAAGCCGCCGTCCCGAGTGCCTGAAGCGCTTCGCCAAGCGAGCCAGGGGCGAGCTGGGAGCGGCGGGCGCACCGGTGCTGGCCGAAAAGCTCGAGCGCCTGCGCCGGGACTGGGTCGCCGATCGCATGGTCGAAGCGGGACAGTCCCGGGCTCAGGCGCTCGGCTGGCCCGACGTCTATGCCTACACCAAGGCCCTCGCCGAGCGTGCCCTCCTGGAGTCGAGGGGCCACGTCCCTGTCACCATCGTGCGCCCCTCCATCATCGAGTCCACGCTCAGCCAGCCCCACCCGGGTTGGATCCGGGGCTTCCGCATGGCCGAACCGGTGATCATCTCCTACGGCCGAGGCCTGCTCAAGGAGTTCCCCGGCATCCCCGAGGGCGTGCTGGACGTGATCCCGGCGGACATGGTGACCGCGGCCATCCTCGCCGTGGCCGCCCGAGGGCCCGAGCCGGCCGGACCCGACGTCGTGCAAGTGGCCTCCGGGGCCCGGAACCCGCTGCGGTACCGCCGCCTGGTCGACCTCGTCCAGGACTGGTTCTGGGAGCACCCCCTCTACGACGCCGAAGGCCAGCCCATCGTCGGCCCCGAGTGGTCGTTCCCCGGACGGGGCCGGGTGCAACGCCAGCTCCAGCGGGCGACCAAGGCCCTGTCGGTTGCAGAGCGAGCCGTCACCGCCCTTCCCATTCGGGGCCGAGCCGCCGAGATACCCGGCCACCTTGAGAACCGCCGTTCACAGGCCGAACGGGCCCTCGGGTACGTGGAGCTCTACGGCGCCTACACGGAGGTGGAAGCGGTGTTCGGCATCGACCGCCTGCTGGGGCTCTGGGAGTCCCTCGACCAGGCGGACCAGCGGGACTTCTGCTTCGACCCGGCGACGATCGACTGGCGACGGTACGTGCAGGACGTCCACCTCCCCGCCATCGTGGCCAGGGCTCGGGTCCGCACCACACCGGGAGGAAGGACGGGAGCGAACCGAGCCGAGCGTGGGCGCCGCGCCCTGCTCTCGAAGGACCGACACCTCGCGGCCTTCGACCTCGAGAACACCCTGATCGCCTCCAACGTGGTGGAGTCCTACTCCTGGCTGGCCACCCGCCACCTGCCCGCAGACGAGCGGGTGCGCTTCACCCTGCGCACTCTCCGAGAGGCGCCCACCCTGCTGGCGCTCGATCGCCGCGATCGTGGCGATTTCCTGCGCTACTTCTACCGACGCTACGAGGACGCACCCGCCGATCGCGTGCGCCAGGACGCGTGGGAGCTGTTCTCCCAACTCATACTCACGAAGTCCTTCCCCGCCGGCTTCCGTCGAGTCCGAGAGCACCGGGCGCTCGGGCATCGAACCCTGCTCATCACCGGTTCGCTCGACTTCGTGGTGGAACCCCTGCGGCCGCTGTTCGACGACATCGTCTGCGCCACCCTCGACCGCGACTCCGAGGGCCATCTCACCGGAGAGCTGCGCTCCGCCCCTCCGACCGGGGAAGCCAGGGCCCTCACCATGGCGGACTACGCCGCCTCCCAGGGTCTCCGCCTCGAGGAGTCCGTCGCCTACGCCGACTCTGCCTCGGACCTGCCCATGCTCGAGGCCGTCGGCTACCCCGTGGCCGTGAACCCCGAAGCCAAGCTGGCCACCATCGCCCGCAAGCGGGGATGGCACGTGGAGCAGTGGTCCCGCGCCCCGGGCGGCCCCCGGCCGCTGATGCCGATCGGCCCCCTGCTCCGCACTTCCCGGGTGCAGGCCCGCTCGTGAGAGTTCAGCCGTGAAGGCCCTGCTGTTCGAGCGTTCCCTCCCCCGCTTCGCCGCCGCCCGCGTGGCCTCCACGGTCGCCGCCGGTCGGGGCGCACGGGTGGGCCCGCTGCGGCTGGCGCAACTCGACGAGCCGGTCCTGCCCGGAGCGGGCTGGCAGCGGGTGCGCCCGCGTTTGGCGGGCATCTGCGGGTCAGACCTGGCCACGGTCGACGGCCGCAGCAGCCGCTACTTCGAGCCCATCGTCAGCTTCCCCTTCGTCCCCGGTCACGAGGTGGTGGGTGAGCTGGACGACGGCAGCCGGGTGGTGCTCGAACCGGTGCTGGCCTGCGCCGCCCGCGGCATCGCCCCGTCATGCGACTCCTGCGCCGCCGGAAGCAACGGCAACTGCGAGCGGATCGCCTTCGGCCACCTCGAGCCCGGCCTGCAGACCGGGTACTGCGCCGACACGGGCGGGGGCTGGTCGGAGGCGCTCGTGGCCCACCAGAGCCAGCTCCACGCCGTTCCCGCTGACATGTCCGACGAGGACGCCGTCATGGTCGAGCCCATGGCCTGCGCCGTGCACGCCGTGCAGTCCAGCCAGATCGACGAAGGCACCACGGTGGTGGTGCTCGGCGCGGGCACCCTTGGCCTGTGCACCATCGCCGCGCTGCGGCGCCTGGCGCTGCCGGGCGTGATGATCGCCGGCGCCAAGCATCCCGACCAGAGGCGGTTCGCCACCGACCTCGGGGCCGACGTCGTGGTGGAGCCGGACCAGGTCCACCGGGCGGTGCGGCGCCAGACCGCGTCCCTGGCTGCGGGCCGCCAGCTCACCGGTGGCGCCGACGTGGTGGTCGACTGCGTGGGCAACCAGACGTCGCTGACCGAGGCCCTGACCATCGTGCGGCCCCGCGGCACCGTGGTGCTGGTGGGCATGCCCGGTCCGGTTCTGGTGGACCTGGCGCCCCTCTGGCAGCGGGAGGTGCGGCTCGTCGGCTCCTACGCCTACCGCCACCAGACCTTCCCCTCCGCCATGGAGCTGGTCCACGCCGCTGCCCTGGGCCGGCTGGTGTCCGCCCTGTACCCGCTGGACCGCTATCGGGAGGCCATCGACCACGCCGCGCACGCCGGGCGGCGAGGTGCGGTCAAGATCGCCTTCGACCTACGCAAGGAAACCAGACCCGAGTTACGGAGGATGGGCTGATGAGACCCGGTTTCGTGCTGGACGTGGACCGCTCCACGCCGCCCACGCTGTTCTGGCACGGCGAGCAGTATCGCCTGGAGCGACTCCCGACCGGCTCCCGGGTGGTCTACCCTCCCGAGGCCCTTCCGGCCCTCGAAGACCCCGACGCCGCCATCGGCCACGCGCTGCTCAACCCCCTGGGCGACAGCCAGCCGTTGCCTTCGTTGCTCCGGGCCGGGATGCGCCTGACGATCTGTTTCGACGACATCTCCCTGCCCCTCCCGCCCATGCGGCGGCCCGACGTGCGCCAGCGCGTCATCGAGGCCGTCCTCGACATGGCCGCCGAGGCCGGCGTGGACGACGTGGTGCTCATCGCCGCCCTGGCCCTGCACCGGCGTATGACCGAGCAGGAGCTGCGCCACGCCCTGGGTGACCGCGTCTACGACGCCTTCGCTCCTCACGGCCTGCTGACCCAGCTCGACGCCGAGGACCCGGAGTCCATGCTCCATCTGGGCACCACCGACGCCGGCGAGGACGTGGAGATCAGCAAGCGGGCGGCGACAAGCGACCTGGTCGTCTACGTCAACATCAACCTGGTGGCCATGGACGGCGGCCACAAGAGCGTGGCCACCGGGCTGGCGTCATACCGCTCGTTGCGCCACCACCACAACGTGCGCACCATGCAGCACAGCCGGTCGTTCATGGACCAGCACCGCTCGGAGCTGCACTCCAGCAACTGGCGCATGGGCCGGCACATCGCCGCCTGTGGGATCAAGGTCTTCCAGATCGAGACCACGCTCAACACGAACACCTTTCCCGACCAGTTCGCCTTCCTGCAGCGGCGGGAGTGGGAGTGGACGGCGCGCGACCGGGCCACGTTCCTGGCGGTGAGCAAGTCACTCGACCGCACGCCGGCGAGACTGGCGCACTCCATTTTCCAGTCGATCCGCTCACCGCACCAGATGCAGAGCGTGCAGGCCGGCGAGGTGGAGGCCGTCCACGAGGTGACGACCCGGAACGTGTACCGCCAGCAGCTCGTAGAGGTTCACGGTCAGACCGACATCCTCACCATGGGCCTGCCCTACATCTGTCCCTACAACGTGAACTCGATCATGAACCCCATCCTCGTGGCCTGCCTGGGGCTCGGGTACTTCTTCAACCTGTACCGGGGCAAGCCCCTGGTGCGCGAGGGCGGTGTGCTGATCATGCGCCATCCCACGCCCTGGGCCTTCCACCCCGTGCACCACCCGAGCTACATCGACTTCTTCGAGCAGGTGCTGGCCGAGACCACCGACCCGCTGGAGATTGAGTCCAAGTTCGAGGAGGGGTTCGCCACCGACCCGTGGTATGTCCACCTGTACCGCACCAGCTACGCCTACCACGGGGTGCACCCCTTCTACATGTGGTACTGGTGCGCCCACGCCCTCCAGCACCTCGGAGGGGTGATCCTGGTTGGCGGCGACCCGAAGGCCGTCAGGCGCATGGGCTTCAAGCCCGCCTCCACCATGAGGGACGCATTGGAGATGGCCGAGGACGTGGTGGGGCGCGACCCGTCGATCACCCATATGCACACACCTCCGCTCCTCATCGCCGACGTCAAGTGAGGGTGCCGAGGCTGCCCCGGCTGCCGGCCCGGTTTCCCTACGGCCCGCCCACCTGGCCTACAGGCGTGCCCCGGTCGCGACCGGAGGGGCGCACCGGCGTGAACTACGACACCAGTTGGGCCCGGCGCTATCCCGTACGGCTGGTGCGGGCCGCTGTGCTCGACGGCGTCACCCGACCGCTGGTGCATGCCGTCGCCTCACCCGCGATCGAGGGCCTCGACCGTCTGGATGCCGTGAGGGGACCGGTCATCTTCGCCGCCAACCATGCCAGCCACGTCGACACCCCGCTGCTGCTCACCGCTCTGCCCGACCGCATCCGCCACCGCACCGCCATCGCAGCCGCTGCCGACACGTTCTTCGACACGCAGTGGAAGTCGGCCCTCTCCGCCTTCAGCATCGGAGCCATCCCCATCGAGCGCATCCGGGTCAGCCCGCAGTCCACCCGGCTGGGCGCCGAGCTGATCGAAGATGGCTGGAGCCTGGTCATCTTCCCCGAGGGAGGCCGCAGCGTCGACGGGTGGGGCCGGGCCCACCGAGCCGGTGCCGCCTACCTGGCCCAGCGCACCGGTGCGCCCGTAGTGCCCGTCCATCTGGCCGGCACCCGGCGCATACAGAAGAAGGGGGCCAAGGCCATCCGCCCCTCCTCCACCAGGGTCAGCTTCGGCCGGCCCTTACGCCCGGACCGGGGGGAGGACACCCGCACCTTCGCCGCTCGGGTGGAGCAGGCGATCTCCGTGCTGGCCGACGAGGACGCCGTCGGCTACTGGCAGGCCCGCCGGCGCGCGTCGGCAGGCACCACTCCCACTCTCGTCGGGCCCGCCGCTCCGGCCTGGCGGCGGACGTGGGCGCTCGGCGAAGGCAAGCGCCGAACCGACGGCCCCCGCCGCTGGCCCGCCCGCTAGTTCTGAGGGAGTCGGGTCCGATGAAGGGCGCGGCTCGAGCGAGGCGGGGCACGCCTCCGTACAGCGGGCGGGCAGTGCAGCAACAGCGGCGGGGGCCGAGGGACCGATGTACACTCCCCGGCCACAGCACCGGGGCGTGGGCAATGGCGCCTCCTCTCAGCGATGAGGTCCCTGGCTGCTCCACAGCAACAGCCCACTTTCCTGAAAGGTCCGGACATGCGGCCCGAGCGTGATGCATGCGGGATCGGCTTCGTCGCCGACGCCCGGGGACGGTCGTCCCGTGCCGTCGTGGCCACTGCCCTGAAGGGCCTGGCCTGCGTCATCCATCGTGGCGCGCTGGCCGCCGACACCAAGACGGCCGACGGCTCAGGTCTGCTCACCCCCATACCGCCCGGGCTCTTCGGAGAGGGCAACGGCGTCGCCGTGCTCTTCGTGCGCGGTGACGACCCCCGGGCCGCGGTCGAAGCGGCCGCCGCCGCCGAGGGCATCGAGGTCCTCGACTGGCGGAAGCCCCCCACCGACGAGGACCAGATCGGGGAGGTTGCTCGCCGGAGCCGGCCGCAGATAGTGCAGGCCGTCCTGACGTGGAACGGGGAGGGTGACCCCGAGCGAGCGGCCTACCGCCTGCGCCGCCGAGTGACCACCGCCGTGGCCGGCACCTACGTGGCCAGTTGCTCGTTCCGCACGGTGCTCTACAAGGGCCTGGTGGCGGCCGACCTCCTTTCCCGTTACTACCTGGACCTGGCCGACGAGCGCTTCGGCGCCAACTTCGCCGTGTTCCACCAGCGCTTCTCCACGAACACCGCTCCCTCGTGGGAGCGGGCCCAGCCCTTCAGGACCCTGTGCCACAACGGCGAGATCAACGCCATCGGCGGCAACTTCAACCGCATGAAGGCGCGGGCCAAGCTGGGCACCGTCGAGGTGGGTCTCGGCCCTGAAGAGCTCTTCCGGCCGGTGCTGGACGCCGACGACTCGGACTCCGGCCAGATCGACTCGGCCGTGGAGCTGTTGGTCCAGGGCGGACGGGACATCCGACATGCCGTGGCCATGCTCGTTCCCGAGGCATGGGAGGGCGCCCGTGACCTGGAGCCGGCGGTGCGGGGCTTCTACCGCTACCACGCCTGCCTGGTGGAGCCATGGGACGGGCCGGCCGGTCTGGTATTCACCGACGGCCGGGGAGTGGGGGCGTCTCTCGATCGCAACGGCCTGCGGCCCCTCCGCTTCGCCATATGCGAGGACGGTCTGGTGGCCTGCTGCTCCGAGGCCGGAGCCATCGACGTCAGCGGGCACGGCCGTGTGCGGCGGGGCCGCCTGGGCCCCGGCCAGATGCTCTTCGTCGACCCAAACCGGGGCGTGATGCTCGACGGCGACTGCAAGCAGCTGCTCGGCGCGGCCGCCCCCTACGGCATCTGGGCCGCCGACGGATTACGGCGCGTCAACCTCGGCCGGCCGATCCAGGAAACCAACGGCGCCACGCTGCTCACCCGTCGCCAGATCACCCACGGATACACCGTGGAGGAGCTGCGCATGGTGCTCAAGCCCATGGCCAGCGAGGCCAAGGAGCCCACCTTCTCGATGGGCGACGACACTCCGCTGCCCAACTGGGCCGGACGCCCCCGTCCGCTGCACCACTACCTGAAGCAGCGCTTCGCCCAGGTCACCAATCCCGCCATCGACCACCTGAGGGAGCGGCTGGTGATGAGCCTGCGCACCCTGATCGGCCCTCGCCGGCCCTTGCTCACCGACGGGCGGGACGCGGCGCATCAGATCGAGCTCGACTCCTTCTTCCTGTACCCCTCGGCGGTGCACGAGCTCGCCAGCGAGCGCGCCGAGTTCTCCCCCGTGCGGCTCCGGGCTGACTTCGCGGTGACGGACGGCCCCGGTGGCCTCCGGGCCGCGGTGCTCCGCCTGTGCGACGAGGCCGAGTCCCACGTCACCAAGGGCTCCGGTGTAATCGTCGTAGACGACGGGGGCGTGTCCGCCGACCGTGCCCCGGTGCCGTCGTTGCTGGCCGTCGGCGCCGTTCACCAGCGCCTGATCGCCAGAGGCCTGCGCTCCCGCACCAGCCTGGTGGTGGTGGCCGACGACGCCCGCGACGTGCACCACATGGCCTGCCTGCTCGGCTACGGTGCCGACGCCGTATGCCCCCGACTGGCCCTGCTCACGGTGGCGGCCGACGCCGACGCGTCGGAGGACTCGGACCTGTTGAGCACCGAGGCCCAGGAGCGCTACCACGCCGCGGTCGAGGACGGAGTGCTCAAGATCCTCTCGAAGATGGGCATCTCCACCGTCGACTCCTACCGGGGAGCGCAGATCTTCGAGGTCGTGGGTCTGGGCCACGAGGTGGTCGACGTGTGCTTCACCGGCACCACATCGACGGTGGGCGGGATCGGCTGGGACGCCCTCGGGGAGGACGTGCTGATCCGCCACGCCGAAGCCGGGTGGCCGCCGGCCGAGGAAGCCGGGCGCATGCCCAACCCCGGGTACTACAGGAGCCTCAAGCGCGGCGGGGAGTATCACGCCCACAACAAGGAGGTGGTGGACGCGCTCAACAACATGAACGCCGCCCACCTCCTCCAGCGGGCGCTCAGGGCCGACAACGAGGACCTCTACGAGCAGTTCGCCTCCCTGGTGAACGACCGGGTACCCACCGAGCTGCGGGACCTGCTGGAGCTCGTCCCGCCGGGGGAGCCAGTCCCGCTGGACGAGGTGGAGTCGGCCACGGAGATCACCAGGCGCTTCTCCACCGGTGCCATGTCGCACGGCTCGCTTTCGGCCGAGGCCCACGAGACCCTGGCCGAGGCCATGAACCTCATCGGCGGCAGGTCCAACTGCGGGGAGGGTGGCGAAGCGGAGTACCGCTTCCACACCCGCGGTCTCCCCGAGGGAGACAAGAACAGCCGCATCAAGCAGATCGCCTCCGGGCGCTTCGGCGTCACCCCCCAGTACTGCGCCTACGCCGACGAGCTGCAGATCAAGGTCGCCCAGGGCTCCAAGCCCGGCGAGGGGGGCCAGCTCCCGGGCCACAAGGTCAGTGACGAGATCGCGCTCCTGCGCCACACCCAGCCAAACGTCACCCTGATCTCCCCGCCCCCGCACCACGACATCTATTCGATCGAGGACCTGGCCCAGCTCATCTTCGACCTGAAGCAGGTGAACCGCTACGCCGAGGTGTCGGTGAAGCTCGTGGCCGAGGAAGGCGTGGGTACCGTGGCGGCCGGAGTGGTCAAGGCCCTCGCCGAGGTCGTGCAGATCTCGGGCGCCAACGGTGGCACCGGCGCTTCGCCCCTGTCGTCCATCAAGCACGCCGGCATGCCGTGGGAGCTGGGGTTGGCCGACGCGCAGGGCGAGCTGATCGCCAACGGCCTGCGCGACCGGGCGCGCCTACGCGTCGACGGCAACCTCATGACCGGCCGCGACGTGGTGATGGCCGCTCTGCTCGGCGCCGACGAGTACTCCTTCGGCACCGCGGCCATGATCGCCGAGGGCTGCATCATGCTCCGGGCCTGCCACCGCGACACGTGCTCCACCGGGATCGCCACCCAGCGTCCCAACCTCCGGGCAAAGTTCACCGGCACACCGGAGGGCGTCGCCGCCTACCTGCTGTTCGTGGCCGGTGAGGCTCGCCGGCTGCTGGCGTCGCTCGGCATGCGGACGATGGACGAGGCCATCGGCCGGGTCGAGTGCCTCCGCCAACGCCGGACGGGCGACCCACGGGTGGACTCCGTGGACCTCACGCCCATCATCACCCCGCCCGAAGACCGCGCCGCGCCCCGCCGGTTCATGGCCAAGGTCCCCATCCAACGCCCCCGCTCCCGCCTCGGCGACGCCATCGAAGCGGACGCCTTCCATGCCGTGTGGGACGGTGACGACCTCGAGCTGCGCTACCCAATCACCAACCGGGATCGCACGGTTGGCGCTGCGCTCGGAGGCGCCATCGCCCTCGAATGGGGCGAGCGGTCGCCTCGCGGCACTGCCGTCGTCCATCTCGAAGGCTCAGCCGGTCAGAGCTTCGGCGCCTTCCTCACCCATGGCATCGAGCTCCACCTCGTTGGTGAGGCCAACGACTATGTGGGCAAGGGCATGGGCGGTGGGCGCATCGTCATCCGCCCGCCCGCCGACGACGCCGGCGACCCCGTCCTCGCCGGCAACACCTGCCTCTACGGAGCCACGGGCGGGGACCTCTTCGTCGGAGGCAGCGTCGGCGAGCGCTTCGGCGTACGCAACTCCGGAGCCGTTGCCGTGGTGGAGGGCGCGGGGGACCACCTGTGCGAGTACATGACCGGCGGCAGCATCGTCGTGCTTGGGCCCGTCGGGTACAACGTCGGCGCCGGCATGACCGGCGGCGAGGCCTACGTTTACGACCCCGAGGCCATGCTCAGCACCAGGCTAAACACCGCCCTGGTGGACGCCCAAGTCCCCGCCGCGGAGCACGTGGAACAGCTCCGCTGGCTGGTCGAGCGCCACCTCGAGCTCACCGGCTCGGCCAACGCCAAGGCCATCCTGGACAACTGGGCCAGCGCTCTGGATCACCTCTGGCGAGTCGCACCGATCGGGCGAGTGCAGCGGATCGAGGCCCACAGCGCCGGCCGGGTCGGCGCCTCCACGTAGTAGAAGAAGGGTCAGAAGCGCCGATGGCCGTGACCGCAACCACACCCATCGCCCTCCTGGAGGAGGTCTACGCCCGGCTCCCGGACAGGGTGAGCCTGGCCCGTCGCCGGCTCGGGCGCCCGCTCACCCTGTCCGAGAAGATCCTCGTCAACCACCTCGGCGACCCCCGGACCGCGCCCATGGAACGGGGACGGTCCTACGCCGAGCTGCGTCCCGACCGGGTGGCAATGCAGGACGCCACGGCCCAGATGGCACTGCTGCAGTTCATGACCGCCGGCCTGGCCCAGGTTGCCGTGCCCACGACGGTGCACTGCGATCACCTCATCCAGGCCCACGTGGACGCCAGGTCGGACCTTGCGGCCGCGATGGAGTCCAACAAGGAGGTGTACGACTTCCTCCGATCGGTGGCCGCCAAGTACGGAATCGGCTTCTGGCAGCCGGGCTCGGGCATCATCCACCAGGTCGTGCTCGAGCAGTACGCATTCCCCGGCGGCATGCTCATCGGCACCGACTCCCACACGCCAAACGCCGGCGGGATGGCGATGGTGGCAGTGGGCGTGGGCGGCGCCGACGCCGTGGACGTCATGGTTGGCGACACGTTCGGGCTCCGCTGGCCCAAGCTCATCGGCATCCGCCTCACCGGGTCGCTGTCGGGGTGGGCCGCGCCCAAAGACGTCATCTTGAAGGTGGCGGATCTCCTGACAGTCAGGGGTGGGACCGGTGCCATCGTCGAGTACTTCGGGCCCGGTACCGCCACCATCAGCGCCACCGGCAAGGCCACCGTGTGCAACATGGGCGCCGAGGTCGGCGCCACGACCTCCTTGTTCCCGTACGACGACGCCTCTGCCCGCTACCTGGCCGCAACCGACCGGGCAGAGCACGCCGAACGAGCGTCTGCCGTGAGGGAGGACCTGCGGGCCGACCCCGAGGTCGAGGAGGATCCCGAGCGCTACTTCGACCGGGTCGTGGAGATAGACCTCGACTCCCTGGAGCCCCACATCGTCGGACCTCACACTCCCGACCTCGCTCGACCCACGTCGCGGATGGGAGACGACGCCCGGGCCAACGGCTGGCCGGTGGAGCTCACGAGCTGCCTGGTGGGCTCGTGCACCAACTCTTCCTACGAGGACATCACGCGCGCCGCCGCTGTCGCCCGCCAGGCCGCAGCCCTCGGCCTGCGATCCAGGGTGCCGCTTCTCGTCACCCCCGGCTCCGAGCGCGTCCGGGCCACCATCAAGCGCGACGGCCTGCTCGCCGACCTCGAAGGGATCGGTGCAACCGTGCTGGCCAACGCCTGCGGCCCCTGCATCGGACAGTGGAAGCGCGACGACGTGACGCCAGGGCAGGTCAACTCCATCCTCAGCTCGTACAACCGGAACTTCCCCAAGCGCAACGACGGCAACGCGGCCACCCTCTCGTTCATCGGCTCTCCCGAGACCGTGGTCGCCTATGCCCTGGCCGGGACCCTCGACTTCAACCCGCTCACCGACCAGGTGAACGGCAACGGGGAAGCAACCGGTGTGGCCCTCGAGCCGCCGTCGGGCGAGGAGCTGCCGGACCGAGGGTTCGAGCCGGGCGAGGCCGGGTTCCTGGCTCCGCCCGAGGACGGGTCGGCGGTGGAGGTCGTGGTCCGTCCGGACAGCGAGCGTCTCCAATTGCTCGAGCCGTTCCCGGCCTGGGACGGCGAGGACTTCCTCGATCTTCCCGTCCTGCTGAAGGCCAAGGGGAAGTGCACCACCGACCACATCTCCGCCGCCGGACCGTGGCTCAAGTACCGCGGCCACCTGGAGAACATCTCCCGGAACCTCTTCCTCGGCGCCCTGAACGCCTTCACCGACGAGGTCGGCACGGGCCACTGCATCGTCCACGACACGACCGAGCCCCTGCCCGACGTGGCCCGGCACTACCGGGAGGCCAGGATGGCGTGGGTCGCGGTGGGCGACGAGAACTACGGCGAGGGCTCGTCGCGCGAGCACGCGGCCATGGAGCCTCGGTTCATGGGCGCCAAGGCCATCCTGGTGCGCTCCTTCGCCCGCATCCACGAGACCAACCTCAAGAAGCAGGGTGTTCTGCCGCTCACGTTCACCGACCCCGACACCTACGACCTGGTGGAGGCCGGTGACCGGATATCCCTGATCGCCCTGGCCGGCCTGGCGCCCGACACTCCGGTGGGCGGCCACATCGTCAAAGCCGACGGCTCGACCGTCCACTTCGAGTGCACTCACACCCTTTCGCCGGAGCACATCGAGTGGTTCCGGGCCGGCGGTGCGCTCAGCCTCATCCGGGCCAGGCGGGCCTGAGTCTCGCCACTCCCTCGGCGGGGCTGCTCACCCCGACCGGGGAGGGGCCTCCCTGGAGCCCGCCTTCTTGACGGAGTTCTTGACGGCCTTCTTGGCCGTCGCCTTCTTGGCCGGAGGGCCGGCCTTGGCGCCGCCCGGAGCCTTCTCGACCGCAGCCTTCTTGACGGCAGCCGGCTTCACCGGTGCCTTCTTGGCCGGGGCCTTCCTGGGGCCGGCCTTCTTGGCCGCAGTCTTGCTCGAGACGGCCTTCTTGGCCGCAGTCTTCTTGGCCGGGGCCTTCCTGGGGCCGGCCTTCTTGGCCGCAGTCTTCTTGGCCGGGGCCTTCTTGACGAAGGTCCTCTTGAGCGGAGAAGGCGACGGTTCTTCGAACAGATCATCGATGGCGTCGAGGATCTGGGCGCGGTTCTGGTGCTGCGCTTCGTACTCGGCAACCAGGTCGAGCTCGTCGTCGTCCAGGTCGTCGAGCACCGAGAGGATCTGGGCTGCGGTGAGGCGGTCGTAGTTCTCGATGGGCAGGTCGTCGTCCTGCGACGCCACGGGCACCGCGGCCTCGGCCTTCTTGGCCACGGCCTTCTTCTTCGCCGCCGGACTCTCCTTTGCCACGGCCTTCTTTGCCACAGCCTTCTTCTTGGCCACAGCCTTCTTCTTGGCCACAGGCGCGTCCGGTTCCTCGAACAGGTCGTCGATGGCGTCGAGGATCTCGGCGCGGTTCTGGTGCTGTTCCTCGTATTCAGCCACCAGGTCCAGGTCGTCGTCGTCGAGGTCGTCGAGCGCCGACAGGATCTGGGCGGCGGTGAGACGTTCGTAGTCCTCGAACGGCAGGCTCTCGGCGTCGGGCGCGGGCGCCGCCCGCTTGGCCACCGCCTTCTTCTTGGCCACCGCCTTCTTCTTCTTGGCCTTCTTGGCGAGGGGATGCTTCTTGGTTGAGAAGGGCTTTCCCACGGTGAGAGGCCGCTGGGCCCAAGGAGCCGTGACCTGCGCCTTCTTGAGCATCTCCTGGCGCTCCAAGTGGGCTTGAAGGGCGCGGTCGCGGGCGGCGGTTGCCGACGAAGGATCCACTCGTATCACCATCTCCTCGGCCGACCTCTTCGGCCCCCGGCGCTCCTGGCCGGCAAGCCAGTTGAGGGCCAGCTCGGTGACCGCCCCGCTGTCGTCCTCGTCTTCGCCGTCGTCGTCACCGTCGCCCAAGTCGGCCTCGTCGTAGCCCTCGCCGGGTCCTGGGTCGTCCACGAAGGCCGGTTCGCCGAACCCCGGGGGGGACCACCCACCGACCGAGGAAGACGGGGCAGGCGGCCTGCCACCGGCTCGCGCCAGGTCTCGGGCGGCTTCTCGCTCGAGGTCCTCGCGAGACGGTCCTTCCCCGCTGGGTTTCCTCCGTATCGATGCAGGCACCATCGTCCTTTCGACGGAGTGGGCCCAACGATCTTAGGCCACCGCCATGCGCCCGACCCGGCTCACCTCGGGTCGCTCGGGCGGCGGCCCGATGGCCGGGAGCCACGCTCAGGAGGGTTCGATCCAGGCCAGGGAGCGCTCGTCGCCTTCGCTTGGGGCGACCCGTGCACGATGGACCCGTGGCGACCAGCTCCCGCCTCGCCCCTCCTCCCATCGCACCG
Organism: Actinomycetota bacterium; assembly: GCA_030777325.1. Classification (GTDB taxonomy): domain Bacteria; phylum Actinomycetota; class Acidimicrobiia; order Acidimicrobiales; genus YB1-3. The sequence goes on along the minus strand of JALYGF010000051.1, from coordinate 43,723 downwards.
CCCGCACCTCCAGCGCCGTGCCGACCTGCCCTTCGTCGTCGACGTCGAGCACGAAGGCGTCATCCACCAATGCCAACCCCCGGGCCCAGACCCGGAGCACCCACGACACCCCGACGGCCGCCGTCGCCCTGACCCTCACCGAGTCCATCGTCCCCACGACTGACGGCGTCTGTCCGGGACGGAGGACCTCGACCTCCACCGAGGAGAGCATGCGAGCCCCGCTGCGCCTCCGCCAGCGCCCCAGGTGCTCCCGGAAAGGAGGAAGGGCTCGCCTTCGCAGCTGCTCGAGGAGCAGGCTCTGGTAGTCACCGTAATAGGACAGGCGCCGCCACGACCGCTCCCACGTGAGCATCAGGCCGAGCTCGTGTAGCGGCGCCAGCGGCCCGGGAAGCACCACATCTGGACCGAGACGGGCGGACATGGTCCGGAACAGCTCACCGGACATGGCCCAGGTGTGCATGTCACGCCAGCGTCGCAGCACGACGAGGCACGGGAACGGCCTGCCGCCGAAGGCCAGCATCGCCGTCTCGGCCCTGAGGTCGTGGTCCTCGAGCACGACCTTGCCCCTTCGCCATGTGACACGGTGGCGCTCGCCGTTGCACTCGACAAGAGCCGTGGCCGGCTCGATGTGGTCGCACCACCGGCCTGCTGCGGCCACTGGGTCAGGCAGCCATCGGTCTAAGCATCCACCGTCTCAAGCGGCCATCGGTCTAAGCGGCCATCGGTCTAAGCGGCGTCGTCGATGCGCACTACCCGGGCCCAGGCCGGGGCGGCCCAGGCTCGCCCGCCCCGCGCCTCGTCGGGCCCGATAAGGCCCACCACGACCTGGACACCCTTGGGAGCCTGCGCCGGCCACGGCGTCATGCCGTCGGTGAGTACGACCACCACCGAAGGGCGGGGCCGCAGGCGAACGGCGGCCTCGATGCCCACCCCCATGTCCGTACCGCCCCCACCCACCAGCCGTAGCTGGCCGGCCTGGGCCACCCGCTGCACGGTGTGCACCGCGGCGTCGGCGGCCAGGACGCGGACGCGGGTGCGGGCCAGGCCCAGAGATCGCAGCAACCCATCCACCTCCACCAGCACCTGGCCCAGCTGGGCCTCGGACATGCTGCCCGAGGTGTCGCACACCACGGCCACGTCGGGCACGGGCCGCTCCAGCGCCGGGAGTACGACGTCGTGGCTGACGCTCGCCCGCCGCGACGGTCTCCGGTAGGTGTAGTCGACACGACCCGACACCGCCCCCACGCCCTTGCGCAGCTCGGCGCCCAGCGCCTTGCGCCAGTCCACCTTGGGCTCGAGCAGCTCCTCGGCCCAGCGCAGCCAGCTGTTGGCCAGGCGGCCCCTTCCCTCCCGGCTGTGGCCGAGCACCTGGCTGGCCACCTGGCAGGCGATGAGCTGGCGCTCTCCCGGCGGCAGGCCGCCTCCCTCTCCGCGCATGAGCTCCCAGGGTCGCCTCACCCCGTCGGCGCCACTGCCGCAGTCCGGCTCCAGCTCGGTGTCGCGGTGGCCGCAATGGAAGTACTCCTCTGCCATCCGTCCCGGGTTCCAGCCGAGGGTCTGGGGTAGAACCGGGTCGACCAGGCGCAGGCCGGTGCCCATCAGGTCGTCGTTGATCTCGGCATCGGCGGCCAGCGCCCAGTCCTTCGACGTGTCGCGACCGACGCCCAGCCGCTGTGCCCTGCCGGCGTGGTCCCGGAGCAGGTGGCCGGTGTGGTGCACGAGCAGGCTGCCCAGCACCCCTACGCTCCACTCCTCCACCACGGCGGGATCGACGTAGAGGCGCCACGACTCGTCCACCGCCGCCCCGCCCAGGCCCGGCTTGGCCACGGGCTGGATGGCGAACAGGGCCGAGGCCAGGTAGGGATGGCGTTCCACGGCCCAGAGGCGGGCCACGGCCAGCTTGTGGGCGTTGAGCGGTTGGGCGCCGGCCTGCTCTGCGGTCACAGCAGCCCGGCGTCCTTGAGCACGGGGACGAACAGCTTGACCTCGGGCGGGGCCACCGCTCCGGGCGGACGGCACTGGGCCAGCACCCGGGCCGGCACGGCGGCCACGTCGGGGGCGTGGTCACCCACCTTGGCCAGCACCTTCCACCCGGCCAGCCAGCGCTCCGGCGTAGGCTCGCCGGCCACGGCGGCGGCGACGGCGGACAGCACGGCAAAGGCGCGGTCACCGCGCTCGGGTACCTCCGTGCCCTCGGGGTCGCCCAGCAGGGCCTCGGGGTCGGGCAGGTCCATCTCCTCGTGCCACATCAACAGCTCCACCCCGGCGCCGTCACCTACTGCCCCTGTCACGAGCGCGGTCTCCGCCTCGGTGGATGCGCCCGCCGCCATGGCCGCGGTCCAGAGCCGGGAGGCCATGTCCCACGTGCGGGGACTCGGCCAGCCCCGTCCGGCCCGGGCGGCGTCGGTGGGCACCTCACAGGTGAGCCCCGGCCGTACGGTGACGAAGGCGGCGATCAGGCTGCGGAAGTGAGGGAGCCGGGACTCCCAGTCCTCGGGCAGGGAGGGGCGGTGAGGGGCCGGCCACCCACCGGCCATCCCCTGGGCGAAGGTCTGGGCCTCCACGTCCCACGACAGGTGGCAGAAGCGGTTGGCCAGGGGCGCCGACAGGTCCCACCCGTCGGCGGTCTGCTCGGGGGGGTTGGCGGCGGCCACCACCACCACCCCGTCCGGCAGGTCCACGTCACCGACGACTCTCTCGAGCACCACCCGCAGCAACGCCGCCTGCACGGCGGGCGGAGCGGTGGAGATCTCGTCGAGGAACAGCAGCCCGCCCCCGGAGTCGGCCAGGCGCCTCGCCCAGCGCGGGGCGGCGAAGTGGACCTGGTCACCGCTGACCACCGGCAGCCCGGCGAAGTCGGACGGCTCGCGAATGGAGGCGATGACCGTCTCGCACGGCCAACCCATGGCGTCGGCCATCGCCCTGACGGCGGACGTCTTTCCCGTTCCCGGAGGTCCCCACAACAGCACGGGGACGTGAGCGGCGACGGCGATCCCCAGGGCCTCCACCGCCGCCTGCTGACCGTTCACACAGCCACCCTACGTGCGGTCAGCGGGGCCGGCTACGCAGCAGGCGGCTAGAGCACCCACCGTTCCTGGCGGTACCAGGCGATGGTGTCGCCGATGCTCGCTTCGAGCTCCGTCTCTTGGAACTGGAACCCGGTGCCCAGCAGGGCGTCGATGCTCAGCCGGTTGTTCCTGTTCTGCTTGCGCATGAACCGGAAGCGCTGCTCGGTGAAGAAGATGTCGTCCTTCATGCCCTCGCCCAGCATGCGGTCGCGGATCTGGCCACGCTCCTCGTAGCTGGGCCCGCAGTCGTCGTCGCCATCCTCCTCGCACAGCCCCAGCTCCATGTCGAACTCGGCGGCCAGGATGCGGCCGATCTCATGACTGGTCGGGTACTGGCCCGATGTGACGTTGAACACGCGGCCCACCGCGTCCTGGTGCTCCATCAGGTGGATGGTGGCGGCCACCAGGTCGTCCACGTGGACCAGCCGCTGCTCAACCGGGCTATTGGGCACCATCAGCTTCTCGTACCCGCCGTAACGCTCGATGGCAACGTCGAGGACGGCGCTGCCCAACAGCTTGACGTTGGCCGGGCCGTACGTGGACACCGGCCGCAAGGTGACGACCGGGACGCCCTTCTCACCGAACCGGGCCACCACCTGCTCGGCCTCCCACTTGGTCTTTCCATAGCCACGGCTCGGATGGGGCTCCACGCTTTCGAGGACCGGCACCGGGAGCTGGACCTCTTCGCCGTAGACAGCCGTGGTGCTCATGTACAGGAACCGCTCGAAGCCGGCGTCGGCACCGGCGGTGAGGAGGTTCTCGGTGCCAACCACGTTGGAGCGGTGCATCTCCTCGTCGGTGGAGTTGGAGCTGGACGCACCGGCCAGGTGGAAGACGTGGGTGATCCCGTTGAACAGGTCGTCCACGCCGTCGCCCGAGGCCAGGTCGGCGTTCTTGTAGTCCGCCTCGTCGGGCAGTGACTGCGGCCGAGGGCTCCGTCCGCAGGCTCGGACCTGCCAGCCGGTTTCCAGCAACGCCGGCGCCAGCCGGGCGGCGATGAAACCCGAACCTCCGGTGATGAGCGCTGACCGACCCATCGGGCCTCCTCTCCTTGCCTGGGTTTGCGAAGTATCACAGATGGTCGACCCCGCCGGGGCCGCCCGGTGACAGGCTTGCCGGGTGCCCGCTGACACCGCCGAGCAGCTGCTGCGCAGGGTCACCGCCACGCTGCCCGGCTGCGAGGCCCGGCCCGAGCAGGTGGCGATGACTCGGGCCGTCGCCGAAGCCGTGGCCTCCGGACGCCCGTTGGCGGTCCAGGCCGGCACGGGCGTCGGGAAGAGCCTGGCCTACCTGTGCGGTGCCCTGCCCACACTGAGGGCCCAGGGGAAGAAGATGGTGGTGGCAACGGCCACCAAGGCGCTCCAGGAGCAGCTGGCTGGCAAGGACCTGCCCGCCGTCGCCGCCGTAGAGACCGGCCTCACCTGGGCCGTGCTGAAGGGCCGCTCGAACTACCTCTGCCGTCAGGCCGCCGGCGAGGCCGCGGGCGCGCCGAGCCTGCCCATGCTGACCTCGGAAAGGGAGGAGCTGGACCGCCTGGCGGCATGGTCGGCCTCCAGCCCCACCGGCGACCGGGCCGAGCTCGACTTCGAGCCTCAGCCGGCCACGTGGTCCATGGTGAGCGTGGGCGCCGACCAGTGCCCCGGTGCCGCCGAGTGCCCGAGCGGGCAGGCCTGCTTCGCCGAGGCGGCGTACGCCCGGGCTCGGGAGGCCGACGTCGTGGTGGTCAACCTTCACCTCCTCGGCTCCCACGCTGCGGCGGGTGGCTTCGTCCTCCCCGAGCACGACGTGGTCGTGGTCGACGAGGCCCACCAGGCCGAGGAGGTGTTCACCGCGTCGCTCGGCACGTCGCTCGGGCCGGGAAGGGTGCGGGCGGTGGCCGGGCTGGCCAGGGTGGCGGCCGGCCAGCGGTCCGGGGAGGGCGTGCTGGGCCGGCACCCCGACAGGCTGGAGCAGGCGCTGGCGCCGCTCGTCGACCGAAGGCTGGCAGCTGGAGCGGCCGGGGACACCGCGCTGGGCGAGGTCCTGACCGACCTGGCCGAGGCGGTTCGCCGCGACCGGGGCACGGTCCGCGGACTCGACCGGGACGCCGACTCCGGGCCCGCCCGTGACCAGGCGGCCAAGGCCCTCGACACACTGGCCGCAGACATCGCCTCCGTGCTGGCGGCCAACGGCCCGAGCACCGTCACGTGGGTCGAGATGGCATCCCAGCCGGTGCTGCGAGTGGCCCCTCTGGACGTCGGTGAGCCTCTGGCCTCGGTGTTGTGGTCCTCGGCCACGCCGATACTGACGTCGGCCACCCTTCCGGCCGGTGCGGCCGGCCGCCTGGGCCTTCGCCCCGACGCCGTCGACCTCGACGTCGGAAGCCCCTTCGACTACCGCGCCAACGCAGTGCTCTACGTCCCCGTACTCCCGCCCAACAAGGCGCCCGACCACGAAGCTGCCGCCCATGCCGAGCTGGAGTTCCTCATCGACGCCGCCGGGGGCCGGACCCTGGCCCTGTTCACCTCCTGGCGAGCCATGCGGGCGGCCCGGGCCGCCCTCGAGGATCGCCTCCCCTTCCGGGTCCTCGGGCAGGACGACCTCCCCAAGCCCGCCCTGGTGGAGGCCTTTCGGGCCGAGGAGACTTCGTGCCTGTTCGCCACCACGAGCTTCTGGCAGGGAGTCGACGTGCCCGGAAGGGCGTGCTCCCTGGTCGTCGTCGACCACCTGCCGTTCGCCCGCCCCGACGACCCCATCAGCCAAGCTCGGCGCGAGCGGGCGGGCGCCTCCGCCTTCGCCACCGTCGACGTGCCGCACGCCGCCGTCCGGCTGGCCCAGGGTGCCGGCCGCCTCATCCGATCGGCATCGGACCGGGGCGTGGTCGCCGTGCTCGACCCCCGCCTGGCCGAGGCCTCCTACCGCCCGCAGCTCCTGGCCGCCCTCCCGCCCATGCGGCGCACCCGCCACCGGGCCGCGGTCAAAGCGTTCCTCGCCGGTGAGCCCCTTCCCGAGCCGCCGCCCCCTACCCGGGCGCCCACCACCGCGGAGCGCGTGGCCGGGCTGCGGGAGATGCTCCTCGCCCACGGTCTGCCGACGTCGGGCGGGTGAGCGGCTGGGACGAAGCCGACCTCGACCGCGCACCCATCTGCCCTCACTGTGGCGTGACTGCTCTCCCGGCGGAGCCAGCGCAGGTGGTGGACACCGCCTTCGTGTGCGAGAACCCCGACTGCGACGAGTTCGGCGAGGCCGTTCACCAGGGCTCCTAGGCTTGTGGCCGTGTGCAGGAACATCACGACCCTGAGAGGGCTCGAGCCCGAAGCCACCACCGAGGAGATCGAAGCGGCTGCACGCCAGTACGTGCGCAAGGTCAGCGGCGTCCAGGCGGCGTCCGCTCGCACCGGTCCGGCGTTCGAGGAGGCGGTGCGGTCCGTGGCCCGAGCCACCACGGAGCTCCTGGCCGAGCTGCCACCGCGGCAGCGGCCTCCATCCACCGTCCCGCCGCTTCGCCGCCACCGCGGCTCGTAGCGCCCGGGATGAACGACCCGGAGGTCGCCCGGGAGTACCACCGGGCCACCATGCACGACCCGAGCGGGCTACGTCCCGAACACCCTCGGTTGGTCCGGGGCTACCGGCCCCTTCAGTGGGACCGCAAACCACCACAGTTCAAGACCTATCCCGGCCTCGAGGGCCTCCCGCTGCCCGGCGACGTGTTGCACATCTCCCAGGACGAGTTGGGGGCGCGCCTCCTGTCACGGCTGCTGTTCCTCTCTGCCGGCGTGGTGAGGATGGCGGACGTGGGCGGGGACACTCTGTTCTTCCGGGCCGCTGGTTCGGCCGGCAACCTCTCACCCATCGAGGTCTACGTGGTCACCGGCGACCTGCCGGAGCTGGAGGCCGGCGTGTACCACTACGAACCGGTCGAGCACGCGCTGGTGCGCCTTCGCCCCGCGCCCAGCGACACGCCGCCCGCGCTGGTCCTCACCGGCGTCCCGTGGCGAACGGCCTGGAAGTACCGGGAACGAGGCTTCCGGCACCTCTACTGGGACGCCGGCACCATGCTGGCCCACACCCTGGCTCTGGCCGAGGAGGCCGAGCTGGCGGTCAGCGTCGAGCTGGGTTTCGTGGACGACCGTGTCACCGCCCTGATCGGAGCCGACGGCGTGCACGAGTTCGCCCTGGCCGTCGTGGCCCTTTCCGGGAGCGTCGCCCTGCCCGAGCCCGAGGAGGTCCCTGCCGGCCACCTCGCCGACGACCCGCTCGAGTTCCCGCTCGTCACCCTGGCTCAGCGCGCCGGAGACCTCGCCGCCGACGAGGACGTGGAGGGCTGGCGCCGAGCCGCCCGGAGTATCCCGGGCGAGCACGCACCCTCCGACCACGGTCCATGCCTCAACCGGCCCCTGGACGAGGTGATCCGCCGCCGAGGCTCGTGCCGGCAGTTCGATCCCGGACGCATGGCGCCCGCAGAGCTGCTCGGCAGTGCCATGGCCTCGGCCACCAGAGCAGTGCCCGGAGATTTCGTCGCCGACGGTGCCACGCTGCTGGAGCACTACCTCACTGTCCACGCCGTCGAGGGCGTGGCGCCGGGTGCCTACCGCTGGCGGGAAGGAGAGCTGGAGCTGCTGCGAGCGGGCGAGGTGCGCCATACCGCCGGCCACCTCTGCCTCGACCAGACCCTCGGATCGAGTGGTGCATACACCGCCTTCCACTCGGCCCGCCTGGAAGACCTGCTGAGTGCCCTCGGGAGCCGTGGCTACCGGGCGGCCCAGCTCGAGGCCGGCATCGTGGAGGGTCGCCTGCACCTCTTGGCGTACGACCGCGGATTCGGAGCCACCGGCCTCACCTTCTACGACCGGGAGGTGACTCGGTTCTTCGCCACCGAAGCCGTTCCCATGCTCGTCACGGCGGTGGGCGCCCCAGCGCATGCACCCGTCCCCGGTGGCGTGCCCCGCCGCCCTGTCCGGCTCCGTCGAACCTGAAGCGCGGGCCACCAGGCAGAAGAAGGGCGCGCCCCGTAGGGTGGGCGGCCGCGACGGGAAAGGGAGGAAGCCACGGTGGAGTGCGAGGTCTGCGGCCACGAGAGCGAGGACGCCTTCGAGGTAGTCCGCCACGTCGGACGCCACAGGTTCGACACCTTCGAGTGCGCCATCTTCGCCCTGGCCCCCCAGTGCGCCCGCTGCGGCGTGCGGGTCATCGGCCACGGAGTGAAGGAGGACGATCACACGTTCTGCTGTGCCCACTGCGCCGAGGCGGGGCCGAGCAAGGAGAGCAATCCGGGCGACGGTGACGGCGGTAGCGGCGTCGAGGCGTCAGATGCCGCTGAGGACGACGACACCGGGGATGAGGACGGCGAGTCGGACGAGGACGATGACGATGAAGATGACGAGTCGGACGACGATGACGACGACGAGTCGGACGAGGACGAGGACGACGAGGAGGACGACGAGTCGGACGACGATGACTCCGACGCTGACCAAGAGCCGGACGACGACCAGAGGCTCGACGACCTCGGACAGCGCATCAGCCAGGCCCGCCAGAACTCCGACGACCTGTTGAGCGAACCCGAGGACGAAGTGGACCAAGACGAGGCCGACGTCGAGCCAGAGGCCGAGGTCGGCGCCGAAGAAGAGGAACGTTCCAAGGGCAAGAACAGCGACGGCGACGACGAGGACAAGGACGACAGTTGACCGACATCTCCGTCACCGCCATGGGACCCCGTGAGTTCGGGGTGAAGGTGCGCGAGGGTGAGACCCAGACCAACCACAAGGTGACCGTGCCCGACAGCCTCGTCGACGACCTTCAGCTCGCCGATGACGACCTGGAGCGTGTCGTGCGCGAGTCCTTCGCCTTCCTGCTCGAGCGCGAGCCGGCCTCGTCGATCCTGCCCGAGTTCTCCCTCAACGAGATCTCCCGCTACTTCCCCGAGTACTCCGAGGAGCTCACCACCCGCCTGGCCTGACGGTCCCGGCCAATGGAACAGCGGAAACGTCAGCGCGCAGCCTCCATGCACTGCACGCCCTGCGGCCCGACCGTGGCGGCGTGCTCGGTGCCGGGCTCGACGTCGAGTCGGTCACCGGCCTCCAGCTCGAGATCCCCGTCGTCCGTGGTGTGGAACACGATGCTGCCCGACAGGCAGTAGAGAACCTTGTGATAGCCGTGGGAGTGCCAGTCGTAGGTGTCGCCGGGCCCGTTCCCCCAGCTCCGCGGACTCATACCCTCGTCGCGGAACCATCGGTGAAGCCCCTCGCTGGTGGGCGGGTCCTCACCGTCTGAGGCCTTCTCGACTCGAGCCGCCATGGTCGCGCTCCCTTCGCGCATGTTCTGGGGTACATAGCCTTAGTACAGGATCGAAGAGGAGAGCGCATGAGCACCGAAGTGAACCGCACCGAGGAGGAGTGGAAGGAAACGCTCAGCCCCGACCAGTACCGGGTGCTGAGGGAGAAGGGAACCGAGCGTCCCTTCACGGGCAAGTACGTGAACACCAAGGACGACGGCACCTACCTCTGTGCCGCCTGTGGGGCCGAGCTCTTCGCCTCCACCACGAAGTTCGACTCCGGCACCGGATGGCCGAGCTTCACCGAACCGGCCAACGCGCAGAACGTCCGGCTGGTCCCCGACCGGAGCCACTTCATGAACCGCACGGAGGTGGTGTGCGCCCGATGCGGCTCCCACCTGGGCCACGTGTTCGACGACGGCCCGATGCCCACTGGCATGCGCTACTGCATCAACTCCGTCTCGCTGGAACTGGACGCCGGCTCGAGCGACCAGGCCTGATCACAGCTCGTCGAGGAAATCACCGAGGGCGTGGTTGAAGGCGTCGGGCACCTCGAGGTTGGTGAGGTGCCCGGCGTTGGGCAGCACCGTGAAGCGGGAGCCGGGGATCTGCTCGTGCATTGCCCTGGCTTCCTCGGGCGTCGACAGCTGGTCGTGGTCACCGACGAGCACCAGGGTGGGCACGTCGATGTTCCCTAGCCGAGAAGTGGCGTCAGGACGGGTCTTCATGGCCTCGAGCGCACCCACGAAACCCGCCGTAGGGTTGTCCATCAGGCGCCGAGCCTCCACCACCACCTGGGGACGGTGCTCCCGGGTGTGCTCGGAGAGGAGTGCGTCCAGGAGGGTGTCGATGACGGCCACCGTGCCCTCCTCGCGCACCTTTCGCTGCTGCTCGATGCGCCGCTCGAGGACCTGCTCCGAGTCGCGCCCGGCCCGGGTGTCAGCCAGCACCAGCCCCGCCACCAGCTCTCGGTGGCGATCGAGCAGCGAGAAGGCCACGTAGCCGCCCATCGACAGGCCGACGACCACGGCCCGGTCGAGCTCCAGGGCAGACAACAGGGAGGCCACCTCGTCGGCATAGTTGGCCATCGAGTAGGAACTCACGTCCTCCGGTGCGTCCGAGGCACCGAAACCCTTGAGGTCGGGCGCGATGACCCGATGACGGCTCGAAAGGGCATCGAGCTGCGGTTGCCACATGCCCGAATGGAGGGGGAAGGCGTGCAGCAGGATCACGGCCGGGCCTTCGGCGTCGGCACCGGAGTTGGCGTCGACGTAGTTGATGGTGCTGCCTGCGACGGTGACCGTTGGCATGGCCCTCCTCTCCTCCGTGTGGAACAGAGGCTTAGTACAGACGTGACAGGCTCGGAGCCATGAGCGCCGAGACCAGCGAGGCCGAGCACTTGGTGCGACCCGCCAGCCGTGACGACGTCGATCAGCTCCTGGACCTACTGGAGACAGTGGCCGGCGAGGGACGGTGGATCGGGACCGAGGCACCCGTCGACAGGGAGGCCCGGCGCCGGCAGATCATCGAGACCGTGGAGGGGAGCGACCGGGCCGCTCGCTTCGTGGCTGAGGCCGGCGGCGCCCTGGTCGGGAACCTGTGGGTCGACCTCAGGACCTATGGCGTGGCCGACCTGGGGATGCTGGTGGCGCCGGACTGGCGCCGCCGGGGGGTTGGGAGCGCGCTGATGGAGGCGGGTATCGACTGGGCTCGTGCGGTGGGCTCCCACAAGGTCGTGCTCCAGCTGTGGCCCCACAACCATGCCGCCCTTGATCTGTACCGCAAGTTCGGGTTCGTGCAGGAGGGGCTGCTCCGGCGGCATTACCCCCGGCGCAACGGTGAGCTCTGGGACGCGCTGGTGATGGGACTGGTGCTCGACGAGCACAGCCCTGGGTCGTCGATCAGCTGATCACTCCCGAGCGGGCGCTTCTGGCCCGCCCGGCCCATCCCCAGCCGGCCAGCCCAGCAACTCGTGTTGGAGCCGCCCCAGCGCGGCCCACGCCGCCGACAGCTCCGAGCGCACGTTGTCGACGACCTCCGGCGGTGCCACCACCGGCTCCCACCGGCCCCGCATGGACCTGGGGGCCACGAGCGCCTCCAGCTCCTGAGAGGCCTTGCGCAGGCGGTGGTGGGCCCGGCGAATCAACTCACGATCCTCCTCCGTGAGATCGCCCGGTCCGCGTGGCTGCTCGCCCGTCATGATTCCTCCCCCCCGAGCCCGGTGAACGCCGCTTCCCGCAGCCTCGGCTCCAGCCATCCTCGCTCCGCCAAGGCATCCACGAAGTACTCGTAGCTCTCCTGCAGGCGCCCGCGCTCGTCGTCCACCGGCTCCACCTCGTCATCGACGTGCACCATCGCTCGAGCGGCGTCGGCGAGGTTCTCGTGGATGGTGCCCGCCGCGGCCAGCATGCAGGCACCGAAGGAGGTCTCCGCCCGGGCCGGGACGACCAGGGGCACTCCGAGCGTGGTGGCACGGATGGCGTTCCACGCTTGGCTCCGGCTCCCCGTACCGGCTACCGCCAGCGGGGGCTCGAGGCGGGCGCCCAGTGCGGCAAGGTGAGCCAGCCCGAGGCGCTCCACGAAGGCAACTCCCTCCAGCGCGGCCCGGTAGGCGTCGACCTCGTCGCCGGGGGACCCCTCACGGAAGGCTTCGGCGTCCGCCTGCACGAAGGGGAACCGCTCCCCCGATCCCACCAACGGGTAGTGCACGAAGCCGGCCGGGCCATGCTCGGCGGCCCGACGGTCGAGATCGGCCAGGTCGGCATCCGCGTAGTGCTCCTTCAACACCGCCCCACCAGTGTTGGACGCACCCCCGGGCAGCCACCACCCGTCGGGATGCCAGTGGCTGTAGACGGCCCCGGTGGGGTCTCGCACCAGGTCGGTGCTCACGCCCTTGACGGCGAGGGTGGTGCCCAGCACGGACACGAACCGGCCGGGCTGGTCGGCCCCCGCCGCCACCTGGCTGGCGCAGCTGTCGGTCATGCCCAGCCGCACCTCGCAGCCGCGGGGCAGCCCGGTGCTCGAAGCCGCCTCGGCGCTGACCGTTCCGGCCCGGGTCGTGGGAGGCCGGACGTCGGGCAGGACTCGGGATGGGATGTCGAGCGCATCCATGGCCTCGCCGGCCCATTCCCGCTGGAGCGGGTCGTAACCGCTCTTGAGCGCATGGCTGGTGTCGGCGGGTACCTCGCTCCCGGTAAGCCTCGACAGAACGAGGTCGGGCACGTGCCATGCCCACCTCACCCTTTCGACCTCGCCCGACTCGGTCGCCCTGCAGAGCAGCCACGCCCACTTGGGCAGGCCGAACGAAGCCGACACTCGCAGGCCCATGGACTCCCACCGTGCACCAGCTGCTTCCCGGGCCCGCTCCGCCTCCGCCGAAGCCCGCTGGTCGTCGTACATCAGCGCCGGCCCGACTGGCTCACCGTCGGCTCCGGCCAGCATCACCGTTCCGGAGGTGGCCGACACGCACACGGAGACGATGCGCCCGCCGCCGTCGTCGAGCGCGTCGACGGACTGCCGGAGCGTTCTGGCCACGGCCGGCCACCACACGGCCGGGTCCTGCTCGGACCAGCCGGGCCGAGGCCGTTCCGGAGCCGGGAGGCTCGTCATGGTGAATGCCCGCACCCGACCCTCGCCGTCGCACACGGCCACCCGCACCTCGCTTGTTGCCACGTCGACGCCCGCCACCAGGTCGTCCCGTCCCGAGCGATGCACCGGTGTTTCTTAGCTCACCCGACGAGTCCCGAACCGAAGGCGCGAACCCACCGGGCGATATCCTCGGGCCATGCTCTCCTCTCTGGCGCGGGAACAGCCGTGGCCCACATAGGCATAGACCTCGGCGGCACCAAGATCTACGGCGTCGTGCTCGACGACGGCACCGTCGTGCAGGAGGGCAAGAGGAAGACCCCCGTGCGGGGCGGGCCCATGGGCGTGGTCGACGCCATCGTCGACGTCGTGGGCCAGCTCGGCGGCACCGATGGCGTGAGCGGCGTGGGGATAGGTGCCCCCGGTGCCGTCGACGCCATGGGCGTCGTCCAGCGGGCACCCAACCTCCCGGGATGGGACCAGCCCTTCTCCCTCGGTGAAGCGGTCAGCGAGTGCCTCGGCGGCCTGCCCGTGGCCGTTGACAACGACGTGAACGTGGGCACCCTGGCCGAGCTTCGTCTCGGCGCCGCCCAGGGCAGCGCAGACGTCCTGGGCATCTTCGTGGGCACTGGGGTGGGCGGCGCGGTCGTGCTCGACGGCCAGCTGCGGCGTGGCCCTACCGGTGTGGCCGGCGAGCTCGGGCACACGGTGGTGCGCCAGGGGGCGCGCAAGTGCGGCTGCGGTGGCCGTGGTCATCTGGAGGCGTACGCTGGGAGGTGGGGAATGGAGAAGCGAGCCCGCCGCCTGGCGGCAGACGGCCGAGACAGCCTGCTGGTGGAGCTGGGCAAGAAGAACCGGCTCACGTCGAGCAGCTTCGCCAAGGCCCTGGCCGCCGACGACGAGGTCACCGTCGAGCTGCTGGACGAGGCGGTGGCGGCTCTGGGCACGGCCATCGCCTCCTGCGTCGCCCTGCTCGACATGGACACCGTCGTGGTGGGCGGTGGGCTGGCGGACCGCCTGGGGCCCGGTTTCGTGGGACGGGTGGACAAGGCGGCAAGAGAGCAGCTCTTCCTAAAGGACGCTCCGCTGAAGGTCGTCCCCGCCACGCTCGGGGACCAGGGTGGCGCCATGGGGGCGGCATTGGTGGCCCTGGAGTCCGCAGACGTCGCCGCTGGGTAGCCTGAGGCGATGTCCATGGAGGTGTCGGCTCCGGACGTCTCCGAGCCCCATGACTCACCTGACCGTGGCCGTCCCAACGGGGACCAGGCCCTAGCCGCCGAGTCGCCCCGGTACCTGAGCCGGGACCTCTCCTGGCTCGAGTTCAACGCCCGGGTGCTTAGCCTTGCCGACGACGAGTCCGTCCCCCTCCTGGAGCGGGCCAAGTTCCTCGCCATCTTCAGCCAGAACCTCGACGAGTTCTTCCAGATCCGGGTGGCCGGCATCAAGGACCAGGTTGTGGCAGGCGTGGGTGCCAGCTCAGCGGACGGGCTGACGCCTCAGGAGGAGCTCGACAACATCAGGGCCCGCGTCGAGCAGCTCACCGAGATCGAGGACTGCAGCTTCCTCGAAGAGCTGGTGCCGGCGCTGGCCGAGAACGGCATCCGCCTCTCGGACTGGGAGTCCCTCGACGAGGACGACCGCGATGACCTCGTGAAGGTGTTCCACGAGCAGATCTTCCCGGTGCTCACTCCCCTCTCCGTGGATCCCGGGCACCCCTTCCCCTACATCTCCAACCTCTCGCTCAACCTGGCGGTGATGGTGCGCGACCCCAAGTCGGGAGAGCGCCGCTTCGCCCGGGTGAAGATTCCCCCGGTCCTTCCCCGTTTCGTCGTCATGCCCGACGGGGAGAGGTTCGTGCCCCTGGAGCAGGTGATCGCCGCCCACCTGGACAGCCTCTTCCCGGGGATGGTCGTCGAGTCCCACCATACCTTCCGTGTCATCCGCAACGCCGACCTGAGCCTGGAGGAGGACGAGGCCGACGACCTGCTGGCAGCGCTCGAGAGCGAGCTCCAGCGCCGCCGCTTCGGCAAGGCCGTCCGGCTGGAGATCCATCCCACCATGAGCGACGACGTGCGGGGCCTGCTGGTGGACGAGCTGGAGGTGTCCGAGAACGACGTCTACATCCTCCGCGCCCCGCTCGACCTGAGCGGCCTGTGGGCGGTCCACGACCTCGACCGGCCCGACCTGAAGGACGAGGTGTGGAGCCCGGTGACCCAGCCCCGGCTGGCCCGCGCCGAGGACGGAAGCCTCGACTTGTTCGCCGTCCTGAGGGACGGTGACGTCCTCGTCCACCACCCGTACGAGTCGTTCGCCACCTCGGTGGAGGCCTTCGTCAAGCAGGCCGCCGCCGACCCTCAGGTGCTGGCCATCAAGCAGACCCTTTACCGGACCTCGGGTGACAGCCCGATCATCAAGGCGCTGATCCGCGCCTCCGAGCAGGGCAAGCAGGTAGCGGTCCTCGTGGAGCTCAAGGCCCGTTTCGACGAGCAGGCCAACATCGCCTGGGCCCGCGCCCTCGAAGAGGCGGGCGTTCACGTCGTCTACGGCCTGCTGGGCCTGAAGACGCATTGCAAGACGGCACTGGTCGTGCGCCAGGAGGACGACGGCATCCGCCGCTACTGCCACGTGGGGACGGGTAACTACAACCCCAAGACGGCGAGGATCTACGAGGACCTGGGGCTGCTCAGCGCCGACCCGGACCTGGGCGCCGACCTCACCAACATGTTCAACTTCCTCACCGGCTACAGCCGGCGAATGAGCTACCGCAAGCTGTTGATGGCCCCCGGTGAGCTGCGCGACCGGATGCTGGAGCTGATCGCGGCCGAGGCCGAGGCCGGGGCGCAGGGGCGCATCGTGATGAAGATGAACAGCCTGGTCGACAAGGCGGTCATCGACGCTCTGTACGAGGCCTCGTCTGCGGGGGTGTCGGTCGACCTGATCGTCCGAGGCATATGCTGCCTCGATCCGGGGGTGCCCGGGCTCTCGGAGAACATCAGGGTGCGCTCCATCGTGGGCCGCTACCTGGAGCACTCCCGTATCTTCGCCTTCGGTGGCGGTGGGCATCGCCCCGTGCGCTACTTCATCGGTTCGGCCGATGCCATGCCCCGTAACTTCGACCTGAGGGTGGAGGCGGTGACGCCGGTGGAGTCCGACGACCTCTGCGAGCGGCTCCAGGAGATACTCGACCTCGCCCTCGAAGACGACCTGCACTCGTGGGAACTGAAGCCCAATTGCTCCTGGAAGCGGGTCCGTACCTCCAAGGGCGTGGGCCTCCACGAGACTCTTCGGGCCCGAGCCCTCGAGCGCGCCAACCCCCCGGTCCGGTAGCGCCCGTGGGCGAAGAGACGGTGAGGGCGGCCGGAGGGGTGGTCTGGCGCCGGCAGCAGGAGGGCACAGGAGCCACCGAGGTGCTCCTCGTACATCGTCCCAAGTACGAGGACTGGTCCCTGCCCAAGGGGAAGAACGAGCCCGGGGAGAGCGACGAGGAGTGCGCCCTTCGCGAGGTCGAGGAGGAGACCGGCCTGACCTGCGAGCTGGGCCCCCACCTGGGTGACATCTTCTACACCGACCAGAAGGGGCGTCCGAAGACGGCTCGGTTCTGGGCCATGCGGCCCACCGGAGGAGCGTTCGCGCCGAACGAAGAGGTTGACGAGGTCAAGTGGCTCCCCGTGCCCGATGCGCTGACCGCCGTCACCCGGCGCCAGGACGGCGACGTCATCGGCCTCCTGGCCCAGCACACCCAGGACCCCGCCACCATCCTGCTCGTGCGTCACGCCACCGCCGGCGAGCGGTCGGAGTGGGTCGGTGACGACCGGCTCCGCCCCCTCGACGACCGGGGCCGGCGCCAAGCCGAGGCATTGGTGGACCAGCTCTCCCGCTTTCCGGTGACCCGAGTCCTGTCCAGCCCCTACGTCCGGTGCGTGCAGTCCGTGGAGCCCCTCGCCCGGGCCCGCGGACTGGTGGTGGAGGAGACCGAGCGACTGGCCGAGGGCCATGCCGAGGAGACACTCGCCCTGATCGGCGAGCTTCACGGCTCCACTCCCGTGCTGTGCACCCACGGCGACGTTGTCCCCGTCGTCCTCGACGCCCTCCTTCCCGGGGAGGGGCACCGGACGTCGAAGAAGGGCTCCACCTGGGCCCTCGAGGTCGAGGCTCCGGGTGCTGCCGTCGGCAGGTACCTGCCCCCGCCGGCCTGACCCGGCGCCCGAACCGCGGCGCCCGAACCGCTCCGTCCGCCCGGAAGTAGGGTTGCCGCGTGAGCCTCGTGGCCGAACGTGAGGTGAAGCTCGGTGCCTGGGGAGGCTTCCGGCTCCCCGACCTGAACGGCGTGCTGGAGGGCATCACCGCCGCTCCCCCCACCAAGCGCACGCTGACCGCCGCGTACTACGACACGGCGGACCTGCGCCTGGCCCGCTGGGGGATCACCGTGCGCCACCGCGACGCCGATGGCGCCGGATGGACGGTGAAGCTGCCCGAAGGCGACCACGGCCCGGCGCTCGTCCGCCGTGAGGTGAGGTTCGAAGGTGGTGCAGCACGCATACCGACGGGCGTCGTCGACCTGCTCCGGGCCTACGTGCGCCACGACCCGCTCCAGGGGGTGGCCCGCCTCCGCACCCACCGCACGGGCGTGGAGCTCCTGGACGGCGAGGGACAGGTCGTGGCCGAGGTGGTGGACGACGAGGTCTCGGTTCTCCATGGCGCTCGGATGACCGCTCGGTTCCGGGAGGTGGAGGTCGAGGTCGAGGAGGCCGCTACTTCCGGGCTGCTCGACGCCGTCGTGGACCGTCTGCGCCAGGCCGGAACGGGCAAGCCCGACCCTACGCCCAAGCTGGTTCGCGCCCTCGGCGCCCGCGCCCTCGAGCCTCCGGAGCTCGCACCCGGTGAGGTCGACGGCGCCTCGAGCGCGCTCGAGGCCATCCGGTCAGCCCTTATGGGATCGGTGGCGCGGATGCTGGCCCACGATCCTGGTGTGCGCATCGGGGAGAACCCCCGGGACGTCCACCAGCTGCGCGTGGGGACCCGCCGCCTCCGATCGGACCTGCGCACGTTCGGGCCCGTCCTGGACGAGGAGTGGCGCGAGCCCCTGCGTGATGAGCTGAAGTGGCTCGCCGACGATCTGGGCCGCGTTCGAGACGCCGACGTACTGGAGGGCCGCCTGCGCCGCCAGGCCGAGGACCTACCCCCTGACGACGCGTCCGGCCTGGCCCCACTCCTCGCCAAGCTGGCCGCTGAGCGCGAGGTTGCCCGGGCCCGGGTCCGCGATGCCATGGCCTCCGACCGCTACGCCGACCTCCTCGACCGGTTGGTGTCCGGAGCGTCCGCCCCGCCCCTCGTGCGCGACGCCGACGCCCCCGCTCGCGACACGCTGGCGGAGCTGATCAACCGTCCCTGGAAGGATCTCCGCAAGGCGGTCGGCGAGCTCTCCTCCGACCCGGACCCCGAGGAGCTGCACCGGGTGCGCATCCGGAGCAAGCGGGTCCGCTACGCGGCCGAGGCGGCCGCGCCCGTCGTGGGCGCGAAGGCGCGGAAGCTCGCCGAGGCCGTCGCCGGCGTGCAGGGCGTGCTCGGCGAGCTCCAGGACGCCTCGGTGGCCGAGGGATGGCTCCGCCAGGCGGCCAGGGATGCGCCCGCCCCGCAGTCGCTGGTGGCCGGAGAGCTGATCTGCGTCCAGCGGAGCGAGGCCGCCGCCAGCCGGGGCGCCTGGCCGTCGGCCTGGAAGAAGGTGGACCGCAAGAAGCTCCGTTCCTGGCTGGGCTGAGCCCGCCCTGAGCTCGGTCTCGGCCGCGCCGTCGGGGGCCACGACGCCCGCCCTCAGCGTCCTCGACCAGTGCCCGGTTCCGGCCGGCACCAGCCCCGCCGAAGCGCTGGCCGATTGCGCGGCCTTGGCGGCGGCCGCCGAGCAGCTCGGCTACCGACGCTACTGGGTGGCCGAGCACCACAACACGCCGTCGCTCGCCAGTGCCAGCCCGGAGATCGTGGTGGCCGCCGTTGCCGCCCGCACCACGTCCATGAGGGTCGGCTCGGGGGGCGTCCTGCTCCCCCACTACAGCCCGCTCAAGGTGGCCGAGAGCTTCCGGCTGCTCGACGCCCTCTACCCGGGCCGGGTGGACCTCGGAGTAGGGAGGACGGCGGGTACTGACCCGGTCACCAAGGCCGCCCTGCAGTACCGGCCCGGCGCGCTGGGAGACGAGTACTTCGCCCAGAAGGTCGAGGACCTGGTGGGATTCGTGGACGCCGCGCTCGATCCGGCCCACCCCTACGCCAAGGTGCGTGCCGTCCCCCAGGGCCCGGGCGGGCCGGAGGTCTGGATCCTGGGCTCCAGCAGCCAGGGCGCAGCCTGCGCCGCCTACCTGGGCCTGCCCTTCGCCTTTGCCCACTTCATCAGCTCCCAGTTCGGGCCCCAGGTGATGCACGGCTACCGAAGGGGCTTCACCCCTTCACCGCGTCTGGCCGAGCCCCGGGCGATGGTGGCAGTGTCCGCGCTGTGCGCGAACACCGAGGCCGAGGCCATGCGCCTGGCCACGTCGGCGGCGGCCTGGGGGCTGCGGCCCGAGGGGCCCGAACGGGGGCCGTTGCTCCCACCCGACGAGGCTGCGGCCGGATTGACGGATCTCGAGCGGGCCCGCCTGGCCCAGCGTCGGGGCGACATGGTGGTGGGAACCCCCGAGCAGGTGAGCGCTGCGCTGGGCCACCTTGCGAGGGCTTTCGCCGTGGACGAGGTCATGGTCCTCACCGTCTGCCACGACCCCGCCGACCGGCTCCGCTCCTACCGGCTGCTGGCCGAATCGATGGGATAGCTTCTGCTGAGGAGCACCCGGCAGGGAGGACCTGGCATGGAGAACCCGGTCAAGATCGCGCTCGCCGGTGGTGGTTTCGGGAGCAAGGTCGCGCTTCCCGTCTACGGCGAGCTCGACGAGTTCGAGCCGGTAGCGGTTTGGTCGCGCCGCCCCGAGCGCGCCGAGGAGCTGGCTGAGGAAGCCGAGCTGGACCTAGGGACCTCGGACTTCGACGAGCTGCTCTCGTTCCCGGGACTGGAGGCGGTTCACGTCGCCACGCCGGTGGCGACGCACGCATCGTTCGCCGTCGCCGCCGCCGAGCGCGGGCTGCACGTCCTCTGTGAGAAGCCGCTGGCCGAAAACCTCCCCGACGCCCAACGGATCGCCTCTGCGATCCGATCCGCCGGGGTCGTCGGGGCCGTGGACTGGGAGCTTCGCATGAAGGAGACCCGTCGGCGCCTCGTCGAGCGGGCCCGCGAAGTGGTTGGAAGCCTCCGGATGGCGTCGGTGTCACTGGTCCAGTCCGACCACGCCGAGCCTGGCTCCCGGCCCTGGACGTGGGTCCACGACGCCGGAATGGGGGGCGGCCGCCTCCAGGGTTACGGCGTGCACGACCTCGACCTGCTGCTCGAGCTGTTCCCCGACGTGGAGGCAGTGGCTGCCGCCACCGAGGTAGGAGTGCCCATGCGGAGCACGGGCGAGGACGACGAGGTGCGCCGAGTCACCGCCGAGGACACCTACGCGCTCCTGCTGCGCTTCGGCGGCGGTGGCATCGCCGTGGTGAGCCTGGTATCCACCGCCCGCCACGGGCGCAACGACGTCATCGAGCTCCACGGCGACGAAGGGACGGTGAGGCTCGACGCCGACGAGATGTTGTGGTGGGGCCGGGCCGGAGAAGAGCTCCAGTCCGAGGGTCCGCTCGACAGCAGCTCCACTGAGGCCTTTAAGTTGGTGGCGCGGAACTTCTGGGCCGCGATCCGCCAGGGCACCGCCCCCGACCCCTCCCTTGAGGAGGGACTCCGAGTCCAGGCCGTCTTCGACGCCGTCCGCGTCGCGGACGTGGAGCGGCGGTGGGTCCGCCCGGAGCCCCTGCCTGAACAAGGCTGAGCTGGCCGGAGGCGAGGGCCTGAAGTACTTCCTGTCCAACTGGAAGATGCATACGACGGTGAGCGACGCCCTCACGCTGGTCCAGACCGTCCAGGCGGCCCTCGGAGAACGGGCCCGGCAGGGTCGACCGCTGCCCACGCCCATCATCTGTCCCCCCTTCATCTCCCTCGTCCCGCTGAGAGGCCTGATGGACCGGGCGCTGCTGCGCCTTGGCGCCCAGAACTGCCATTGGGAGGCCGCCGGCGCCTACACGGGCGAGATCTCGACCACCATGCTGCAGGACCTCGTCGACTACGTGATGGTCGGCCACAGCGAGCGCCGAGCGGCGGGAGAGACCGACGACCAAGTCGCCAGGAAGGTCGCCGCTGTAGTCCGGGCCGGTCTGGTCCCAATCCTCTTCGTCGGGGAGCAGGAGCCGACCGATGATGCAAGCCGCCAGTCCGAGCAGCAACTGACAGAGGGACTTTCCCGGATCGACCCGCGCAATCAGCCGGTCGTCGTCGTGTACGAGCCCGTGTGGGCGGTCGGTGCCGAGCAGGCCGCCGACCCAGAGCACGTCCGCAGGGAGGTCGAGCGCCTCAAGGAACAGCTCGGCCGCCTCGGCGCCTCCCGTCCGGAGGTCATCTACGGAGGCACCGTCAACGACCAGAACATCGACCAGTTCGCGGAGCTGGACGTCCTCGACGGCGTCGGGGCCACCCGGGCAAGCCTCGACCCACGCCGCTTCGTGGACCTGCTCGACCGGATAGCGACCCGGACGGGGGCGTGAGGGCTGCCATTGCCCCCGACCATTCGTCGCTCGAAACCGACAGGCGGGTAGCTTGACGGCGCCCGAAGAGGCTCACCTGAATGTTCGAGCGGACACGACCCAGCAATCGCCTTCTGATCTCGGCCCTCGTCGTCCTCGGCGGGCTCGGGACCATTGCCTTCGCCCAAGCCGAGGTCCAACCGCCCATGGGAGGCTCCTACGGCTACGGAGCCATCGGGGCGGCGCAGGCTCAGGGCGGCCTTGGCTCCATCAAGCCGCTGAGCGGCCACGAGCTCCTGCTCGTGCTGCTCCAGTTCGGGCTGCTGCTCCTGGTGGCCCGGATCCTCGGCGAGGTGGCCGTTCGGCTGAAGCTCCCCTCGGTGGTGGGCGAGCTCATGGCCGGCCTGGTGCTGGGGCCCACCATCCTCGGGTCCATATCCAACAGCTCCTTCGAGTGGCTCTTCCCCCCGAAGGCCGCCCAGTTCCACCTCCTCGAGGTCGTCTCCTGGCTGGGCGTCATCATGCTGTTGATCCTCACCGGGTTGGAGACAGACGTGAGGCTGATAGCCCGCAAGGGCAAGGGTGCTGCGGCCATCTCCGCAGGCGGGATCGTCGTCCCGTTCGCGACCGGTCTGGCCCTCGGCTACCTGCTGCCCGAGGAGTTCATCGCCAAGCCGGACCAGCGCCTCGTCTTCGCCCTCTTCATCGGCACGGCCATGAGCATCTCGGCCATTCCGGTGATCGCCAAGGTGATGATGGAGATGAACGTCATCCGCCGGGACATCGGCCAGGTCACCCTGGCGTCGGGGATGATCGACGACACGGTGGGATGGATCCTGCTGTCGGTCGTGGCCGGCATGGCCAAGGGCGGGGGTGGCAGCGGCGGCACGGCGCTCAAGTCGGTCCTGGCCGTAGCAGCGGTGCTGCTGTTCAGCTTCACGGCCGGCCGCCGACTCGTGCCCGCAGTCATCCGGCTGCTCGACAACCACGTCGGCGGCGACATGGTGAAGATCTCTGCGCTGATGGTGATGGCCCTCGGGTGGGGGGCGCTCACACACGCCCTCCAGCTGGAGGCCGTCCTCGGCGCCTTCATCGTCGGGATCCTCGTCGGCGAAGTCAAGCGGTTCGACCACCACGTGCGGCGCTCCTTCGAGCACGCCACCCTGGCCATCTTCGCCCCCGTCTTCTTCGCCACCGCCGGCCTTCGGGTGGACCTGGGCGCCCTGTTCCAGGTGAAGGTCTTCGTCGTGGCCGTGATAGTCCTCGCAGTGGCCATTGCCGGCAAGTTCGTGGGGGCTTACCTGGGCTCGCGCATGAGCCGCCTGGGCCATTGGGAGGCGCTTTCCATGGGCGCGGGAATGAACGCCCGGGGCGCCATGGAGATCATCCTGGCCACCATCGGCCTTAGCGTCGGCGTGCTCACCCAGAACATGTTCTCGATCATCGTCGTCACCGCCATCGTCACGTCCCTCATGGCCCCACCGCTCCTGCGCTGGACACTGGGTCACGTGGAGATGGGCGAGGAGGAGAAGGAGCGCCTCGAAGCAGAGGACCGCCGGCGCGGCAGCTTCGTCGCCAACCTCAAGCGAGTCCTGCTTCCGACCGCTGGAGCCCCCGGCTCGGAGCTGGCCGCTCGCCTCCTCGGCCTACTGGTCGCCGAACAGGACGTCGAGGTGACCCGGATGCACGTGAAGTCCGGAACCAAGGACCAACCCCAAGACTCCGACGAGGAGGATGATGAAGCTCTCGACGACGTCGAGCGGCGGTTGGACCTTCCGAAGTCGCAGATCCGCCGGATCGAGCGGAGCGACGATGACGGCGGCCGATTCGCGGAGTTGGTGCTCGCCGAGGCGGAGAAGGGCTACGACATGCTCGTCCTCAGCTCTTCGGGAGCGCGATCGGAGCGGGGCGGCACCCTCTTCGGCGAGGGGGTCGACAACCTGGTCCAGGATGCGCCCTGCCCGGTGCTCATCGTCCGCTCTGCCGCCCAGGAGGATGATGGGAAGCACGAGGACGAGGACGAGGGCGAGGCCGAGGGCCGGGACGAGGACGAGGAGACGGGAGCGGCCCCGCTGCACCGCGTCCTCCTGCCGTGACCGGGGCGGAGACCGATCGCCACGCAGCCGAGGTCGCCTTCGCCCTGGCCGCCAACCGTGACACGGTCGTCGAAGTCCTTCACGTGGTCCGGGGAGGCGACCGCCGAGCCCGCCTCAGTGACGACGAGGCGGTCCAGGAGGCGCAGCAGGTCGGCGAGGACCTGGTGGGCAAGATCGCCGAGCTCGGCCATACCCTGGGCGCCACCGTCCACACCGAGGTGGTCGTGGCCGACCACGACGAGGAGACCATCGTGGAGAAGGCGGAGTCACACGCCGACCTGGTGGTGATGGCCCGCAGCCGTGCACAGGTGAGCCAGCGAGCGTCGTTCGGGCACCGCGTCGATTACGTGGTCCGTCATGCCCAGTGCCCGGTGGTGGTGGTCAGCAACCCGTGATACCTGAGAGGCCGTTACTTGGATGATCCGAAGCGGGACGAAGCCACGGCTCGCTTCGCCGAGCTCGTACACAGGAGCGACGACGACATGCCGCTCGACGAAGCAGCCATGCTCATCGCCGCCCACGCCTACCCCGGGCTCGACGTCGCCGCCGAGCTCGCCCGGCTGGACGACGCAGCCCGAGGCTGCGCTCCCGGCGACTTGGATGGGCTGCGCCACCACCTGTTCGAGGTGCTGGGGTTCTCGGGGAACACCAGCCGCTATGGGGACCCCCGGAACTCCTTCCTCAACGACGTGTTGGAGCGGCGGCTCGGCATCCCCATCTCGCTGGCCGTGGTGACGATGGAGGTCGGGCGTCGAGTGGACGTGCCCTTGGAGGGCATCGGCATGCCCGGACACTTCCTGGTTCGACACGGGGCAGAACCGAGGATCCTCGTTGACCCCTTTGGCGGCGGACGCATCGTCGACGAGGCCACCTGTGAGGCGCTGTTGCGATCGGTGTACGGACCGTCCGCCGTCTTCGACGCCTCCATGCTGGCCCCAGTGGGCAAGCGCGCCATCCTGGCCAGGATGCTGGCCAACCTGCGCCAGCTCTACCTGGCGACAGGTGACGTTCGCTCGGCCGGGTGGGTCATTCGTCTTCGGACCACCATTCCCGCCGACACGGTGGCCGAGATGGCCGACGTGGCCTCGGCTTACGCTGCCCTGGGCCGGTTCGAGGAGGCCGCCACCGTGCTTGAGGACCTGGCAGACCTGCTACCAGAGGACTCGGCACAACGAGCGCGGGCGGAGGCGAAGTTGCAACGCTCCCGCCTCAACTGAACTGGCAGCCGAGGCACAAGGGGCCCGCAGGGGTCGGTCCTAGACACTGAAGTTAGTGCGCAGCTACCATTTGGCGCGAACCAGCCGATTGACCCGCGGCGCGCCGCGCCCCGACGGTGAGGTCACGTCCACAACGCAGGGAGCGGCTCTTGGTGTGCACTCGACGGGTTCGGGGCCTGGTCACGGCGATCGCCGCCACCTTCCTGCTCGTCACCGGCGTCGTGTCGCCTTCACATGCAGCCGAGCGGTCGTCGGACCCCGGTGCCAAGCGCAAGGAGGTCCAGGCACAGCGGGCCCAGAAGGCGGCCGAGGTCGACGTCCTGAAGGCCAGCGACTCCGAGCTCGAGCAGGCCCTGGATGCGGTCGAGAGCAACCTCCGTCGCCAGGAGGCGGCAGCCGCCTCGGCCGCCCAGGCCGCAGAGGCGGCTGCGGCTTCGGCGGCAACTGCCCGACAAGCCGAACGGGCCACGGCGGCCAAGCTCGGCCGGCTACGCGGCGCCATGCGCCGGGAGGCTGTGGACGCCTATGTCCGCGGACCTTCGAACGAGGTGGTGACGGCCTTCAAGTCCTCATCGCTGCCCGAGATGGTCGCCAAGCAGCAGCTGATGCGCGCGGCCATGGGTGCCGGAGCGGCTCGTGTCGACGAGCTGCGCGCAACCAGGGATGACCTGGCCATCCAGCGGGCGGCGGCCGACAAGGCGGAGCAGCAGGCAGCCGCCCGACGGAGGGACGTCGACAACCGGCTGGGAGAGCTCACGCAGTCCCAGGCGAAGCAGGAGGAGATGGCGGACTCGGTCGAAGACCGCTTGGAGAAGGCGCTGGCCGAGGCCGACTCGCTGGCCGCCATCGACGGCCAGCTCGCCGCCGAGATCGCCCGCCGGCAGGCCGCTCTGGCGGCAAGGGTGGCGGTTCGGGCACCGCGCAGAGCTTCGAGACCCTCAGGTCCCACCGTGCGAGCCGGTCCCGGGAACCTGACGACCGTACGAGGCATCGTCGTCGCCAGCGAGATCGCCGGCCAGGTGGAGTCACTTCTGGCCGCCGCCCAGGCGGACGGGTTCTCACTGAGCGGCGGGGGCTACAGGAGCTCCGACGCGCAGATCGCGGCCCGGCGGGCCAACTGCGGCGGTGACGTCTACAACAAGCCCGCCTCGCAGTGCCGGCCACCGACGGCCCGCCCCGGGCAGTCGATGCACGAGCGGGGGCTGGCCATCGACTTCACCTGGAATGGCCGGCTGATCAGCAGCGGGAACCCAGCCTTCCAATGGCTCAGGGGCAACGCCAGCCGCTTCGGCCTCTACAACCTGCCACGGGAACCCTGGCACTGGAGCACCAACGGCAACTGATCGTGCGTTCCAGGGCCTGGTGCAAGTGTGTGCACCTCCCGAGGGAGCCCGTTCGGGAACAACGGGTCACTCGGTCGAAAGGCGGAGCCGGCGGGACTCCCAACGAGCTGCCAACTGCGCGGCCAAGCCGCCCACCCCGATGCAACAGGCGAGGTCGAGCGGAGCCCGCATGCGCGGGGCCGCCACGGTGACCGCGCTCAGGGCCGTGAACACCACGGCGGCCAGAACCAGCGGTCCGATACCCGGGTTGTGCCGCAGCATCCAGAGCCCGACCACGCCGAGTACGAGGACGTACCACGCGAAGGGCACACTCCAGGCCTGCAGCTCGACGTTGCGACCGTCGTTGACCAAGGCGACGTCGTTGCGGCCCGGTTCGGGCTCGAGGATGTTCTGAAGTCCTCCAGGCGCGATCCGCAGCACGTGCCATGGATCTCGGCGTAGCTCGGCCAGAGCATGGCGCCGCAAGGCGGCGTCCAACTCTGCTTCGTCCGTGATCCCGGCCCGAAGTTGGGCGAAGCGAGGATCGAAGAACCCGTCGACGAAACCGCCGGACAGCTTGGACTCGGGCGAGTAGATGGCGTTTAGGTTGAAGCCGTTGGAAGTCACCAGGACCGGGGTACCGAAGCGGACCCAGTTCCGTACGACCCACGGCGTCACGACCAGCGCCATGCATACGACGAACAACGAGGCGCGCCTCCAGCCCAGGCGCCCCACCACCCACACCGCGAGGACCACGACGAAGAACTGTGCACTGGGCCGGGTGAGGAGGAGCAGCCCGCCGATGACGCCCACCCAAACGGTTCGGTGGCTTGCCAACAGCAGCACCATGGCGGCGAGGAGGAGCAAACCCAGGGGCTCACTCAGAGGAAGGCCGTCGTTGAACACGAGCGGTGGGTACACCGCCGCGAGCAGTCCGGTCACGACGCCCGCCCTTCCACCTGCCAGACGCCACGCGAACAGTGAGGCCAGCACGACGACGCCAGTGCCCAACGCCACGTTGAGAACCTGGGCCGCTCCCAGCTTGGGGCCGGTGACGGCGTAGACGCCGCCCAGCAGCAATGGATAGAGCGGTGGCCTGAAAGCCGTGGCGTGCGGATAGCCAAGGGGAAAGGGATGGACCATCCCCCGGCCGTCTCCCACCGCAGCCGCCAGCGAGTGATAGTGCAAGGCATCACTGACGGGGGCGTAGTCCGGGAGCACGAGCACGACGTAGAGGATCCGCACGGCGAGGGCGACAAGGCCCACCGCCAACAGCCATCGGAGCCGCCGCTCAGGTTCGGCTCGTAGGACGCGCCCCACGGAGCTGAACGACGGCGGACGCGCCATGGCCGATCAGGCTACCGGCGGCCACTTCGACGACCTTGCGAAGCGTGGACGCTCGACGCCTTGGTGTCTGTGCACCACGCTGATGCGAGTCATGGACTCCAGGCCCCGGCGCCACCACGCAGAGACCGAGAGCTTGCGACGACTGGGTCCCACCGAGCTGGACCGCTTGCGAGCACGGATTGCCGCCCTCGAAGCCCGCTTCCTCGTTCCGGCACGGCAACTGGACGAGGCGCCGCCGTCGAAGGCCTTTGGGCGGCAGGAACGGGTTGCGCCGTGGCGCAGAGAGGTGACGGGCCTCGTTGGCGTCTTCATGTTGACGAGGGTTGTCCTCGTCGTCATCGGACTGGTCTCACGGGACCTGACTCCCGGGCCGGTGGTGCATCCCCAACCCCTCGGGATCGGGCCCTCCTACTCGAGCGTTCCCTTTCTCGACCTCTGGGGCCAGTGGGACAGCTCCTGGTACCTGAGCATCGCCGAGGACGGTTACAAGCCCTTTCCGCTCGAAGGCCCATTTCCGAACTACGCCTTCTTCCCGCTCTATCCCTTCCTCGCTCGGGCAGTGGGGTGGCTCGTCGGGGGTCCCTTCATCGGCGGCCTCGTGGTGTCCAATGTGGCTTTCCTCGTGGCCTGCGTGTTCCTGTACCGGCTCGTGGCGCTGGACGACGACGTCGCTACGGCGCGACGAGCAGTGAAGTACCTCATCGCCGCGCCCGCCGCGTTCCTCTTCTCGGCCATGCTCAGCGAGTCGCTCTTCCTGGCCCTGGCCGTGACGTGCTTCTACTACGCCCGCACCAAGCAGTGGTGGGCGGTGGGTGTGCTCGGATTCTTCCTCGCCCTGAGCCGCGCTCCAGGGATCCTCGTTGCGTTCCCACTGCTGTGGATGTACCTGGAACAGCGAGGTCGCTCCCTCCGCCGGGTAGGGCCCGAGGTGCTCTGGCTCGCCGGCTTCCCGGCCGGCTTGTTCGTGTTCATGGGCATCAACGAGGCGTTGACGGGCGATGGGCTGGCCTTCACCCGCATCCAGGTGACTGCGTGGGGCCACCGTCTCCAGGACCCCCTTTCGGCGGTGTGGCACAACCTCACCGGCGAGAATCCCGTCTGGCGCTTCAACGGCTGGTACCTGATCGTGGTCTTGGCCCTGACGCTCCTCTTCGCCAAAAGGTTCGGCGTCACCTACCTGTTGTTCCTGCTCGTCTCGGTGCTCCCGCCAATGTCCTATGGCGTGTGGTATTCGATGGTGCGCTACACCGTGGTGATCTTCCCGCTGTACGTGGTCGCCGCCCGGGTCACTGCTTCGAGACCCATTGCCGACCAGGCCCTCACCGTCACCTTGGCCCTCCTCCAGGGGTTCTTGATGACCCACTGGGCCAACAACGGGTCCCTCGTGATCTGACCCGCCGTAACCGATAGCGTCTCCGAGCGGCACGCCCTCATGAGCAATCATCCCCACGCCCAGGCCTTGGAGATCGCTTGTGGGACCGCCGGTGCCACCGACTCGACCCTGGAGGCCAGAGCTCTCCAGGTCCCTCAGCCGGCGGCTCGCTTCGAGCTCAGCGCGCTGCTCCTGACGGCACGGCCCCGGCAGTGGGTGAAGAACCTGCTGGTCTTCGCTGCGCCGGGTACGGCTGGGGTCCTCACCGACTCAGGTGTGGTCACGGCCGCCGCCGGAGCGTTCGTCGTGTTCTGCCTCGCGGCCAGCGGCACGTACTTCGTCAACGACGCCTTGGGCGTGGCCGCCGACCGCCTTCATCCCACCAAGAGCCGGCGGCCGATCGCGGCCGGGGCACTCGACGTCGGCTTGGCCAAGGTGCTCGGCAGCTTGCTCCTCCTGTCCAGTGTGGCTCTGGCCCAGGCCGTGGCCGGGTGGCGGCTTGCCTTGGTGGTGAGTGCCTACGCTGCCATGCAGCCGATCTACAGCGCCTGGCTGAGAAACGTTCCCATCGCCGACCTGGCCGTCGTCGCCTCCGGGTTCGTCTTGCGGGCCGTTGCCGGCGGTGTAGCCGTGGGCGTGCCCATCTCCCACTGGTTCCTGATCGTCACGTCGTTCGGCTCCCTGTTGCTGGTCTCGGGCAAGCGCACCGCTGAGCACATGCATCTGGGTGAGCAGCGAGGTAAGCACCGTTCCACCCTCGGCACCTACTCGCTCGGCTTCCTGCACCGTGTGCGCTCGGTCGCCGCTGCGGTGGCCGTCGCCGCCTACGTCCTGTGGGCCATAGAGAAGGCGGCCGCAGCCCAGGGCGCAGTGTGGTTCCCCCTCTCGATCGTCCCCTTCGTGCTTGTCACCCTGCGCCACGTCCTCCTCCTCGACGCCGGGAAGGGTGGCTGTCCCGAGGAGCTCCTCCTCGAGGACCGCCCGCTTCAGGTGCTGGTCGTAATGTGGATGGCGACCGTTGCCGTCGGCATCCATGCCGTCTGACACCGGCAAAACGCGGCCCGGCGAAGGAGCGGTTCTCGACGACGTCCTGACCGGATGGGGACGTACGGCGCCCAGCCTCGCAGCGGTGGCCCGACCGGCCCGAAGCGACGAGGTGGACACCCTGATCGGTGCCACCCCGGGACGAGGTGTCATCGGTCGCGGGCTCGGACGCAGTTACGGCGACGCGGCCCAGTGCGCCGGGGGCGTGGTGATCGACCTCACCGGACTGGACAAAGTCCACTACGTCGACGGGATGAAAGGGGTGGTCAAGGTCGACGCCGGGATCAGCCTTGGGGCGCTCATGCACCTCCTCCTGCCGCTCGGTTGGTTCGTCCCGGTCAGCCCCGGAACCCGCCACGTCACCGTTGGGGGTGCCCTGACCGCCGATATCCACGGAAAGAACCATCACGTCGACGGCAGCTTCTGCAACCACGTCGAGCGTTTCACCTTGGTCACGCCGACGGGCACTGTAGACGTCACCCCCGAAGAGGAACCCGACTTGTTCTGGGCCACTGCGGGCGGGATGGGCCTGACCGGCGTGGTGGTGGACGCCACGGTTCGCCTCTGCCCAGTGGAGACGGCGTTCGTCCGCGTGGACACCGAGCGTGCCCGAGACCTCGACGACGCTCTTGATCGCATGGTCCGAGGTGACCACCGCTACCGGTACTCAGTGGCGTGGGTCGACTGCCTGGCCCGGGGAAGCTCACTCGGGCGGTCGGTTCTGACCCGCGGCCATCACGCCCGACTCGAAGAGGTGCCCGATCGGGCGCGCCATTCGGCGCTGCAATTCGACCCGAAGGCAGTCGCCGGCGCCCCACGCTGGTTGCCTTCGGGTCTGTTGAACAAAGCCAGCGTGCGGGCCTTTAACGCCTTGTGGTTCGCCACGGCCCCGTCTCTCGAGCGAGGCCGGATCCAGTCCGTGGACGCCTTCTTCCATCCTCTCGATCGGGTACGGAACTGGAACCTGCTCTACGGGAGGCGTGGCCTCGTGCAGTACCAGTTCGCCCTCCCGCTCGGCGAGGAGGCCGTGCTGGGCAGGGTCCTCGAGTGCCTGAGCGTGGCCCGTTGCCCCTCCTTCCTCGCTGTGCTGAAGCGCTTCGGCCCCGCAAACCCAGGACCGCTCTCGTTCCCCATCCCGGGGTGGACGTTGGCCTTGGACGCTCCGGCCAGCTGGGGCGAACTGGCGACTCTCTTGGACGGGCTGGACGAACTGGTGGCCGAGGCCGGCGGCCGCGTCTACCTGGCGAAGGACTCCCGCCTGAGACCAGAGCTCCTGCCCGCCATGTACCCCCGACTCGAAGAGTGGCGTCGCGTGCAAGCCAAGGTGGATCCCGCCGGGGTACTCCGGTCGGATCTCGACCGCCGGCTCTCCCTCGTCGAGCGTGACCACATCCGATGAAGGATGCCCTGGGATTCCCCCAATCGCTCTTGCTGCTTGGCGGCACCTCCGAGATCGGACTGGCCACGGCCAGGGCATTGGTGTCCCGGCGCACCCGCACCGTGGTGCTGGCCGGGCGTCGGCCCGCCGCCCTCGAGGCCCCCGCCGTTGAGCTGCGAGCCCTGGGTGCCGAGCGGGTCGAGGTGATGGCCTTCGACGCTGACGACACTGCCTCCCACGCCGATGTCGTCGCCCGCGCATTCACCGGCTACGGCGACATTGACGTGACCCTTCTTGCCTTCGGCGTCCTTGGTGATCAGCGATCGGCCGAGGACGACCCGGAGCACGCGGCAGCGCTGTTGCGAACCAACCTGGTTGGGGCGGCCTCGGTGGGCCTGCACGTCGCCCAACACCTGCGGCGCCAGGGTCACGGCACGTTGGCGGTACTGTCATCGGTGGCGGGCGAGAGGGCTCGGCGGTCCAACTTCGTGTACGGCTCCTCCAAGGCCGGCATGGACGCCTTCTTCGAGGGCCTGGGCGACAGCCTGGTGGGCTCGGGCGCCAACGTCCTGCTGGTTCGGCCTGGGTTCGTGCACACCAGGATGACGGCCGGCCTGGACCCACCGCCATTCTCGACAACGCCGGAGGAGGTGGCCGAGGTCATCGTGAAGGCCCTCCAGAGCGGATCGGAGCAGGCCTGGGCTCCACCCCACCTGCGCTACGTCATGTCCGGGATCCGCCACCTCCCACGCTCGTTGTTCCGCAGGATCGAAGTATGACCACGCCGGCGCGCACCATTGCCGCCTTCGACCTGGACGGCACCCTTACCCGCGGCGACACACTGCTGCCCTTCCTTCGCCGGGCCCGCGGCCGCACACGGGTCTCCCGGGCACTGGTCGTCCACTCGCTGATCCTCACCCGGGCCATCGCCGTGGGACATGGCCGCGACGGAGCCAAGGAATCCCTCCTGGCCGACCTTCTCCACCACCAGGACGTGTCCGCCCTGCGGACGACGGCAGCTTCCTTCGCCGAGGAGGTGGTCCGCCGCCGCCTGCGCCCAGCCGTCCTGGAGCGGGTTCGGGCCCACCAGCGCGCCGGCCATGAGTTGGTCATCGTGTCGGCCTCCCCCGAGATCTACGTCGATCCCATCGGTAGGTTGCTGGGCTTCGACGCCACCTTGGCCACCCGCCTCGAGGCCGACCCTCGGGGGCGCCTGACGGGAAGGATCGCGGGCGTGAACTGCCGGGGCGCCGAAAAGACGGCGCGCTTCAGGGCCTGGGCCGGCGACGCCCCCCTCATCCTCTACGCCTACGGCGACAGTGCTGGTGACCGGGAGTTGCTGGCCGCCGCCGACATCGCATTCCGCCTGCGCAGGGGACGTTGGCACGGTGTCGAAGGCCGTCCCGTAGGTGAGTCAGAAGTGGTTGGCGATGATCCAGGCGTACGAGTGGACGGCTGAGGTCACCATCAGGGCCGCACCGATCCCGGCCTTGTTCCGCAGGCCTTCGGCTCGAGCGAAGTTGTGCCAGAACAAGATGGCCAGGGGAAGCGCCGCTGCGGCATAGAGGTTCCAGTCGTTGTACACGCCCAGCTGGGCTCGCCAGATGAACATGTATCCCACCAGTACGCAGGCGGCGAGAAGCATGAAGACATTGAACGAGTCGAGGGGAACTCGACGGTAGGCGACGAGGGGAACGAAGCAGAGGACGGGCGGGAAGAGGAGCAACAGCAGGCTCGTGACCTGGCCGTGATAGGCGAGGTCTGGCGTGGCAAAGCGTTGGATCTTTCCCGCCTGGCCGAAGGCGTTGGTGGTGCGGATGACCTCCAAGGGCAGCCCGTGATAGTGGAAGTAGGCGACCACAGCGGCCGGGATGGCAACGAGGGTCACGGCCGCCCCGGCAATGGCCAGCCATTGCCGGCGGCGTAGGGCCACGAGGTAGAGGTAGGCCAGGCTGAGCAGCAGGAAGGCCGCAACGAGGTGGAAGCAGATGGCCACCGCCAGGACGGTGCTCGGAACGAGCAGGCTGGTCTTGGCTTCCAGGTACAGGTAGCCGGTGAAGAAGTACACGAGCGTCAGCAGCGTGACCAGCGTGTAGTTCTCGACGTCTCCGAAGAAGAGCTGCATGAAGCCGGCCGACCCGACTCCGAGCACCAGGGCTGTCCAGCGCCTCTTCCCGAGCAACTCCCAGCTGAAGATGAGAAGCACGACCACGAAGACACCGCCGGCGAGGGACGAGAGGAACTGGTACGAGTACTCCACCGACCATCCGAAGGCCAGGCTGGTGTAATGCCAGAAGCGAGAGTGGACGTAGAGCTCCAGGATCTCGTCGTGGGTCAGGTGCGCGCCTCGCACCGGTACGTCGGCGCGGATCTTGGCCGCCAATGCCATCCCGTCGGGGTTTATGAACTGGTTCCGGAGGCCGATGAACCAGACAAAGCTGTAGACGCCCACGCCGAGCGTCAACAGCACCCTGGTCCGCAACCCGAGGCTCTCCACGGTGCTCAGAGCTGCCGCGATGCGGGGCACGATCCAGTGCCACGGAAGTCGAAGGATCACCACGACGAGCACGAGGAGCAGGGCGGCGAACGGTCCCAGCGGTCGAAGTTGGTCGACGCCGAACAACATGTGATTCACCGTCGGTGACAGAGCTCTGACGCTGGCAGGCAGGACGGCGATTCCGGCATAGAGGGCGGACAGCAGCACGACGAGCACGCTCCAGAGGACTGTCTCCCGTCGCTGTCTTCGGCTTGGGACCGCTCCTGCCATGACGCTCTCATCGCCACCACAAGCGCCGCCGCCGCCCATGCCACGGGAAGCTACCGGCTGCTCCCTATTGGGGTGCCGGAGAGCAGCCTGCACAGGACCGCCAATCGTCGAATGAACTGCCGGCTCCCATCTCCTTTTCCGTTATCGGCTCAGAGCGCGCAGGTAGAATGCCTCGCACTGGGAGGTCTCCATGACAACCACGTCCCCGGAAGTCCAGGAGAGCCAGCAGCCACCCGAGGCGAAGGTCGGGAAGGGAAAGCCCTCCTCGGACAGGCGGCACTCTGCGGCGGAGCCCCCGCCGCGTGCCACTCTGCACCTTGCGCTGAGCCTCGGCTGGCAGGTGGCTCACATCTTCGACGTGGCCTGCGGCATCACTCGGCAGCAGGCAGATGGTCCCGGGACCGAGGAAGGTGGTGCCGGTCCTGAGTCGACCGCCACACAGCCCGACGTGCTGGACCTCTCGCCCTCCGAGGAGCTGGAACTACGGGTGGGCCAGATGAAGGGCAGTCTCCGGAAGCTGAACAACACCTCGCCGCTTCCCATCGCCGGTGCGCCTGTGGTCTCGGCACTGCCCGACGTCGGCGTCCTCACCGAGGAGCACAGGACCCCGGCCAACGTCCGGGAGTTTCACCTCAAGCTGCTGAGCGCGCTGACGGAAATGGACGGCCACCTAGCCAAGGC
Organism: Actinomycetota bacterium; assembly: GCA_030777325.1. GTDB lineage: Bacteria > Actinomycetota > Acidimicrobiia > Acidimicrobiales > YB1-3. The sequence continues at coordinate 8,965 of JALYGF010000051.1, read as the reverse complement.
CTATCGCCTGGGCCAGTCCCTGGGTGACTTGACGCTCCGGCCCAGCCGAGATCCCACCGCCCTGGGCAACCTTCGCCCGGGACGGATGGACGACGTCGAGGGCTGGCTCCGAGACCTCAAATCGCTCCTGGCTGCCCACGCGGCGACGACCGTGCTGGGCAGCGTGAGCCATTGGCAGAACTGGGTGCTGCAGAACATGGACGGTCGCAACCAAGCGGAACCCCAGCGCTCTCTGCTGCACACGATCCTTCGGCGGTCCCCCGCAGCCGACCATGGCGAGAGGGTGGAGGACCGTGCCATCGTGGCTCGTGCCCTGGTCCAACAGGGGAGCCGATGGCGCTCGCTGTTGACGGGCGAGAAGCTGGCCACCGACACGTTGTCGTCGGACGACTACGTCCAGGCCGGTACAGCGCTGCTGCGACGACTCCGGGGCCTGACTGCGAACTTCCTCAAGCAGTACTGGTTCGGCCTTCTTCTCCTGCTCGGCGTGGTGAGTGGCGTCATCGCCATGGCCTTCGTCATCACCGAAGATGCGGCGACCGGTGTCACCTCCTTCGCCGCCGTGGTCGGTGGCTTGGGCATCTCGGCCAAGGCGATCAAGGAGACCCTGGCCAAAGCTGCGTCCTACCTTCAGGACACGCTGTGGGAAGCCCAGTTGGACCAGGCGTGCGTCAAGGGAGTGACCGTCCTGCCCTTCGGGGACTCGATCGACGTCGAGGCGGCCAAGCTGCGTGGGCTCCGCGCCCGGCGGAAGGCCAAGAAGCTGCGGCGTCTTCGACAGAGCTCCATTCGCAAGGCAGTCACCGTCGAGGCAAGCCCATCTACGTAGTCACGCCTCAGACCTTGAAGCTGGTGTGAACGTGCTTGTCTGGGTTCGAGTTCCGAGCCACGATCTGCTGGAGGGTCTTGGTGGTTTCGATCACCTTCAGCCCGTCCGGTGAGAACGTGTTCTCGGTGTAGACGTTGCGGGCGAGGAGGGGGTTGGTCAAAGCCTGCGTGAAGGCGTCGTATGCCACCATGGCAGTCAGCAGGCCGCCCATCATCATTTCTTCGCCATAGTCCTCGGCAAAAATGCCCACGTACCATTCGAGCCTGTCGATGTCGCCGTAGAGCCGTTGCAACCGCTCTCGGACCACGATGTCGCCCGTCAGTTCCTCGAAGCTCCTCAGCGGCCTGAGCTTGAACGCTCTGCGGTAGTCGTTGTAGGACGCCAGGCGGGCCTTGCGCATCAGGCCGACCGTCCGTTCCTCGACCGAGGGTTGGTCCGGAGTGTGGTCGTGGCGGTCGACCAGGAACTGCGGCGTGTTCAACAGACCGATCCTGCCGCTCTTCTCGTTCGACAACTGTGAGATCAGCTCCTCGATCCCTCGGGAGATCACGAGGGGGTTGTTGTTGCGGAAGTCATGCGGCTCGAGCCTGTTGTCGCCCTGGCCGATTGCGTCGGGGACCAGGGAGTGCCAGCGGTAGAGGAGGTTGAACTCGATGGCGATCCAGTTGGACCGGTTCCATCGGGCCCCCTCCGCCAGGAACGCCACGTTTTCGAGCGGGAAGTCGAACGGGGCTATGTGCATGATGTACTGCTGCACCACGAGGTTGAGCAGGATGACGATCATGACGTTGCGCGCCGTCTGGAAGAGCCGCTCGTCGTCCCAGTCGGGATTGGCCTGCTGGAGCACACCGGCCACACGGTTGTGCTCGCGCAGGAACAGGACGTTCATGATCGTGTTGCCGATCGTGGAGTTCCCATGCTCCAGCCCCACGGCGAAGACTGAGTCCTTCCGTTCATCGGGCATGTCCCCGAGGATGACCTCGGTAAGGAACTGCTCGTGGTGAAGGCCCTTGAACTTGCTCTTGAAGACCAGGGGACCGCCTGGCTGGCGGGGCTCGAAGAGGAACGGCGGGAACTCCTCCCCGCCGATGAGCTGACTGCTCAGTCGGCCACCTTCGTGTGCCCTTAGCATCGTGGTTTTCTCTTCGCTCAGGCCGTAGATCTGGCACAGATCGATCTCGTGGTTCGACGTGTTCTGCCCGAACTTGCCCTCCTCGTGACTGGTCCGCAGGAAGCTGTCGGTGAACCACTGGGCGAAGAAGGCGAACATGACGCTGGTATCCGTCGACTTGATCTCCTTCTCCCGCCGGAACAGCGCTGTCACCTCCGCTTCACTCGGGAGCCCCTCCAACCTCTCCGGCGCCGCAGCCGGAAGGTGGCGGCCGGTGAACCTGCGGTCGGTGAGACCCCGCCAAGTCGTGTAGTCGCTGGCCATGGAGAAGGGGCGCGGCCGCGGCGAGGTGGCATTGCAGGCCTCGTTGATCACCCGCCGGCTGATGACTCGGCGCAACCAAGGGATCCGGCCCACGAAGCCGGCAACCCGTGGAATCTGGCTAGTCAGGAGCTTGGATAGGCGCATCTGTGCTTCTCCAGTCCGTCTCCGGAATAGGCGCACGCTACCCCTTACGGCGACGGCGGGGCGCCGCATGCGCTCAGACCGGACGAGGCTCCGATCTCCCAGTCACGTCGCCGTCATGCTCGGCGGCCAACTTGCCGGCACGCGTACAGAAGGCCTCGATGTCATGACACCAGCAGGCCACCGTGTGCAGTTCGTCACCTCGCCGCCCCGCCGGACCGGTGGGTCAACGAGCATGTCATCGACTTACGGACGGGCTGCGGTCGTTTTCCGGTGACGCAAAAGGCCCATCGCGCTATGGCTGAGATGCCGCCGCCTTAGTGGTCGTTCCGAAGCTGGAACCGGGTGCGACGACGCTCGCACTACCGGACACCTTTACTGATTACCACGAGAATGTGGCTACGATGATATATGATAAGTGGCTACATCACAGCAGGAGTGCCCGCCATGGAAGTCGGCGTCAGGGAGCTGCGCAACAACCTAAGTCGATATCTCGACCGGGTGCGCGACGGTGAAGAAGTCGTGGTCACCGATCGGGGGCGTGCCATCGCCCGGGTGCTACCTATCCGAACGGAGCGCGCCCTCGACCGGTTGATCGCCGAGGGCGTCGTGACGCCGGCGCAGCGGCCAAAGCGCCGTGCTGGTCAGCCCATCAAGTCCAAAGGCACGGTCTCCGACCTTGTCACCGACCACCGGCGGTGATCGCATACTTCGATACCTCTGCCGTGCTGCCGTTGCTCGTCATCGAGCCCGGCTCCGCTCGTGCTGCATCGCTGTGGGACGCAGCTGACCGGGTTGTGAGCGTCCGGCTTGTCTACCCCGAGGGTCGCGCTGCCCTCGCCCAGGCGCGTCGCCTCGGAAGGCTGACCGCTCGTGAGCTTCGAGCTGCCGTGACCGGGTTCGACTCCACATACGAGGAGTTCGATCTCGTCGAGGTCGACAGGGAGCTCGCTCGAAGTGCAGGGCACCTCGCCGAGATTCACGGCCTTGGTGGTTACGACGCTGTGCACCTCGCCGCCGCCAATCGAGTGGGTGACCCCGACGTCGTCGTCGTCGCGGGTGACGAGGCGCTCCTCACTGCTGCGACGGCCGAGGGCATGACTATCGCCGCGGTGGCGTGACCCCGGCAATGCCTACCCCCGTCAGGGGTAGACGTTGTCAACTTCGAGCACTTGCCACGTGTCGCCCGCTCGGCCGAGCACGAGTTGACCGACCAGCCGGGCTGGGCGACGTCGGACGCGGCCTTCGGCACCTTTACCGGCCCGATGTGACCCTCGAACCAGAGCGTGCATGGGTGCACCCGCTCGATCATCAGGTAGTCCTCGACATAGTTCTCCTCATCGAGCGCCCCTGCGTCGATCGTGGAATTCTCCGCCTGCTCATAGAGGCGGCGGTCGGGCAGCGATCGCACAGCCATATCCCGTCAGCGACGGCCTTCCGCCGGACGCGCCACAGCCTTCGCACGCTTCCGCGCCGGACGCGCGTCGAGACTAACGGCGATCTTCGTCCGCAACGGCAAATCCAGCCCTCTGGTAGCCCCGACACGCCGCCAACTTTGACGCCAACCGCTCGGTAGACCGTCAGTTCCTTGGCTCGATGACACCGACCCAAACAGAGCGAACAGGCTGGACGACGCATTACACGGCCACGTTCGTGACAGGGAGCTTGGAGCGGACGACGGGATTCGAACCCGCGACCCTCACCTTGGCAAAGTGACCGGAATTCCGCATGCTACCGCTGAGCAGGGATTTCATCGCTCAATAGCTCGACTTGCAGGCTCCTGCGGTCCATAGCAACCCAAAGTCGGTTGGCAAGATGTTGGCAAGAAGATGGGTTGTCCCTAGTCGGGTTCGACTGCAGATGGACGGGAGCTGGAGCAGGGGTGTCACCGGTACGATGACCACATGCCCAGGGCAGTCGTCTCGGATCGCAAGGCCACCGCCGCTGAAGTGCGAGCGCACGCTCCTGCGCTCCAGAACCTCTCGAGAAGCTGGGCCTGGCCCACCCCCGCCTCCGTGACGACGGTGCACTGGTCGTGCACAGCAGCCAGCCCGGGTACCAGACGGCCAACCAGCTCTCTGCTGCACTGACTCAGGTGGTCGGTGCCTATGTGCACGTCATCACCGAGACGTCCCAGGCGCAGCTGAGGCCAAAGAACTGTGACTCCCGACGAGGCGCTATGCCCTCGTCGAGACACTGGAAGAGCTACAGCAGATCCTCCCACCTGACAAAGCCACCTGAGACGCCAGCCCAGTGGTTCGCCTCGCCGTCGAGCGACTATGGATTACGGCCGGCAACGGAGCGGAGGAACGAGGACTTGGAGTCAGGGTGTGGCCGGGAACGTGCGGTTGATCGTGGTCGTCGCCCCTGTCGTGGCGTCGAGCATCACGACTCGTGAGTACAGGACACCGAGCAACTGCGGAGCCTCCCCCGCCGAGCAGGAGACGCCCGTTGGGGCGGGTGGGGTGAGCGTCAGCGCACCACGAGTCTCTCCGTTGACCGCTGCGAACTGACGCCCTGCTTCGCTCACACCTGCCACGCGCGCTTCCTTGCGTGGCTTCTCGTTCCTGCCACTTCGATTCACGCAGCCGTACCTCGCGGTGGCGTCAGCTCGGGCGCTAACGGTGACCGCATCCGCTCTCACGCCGGTCTCCCAGAAGCTGACCACGAGGTGTGCACCCGACCGAGTCGCATCGGCCCACAGGATCGCCTTGGCTGCTTGCTTGCCCTGCCCGGGGGACGCCGTCGGCGCCTGCTGAGACCCAGCTTCCTTCCCCTCCGGGGCCCCGGACCGACTGCCCGGGAGGGCCTCCCCCCCTGCTGCCGAGTCAGGTTCAGTGGCCTGGCCGGGTTGGAGAGGCGGCGTCTCCGCCGGTGGCCCAGCGGGCCCTTGATCCTCCGAGGCGGGCGACGAGTCGCCCAAGTAAGGCAGCACACCAGAGGCAATGGACTGCAGTGGGTCGGGCAGCAGACCTGCGGCGGCGAGTCCAGTGGTCAACGACAATGTCGTGGCCGCGGCCACAACGCCCAGGCGCATGCTGCGCCGTCGGGCCAGCCGTCCGGCCCAGCTTGGTGCCGAAGGGTCGACTCCTTCGCCGCTGCCACGCCTGGCCGCGGCCATCGCTCGCACGGTGTCCGCTCGGCGGGACAGCTCGGCCGCCGACGGCTCAGCTCGGGTAGCCGCGAGGAGGCTGGCCACTTGACGATAGCCGGCCGCCACTTCCTCCGGCGCGAGCTCGCCCGTCAAGAGCCGATCAGCCGTCTGTTCGTCGAGCTCGTCGTTCATGTCCATGTCCTGCCTCTATAAGTCGTCACTCCCCGTCGTGGCGTTACACGCTCTGTAGTCAGGTCTCGAGCCAACCGCTTCAGGGCACGATGCTGGAGGACCCGCACTGTCCCGGGCGGCTTGCCAACGAGGTCGCCTACCTGGTCCGCGCTCAGCCCGCCAAGAACCCGTAACAACACGATCTCCGCCTGATCAGGGGGAAGGCGACCGATCCGAGCGAGCGCCTCCTCCGTCTCCACCGCAGCCATCGCCACCGATTCGGTGTCGTCGGGTGCTGGACCGTCACCAACCTCCACCGTGGGCCGGTAGTCACCCGGCCGCCTCGACGACCGCCTGATGTAATCGACCACGCGCCGGCGAGCGATGGTGAAGACCCAGCTTCGAAAGGCGCCTTCGTCCCCAGTGAATCGGTAAAGCGCCGAAGCGACACTCATCCATGTCTCGGCAGCCAGATCCTCCGCTTCCCGCGGTGCCTGGACGCGGAGATAGCGCAGCACGTAGGCGTGCAGGCTGCGGTACAGCTCCTCGAAGCCCCACTCCTCGCCGGCCTGAGCGGCTCGCAGCACTGACTCGAAGCGCTCATCTCGTGGCACCGAATTGCGGTTCCCATCTGACTGCCGCCGGTCGGCGAAGTCGTGGGGTTTTCTAGCGCATCCCGTGGCCGGAGCCAGGAGCGCGTCAGTCAACGTGGAGCTCCGCCTGAACGCCCGGCCGGGCCCACCGTAGGTGAACCCGGCCGGCACTGATCTCCTTCCTCGAATAGCGCGCCATTGCGCTATCGGAGAGTGATCGGATCATCGTGACGCTCAGCGGGTTGTACCCCTCTGCTCACCACCGCGCCCCGACCCGACGGCCGCCGCCGTGAAACGCGCCCGAGATGACGCTGGCAACGAGCAACACCACGGCGATGACGAGGAGCCATTTCAACCCCTCAACGAAGAGACCGACACCGCCGAAGAGCAGCGCCAGTATCAGTAGAAGAGCGACGAGTCCCATGTGTCCTCCTATTCCTGCCGATGATGATCTCGTCCCATCGGGCTTGTGGTTGGCTGAACGGTTGATCGCCGTCGGCGACGAATCGTTACACCCTCTGGCTTGGGGTTACTTGAGGCAGATGACGATGCCGTCAGCACCGACGTAGGACCCACCAGGGCACGGCGGACGACCCTTCGCAGAGGCCGGGACCACTGCCACCGCGGCGATCGCTCCGGCAGCCACGATGCTTGCGAACAGCCTTCTCATCTTCATACTTCCTCCAGATTCAGTAGACGGTTGCGACAAGCCCATCGGATGCGAAGGACCCGCAACGGATGAATCGTCAGGGAGGCCAGTCCGTTACATGCGTCCCGGCGACTGTCACTTGCCTTTGGTGTCGGCCGACACGCAGATGAACACGCGGCGACCCGATACCTGAGCACGGCTGGATGCCTCCTCGGGCTCTCATCCTGTGCCGCCGCTCGTCGGCTTCAAGGTCGTTCTTCCTCGCTGCGCTGCGGGCGCTCCACCTTGACCCCTCCCACGCCGTCGGCGAACTCCGCAGCCATGAGGAGAAATCCATCACCACGCATCTCGTCGCCGCATCCCCATCTCACTTGTCGGTCCACACCTTGGTAGCGCTCCAATTGGGCCGCCCTGACTGTTGCCGGTATGGGTACTGAGTACCCTCAGCCCGCCACGCACCACTCTCACAGCTGGTGGACCACCAAATGGGGTCCCGTCAGCGTAGGTTTCGTCGTGCTTGGGATCATTGCCCTGATCGTGACAACACGACCAGGATCCATCACTCCATCGGGAAGATCTCACCGATCGAGTTCGAAGAGCACTACCGTCTCACCAACCCCGTCGACACCGGCGAGGTTGCGTAAACCGAGTCTCCATCAGAACCAGGGCGATTCACCAGGAGCGAACCCCGCACCGAACGCGCGCCCAGATCGCCCGTCCGACTCTGTGCCTGACGCGCGCAAGGTCCACCGGCTTGGGCGGCGACAGCGGCAGGTGGTTCACTGAAAAGGCACGCTGAGTTCGCGGAGCCGGTGCGCTAGGGGTACCTGTCAAGGAACATTGCAGGAACCCTTTTGCAGCTTGGTCTCACCGCATTGGGCTGGAACCGAGGGCCCGAACGGCCTGGCTCGACCCCTAGCACCTTGGGCGGTCGTGACGACGATGTGGGAGGACGAGGGGTGTCGTTGCGGCGCAGTCAGCACCAGGGAACAGGGGGCACGATGTTCCGCACCGCGCTGCGCTGATCGAGAGAACGCTCCATCCGATCGACGGCTACGCCCTCTCCATCTGGGTAGGGCGCACAGGGCTTCATCGATCGAGGTCCGCGGGACGGCGGCATTACCGGGCGCCCCAGATAAGTGCCGAAGTCGTGCGGTGCGAGGGCACGTCCGATTGGCCGTCAGCCGGCTCTTGTGCCGTCATCGCTGGGTCGCCCGGCCGTCATGGCGATATCCGCGAGGCGGGGCCCACACCGCGGAGTCGTCAAGGCGTGCGAAGCGACTGCGGAAGGCCGCCACCAAGCAAGGGAAACGACCGAGAGACCATTAACCAATCCGTCGGCCCTACGGCAGCTCGGGGGTCACTCCGAGGACGCGGCCAGCACAGTTTCGTCCGTCCAACTGTTGCCGATGAAGGTCTCCCCACTCCCTTACTTCTCCTCAGGCCGGTAGGGGCTAGCCGCCGCGGGCCACCTGGTAGTGGGCGGCCACCCGGGAGGCGGGAAGGGCCTTGTCGTAGATGGCCACTTCGTCGAGGAACTGCCGGCCGGGGTGGTCCCCCTGGCCGATGACCAAGTCCTGGGTACTCGTCCCGGCCGGGAAGCTGGTGGCAAAGGTCCTGTGCAGGGCTCCGTCGATGTAAATGCGCAGTGAGGCGCCGTCGTAGGTGAGCGCCAAGTGCCGGTAGCGGTCAGCCACCATGACGCCCGGGGCGGTTCGGAACTCTCGATTGTCTCGCTTGAAGTAGACACGGCCGTCTGAGGAGTACCAGATCAGGTAGCCGTTGGCGGTCCAAGATGGGCCCTTGCGCAGGAGGCCCGGCCAGGTGTTGGCGAAGGAGCCCAACCGGGCCCACATCTCGATGCTGAAGGACCCGTTCAGCCGCAACTCGGGGCGGTCGGGAACCGACACACGCCCCGTAACCCCGTCGAAGCCGGTAGCGGCGTTGGCATCGGCCGCGATGGCGCCCGGAACAGCACGGGTCAGCCCGCCACTATAGGTCCCGACGTTGGCGTGGCCCGAAGTGTCACTGGCAGCGCTGCCCTCGTTCTCGC
>JALYGF010000050.1 GCA_030777325.1 Actinomycetota bacterium | reverse complement strand
TCCCGGGCCCACTCCTGGTTCTGGCCGATGAACGAGATCACGTCGAAGGCGGCGGCCAACATGTAGGCGCCCACGGGGATGTCGGAGAGGGCGGGGTGCAAGGGCTTGCCGGCCCAGCCCCGCAGGCCCTTGAACTGGCGGCCTCGGAAGGTGAGCGAGGGACGGAACGAGAGCTTTCGCATGTGTCCTCCTTGTTGGTCGACTCGACTGGGAGGTCACCTCGTGCTCACCGTTGGCGGACATCGGTCCAGCCGTCGAGGGGATCTCACCCCTCACCTCCTGTGGTGCTTGGGGACCCAGCGCAGAATCTAAGACCAGATGTGGCTTCCGCTACGCGAAGTCCCCTTCACCACCGGGTCCAGAGGAGGCTCGAGCTCGAGACCGACAGCACCGATGCCTTGTCGGCGACGTGTATCACCGGCGGGCGGGCGCGCTCTTGTGGGGACGACACCTCGAGCTGTCTCGCGTGGGGGCCGGGCTTCCCGGGTGGCGACCCTTCTGCACGGCAGCGAAAGGATCGCGGCATGAGAAGTCTCCGGGCGGGCAGCGCGAACGAGGTAGAGACGTGCTCGTGGATCACCCGCATCCTGCGGCGGGCCGCGCTCCCGCTCGGCCTTGCGGTCGTCGCCGCGGGCCTCCTCGGGTCACCGGTCGATGGCCACAGCCCCCGGCCAGTGAAGGTGATGACCCGGAACCTCTACCTGGGAGCGAACCTCGATCCCGCCATGCGGGCGTCCACCACCCCGGAGTTGCTCGCCGCAACCGCCCACATCTTCTCGGTCGTACATCACACCGACTTCCCCGAGCGCGCCAAGTCCCTGGCCCGGGAGATCGCCGACGCCGACCCAGTACTGGTCGGCATCCAGGAGGCGGCCATCTGGTACACCGGCCTCCTCGGCGATCCCGCCCCGGCCACCACCGTGGTGTACGACTTCATCGCCATCCTCCGACAGCAGCTGGCGGCCATCGGTGCCCCCTACGACGTGGTGCGGGTGCAGCCGGAGGCCGACCTCGAGGCGCCGGCCGGGGCGCCGTACTTCCGCGACGTTCGCCTCCTCCAGAACGACGCCATCCTGGTCAAGGCCGGCTTGGGCGACGAGGTGGTCCTCGGCGTCCCACACTCCGACCACTTCGCTGCGAAGCTCGTGCTCACCACCGGGCTCGGCCAGCGCATCGAGGTGGATCGAGGCTGGGTGTCGGTCGACGCCGTTGTCAACCGGCGTTCGTTCCGCTTCGTCAACACCCATCTCGAGGCATTCCACCCCACCGTCCGCCTCCAGCAGGCGCAGGAGCTGATCGCCCCCGCCGGCCCGGTCGGCTCGGCACCCGGCGCCGTGATCCTGGTCGGCGACCTCAACTCCGGTCCTGACCTGCCGGTACCCGCCAACCGCCTGGCCTTTGCCGCCCTGGTGACCTTCGGCTTGATCGACACCTGGGCGGTGGTCCATCCCGGCGAGCCCGGCTACACGGCGGGGTTCAACGAGCTCCTGAACGACCCTTCCGCCGAAGGTGCTCTGGAACACCGGGTGGACCACGTCTTGGCCACTGAGGGTGTCGGCATCGTCAAGTCGCGGATCTACGGAGCGGACCCCGATAACCGTACCGCCAGCGGGCTGTGGCCCTCGGATCACGCCGGCGTGGCGGCGACCCTGGCTCCCTAGCGGAGGGCTGGGCCGCCCATCGTCGGGGCTGGGCTGGCCGGCGATTCCAACGGCTGGGCCGCCCCGGCGCGTCGCACTAGGGGAGACGCGACGCCCGGCGAGCGGGGGCATCGACGTCCCATTCGTCGATGAAGACGTACTCCCTTCCCACGGTGGCGACGCTACTGGTCGCCTGCCACTCCCAACGCCGGCGTGCTGGGCGACAGGAGGCTCCTCACTGCACTCCGACGAGATCGACGACGAACACGAGCGTCTCGTTGGGAGCGATCACGCCACCGGCGCCCCGGCTTCCGTAGCCGAGGGCCGGCGGGATGGTGAGGCGCCGCCGTCCTCCCACCCGCATCCCAGCCACGCCTTGGTCCCAGCCGGAGATGACCTGACCACCTCCCAGCCGGAACGAGAACGTGGAGCGCCGGTCCCAGGAGGCGTCGAACTGCCGCCCGCTCGACCAGGCCACGCCGACATAGTGAACCTCGACGTTCGACCCTTGCCTGGCCTCCGCGCCCGTGCCCACCTCGAGCTCCTCGACGAGGAGGTCCGACGGCGGCTCTCCACCGGCGACCTGCACCTCGGGCTTGCTGGGCGGCGCCATGCGGTCGACGCCCTAGTCGATCGGGAGACGACCGAGCAGGTCCGCCTTCTCCTGCTCGAAGTCCTCGTAGCTGATCGTCCCCGCCTCGAACCGCTGGTGGATCGACTCGATCAGCCCGAGCAGCTGGTCGGCCGACACCTCTGGCCCAGAGCGGCGACCCGCGCCGGCCGTCAGCGCCTCGTCGCTCGAGGTGCCCTGGTCGGCCACCCGTTCGTGGCGACGCTCGCGCTTGGCGGCCGCCTTCTCCTTCTTGGCTCGGTCACGCTGGAGCTTTCCGAAGCTGCTTCGTTGGCCAGCCATGTGGACCTCCCTTCCGACTCGGGCACAGTGCGGGGCAAGAACCAGCCGGGCGCAGAAGGCGCCGGCGGGGCGATCTTGCCGTTGCTGCGACGGAGCCGCCCGCACGAGTGCAGGCGGCCCCGTCGGGTGATGCCTGGTTCAAATGGCCCGTACGTTCTGGGCTTCCTCGCCCTTGCGGCCGGGGGCCACGTCGAACTCCACGTGCTGGCCCTGTTCGAGGGATCGGTACCCGCTGCCCTGGATGTTGGAGTAGTGGACGAAGACGTCGTCGCCCTGCTCGCGAGAGATGAAGCCGAAGCCCTTCTCGGAGTTGAAGAACTTCACGGTTCCTGTTGCCAACGCATTTTCTCTTTTCTGATCTCTTCACTGCGAGCAAGTCCCACTGACTCTCTCGTGCCCCACTCTAGGGCACGGGGCCTGGCGGTTCATCGGCATGGACGGGAGGGTGCCCGCGGTCGGCCGTTCGCCACCGGCCGGTGAAGCCCTCGCCTTCGGTCGGCGACGCTTCCCGCCGGTGGTACCCCGATGGGACCTGTCGTCGGTTCTATGCTTTGTCTGCCGAGAAGGCCGCTGCCGAGGGCGGCGGTGCCTGGCCTGGAAGAATCGAGTGCACCATGCCACTGACCGCTGTGGAGATCGCCAACCGGGAGTTCGCCGTGAAGCGGCGGGGCTTCGACCGGGAAGAGGTCAGAAGGTTCCTTGAGTCCGTGGCCGAAGGCCACCGCAAGTCCGAGGAGTCGGGCGACCCCGGCTGGCTGGCATCCCCCGCGCAGCTCACCGGCAAGACCTTCCGGGTCAAGCTGGGCGGGTATGACCAAGAGGAGGTCGGCCGCTTCCTGAGGCAGGTGGCCGCTGAGTTCGAGGCTGCCTCGGAGACCGACGCCGCGCCGGAGCCGGAGCCGGAGCCGGAGCGGGAAAGGCCGAGGACGGCCCGGAGGTCGGCGGCGGGCCGGTCGGCGCCGGCCGACCGGACCGCAGGGTCCAGGAAGCCCAAGGTGGTCCGCGTCCGCTCCGGGATCACCGACGCCCCGCCCGAGGCGGCCCCGGACGAGGAGGACGAACCGTACCGGTTGGGGGACGGCGAGCCGGCGGAGTCGGCGGAGTCCTCGTCGTCGTGGACGCTCGGCTCGGAGGACGAGGTCGACGAGTCACGGCCGTACGAGGACGACACGCCCGCCGCCATGTCGCGGGTGGCGCCCCTCCGGGACGGCGTCGGCACGGGCGCCGCTCGCAGCACTCCCACGCCCCCGGTGTCGGACTGGCACCTCCAGATCGGCGACGAGATCGCCGCCATCGTGAAGTTCGCCACCGACCGGGCCAACGAGGTGGTGAAGAGCGCCGAGGAGCAGGCCTATGAGTTGCGCCGCAGCCTCGACGAGGAGGCCGAGGCCGCTCGTCAGGCCCTGCACGAGGAGATCGAGGCCCTCCGCCGCGAGGCCCTGGAGGAAGCGGAGGCCATGCGGGCCGCGGCCAACGTGGACGCACAGAATCTGCGCCGAACGGCCTCCGAGGAGGCCAGTGCCGTCCGCCAGGCGGCCAGATCGGCGCAGGAGGAGGCGAAGTCGCTCAAGCAGGCAGCCGAGGACGAGGCAGACGCCATCCTGAAGTCGGCCAAGGCCCTTCGGACCGAGGCCGAGCAGAAGGCGGCCGAGCAGCTGAGCAGAGCCAGGGCGGAGGCCGACCAGATCGTGCGCGAGGCGCAGGCCGAACACGATCGGCTCGAGGAGGCGGGCCAGGAGCTGTTCAAGCGGATCGAGTCGGCCGAGTCGCTGTTCCGGGCCCTCCACAGCGAGAGCGGCGGCCGATCCGGGCGCTCCACGCGCTGAGGTCCCGAGCGGCGGCCGCCGCGGTGGGGCGCCCTAGCCGAGGGTGCCGCCGCCTTGGGCCAGCCGTCGTCTCAGTGCCCGCTCCGAGTTGGCCGCCTTCCGCAGCACGGTGCCGGCATAGGGCACGCCACCCAGGGCGAGGCGTTGCCACACCGCCACCCAGGCGCACACGGCCCGCTCGGCCAGCCAGACCGGGGCCAAGAGCGAGCACGTCGCCGGGAACACCGGCGCTCCACCGGCCCGGCGCCGGCCGAACTCAGCGGCAGCCACCGAGCCGAGGGCGGCCGCACCCAGAACCGCCGGGCGCCGCCGGAGCAGCACGGCCACCGCGCCCGGGAGCATGGCCAGCTCGGCCGCCATGCGAGCGGGCAGGGCGAAGTCGTCATAGGCCTGGCGCACCCGCTGGGACCAGAAGTGGCCGGCCGACGACGGGAGGCGGCGAACGTAGAGATCGAGGGGGGTCACTACCCGGCCGCCGACGGCACGGATGGTGCGCATGAGCTCCAGGTTCTCGAACAGCGCGTCGGCGTCGTACCCACCGGCGTGGAGGAGGACGGACCGGCGCAGGGCCAACGTGCCGGGGTAGTCCCCACCCAGCGCCCGGTTCAGGAGGGTGCGGGCGGTGTCCCACTGGGCGTGCCACGGCAGCGGGTCGAAGTAGTTCTGTGGTCTCACCAGGTCGGCGTCGTCCAACAGGGCCGACACCCGCGCCAGCCCCGTCTCGTCGTAGCGGACGTCGTCGTCGGCGATCACCACGCGCTCGTGGTGGGCGGCCTCGACACCGGTGAGGACCCCGTTGACCTTGCCGTAGAGGCCGTCGTGGGTGGGGTCGACGGGGACGTGGGAGACGAGCTCGCCCCACGCGGCGTGATGAGTGGCGAAGACGTCGGACGCGGAGCCGTCGACCACGATGACCTCGGCTCGGGGTGCCAGCCAGCGAAGGTAGGCGGTGAGCTCCTCGAGGGGCTCCACCCGCCAACGCCGGAGCGGCAGGACATAGCTCAGCTTCACGCCCGAACCCCTTGTCGTCCCGCCCGCCACGGTCGCCCGGGAGGATCGGTAGGATCGCCGACGGGCGGGACGAGCACGTCGAAAGTGGGGGCTTGCGTGAAGAAGCGTCTGGTTCCGGTGACCGCCGCGCTGAGCCTGGTGCTCATGTTCGCGTGCGGCGGTGACTCGGACACGGAAGCCACGGGCGGCGATGCCGGTGCCGACACGGGCGGGAAGGTCGTGGTGTTGCAGGACATCGCCTTCAAGCCCGAGAGGATCTCGGTGCGGAGGGGTGACACCGTGACATGGAGGTTCCGCGACAAGGGCATCCCGCACAACGTCGTCGCCGACGACGGCTCGTTCAAGAGCGAGACCACGGATTCGGGCACGTTCGAGCACACCTTCGACACGGCTGGCTCGTTCGGCTACACCTGCACCGTCCACCCGGACACCATGAAGGGCACCGTCCAGGTGAGCTGAGGATGGGCGGTCCGCTACGCCGGCTTCACCGGTATGGGCCCGCCTCCCACGCCCCTAGTGATGCGAATGGCGATCTGCCCGTTGCCGAAGGTCGCCGTGCCACCGCCGTCGAACCCCTCAGGAAGCTCGAGCGTGCGCTCGTAGGGCCCGTAGTGCCATTCGTGGATCAGGTACTCCTTCGGCGCCGGAGAGCGCATAGCGGCGGTGATGCGCAGCTCGCCGTCCTCGACGGCGACGTTGATGTCGTCGGGCATGACCCCCGGAAGGGGGGCAATGACGACCAACGCCTCGGCGGTCTCGTAGACGTTCACTGGTACCCGAAGGGTCTCCCCGCCGGTCTCGCCGGCGTGGCCCTCGCGCCGCGCCTGGCGCTCCTCGAGCCGATCGGTGATGTCCTTGGTCATGGCCGGAAGTTACCGCACGCCGCCGCGACGAGGAGCGGCCCAGCCTCCACTACCGTTGGGGCGGCATGCGCCTCGTGACTCGCCTGCTCGTCGTGATCGGCGTGGCCGGAGCAGGCCTGGCCCTGGGCGTGGCGTTGCTGGCCCCCGAGGTGCACGGTGTGCTCACCGCCGGCGACGTCGGCCGCCCCCAGGACCTGGTCAAGCTCGGGGAGCTGGCCCAGAACTCCGTGGTCTACGGCCGCGACGGCAAGGTGCTGGCTGTCCTCCACGCCGAGGAGAACCGCTCGCCGGTGCCCCTGGCCCAGGTGCCTGCCCATGTCGTCAATGCCATACTCGACGTCGAAGACGACGGCTACTGGCACCACAGCGGGGTGAACCTGCGGGCCAGCCTGCGGGCCCTCGTGACCAACGTCTCGGCGGGGGAAGTGCGACAGGGTGGCTCGACCATCACCCAACAGCTGGTGAAGAACGCCTTGTTGACCCCCGAGAAGAGCGTGGACCGCAAGGTCAAGGAGGCGGTCCTGGCCGTGCGTCTCGAGGACAAGTTGTCCAAGACGGAGATCCTCGAGCGGTACCTGAACACGGTGTACTTCGGCAACGGCGCCTACGGCGTGCAGGCGGCGGCGGAGACGTACTTCAACACCGACGTGGAGCGGCTCACCGCCGGCCAGGCGGCCCTGTTGGCCGGCATCATCCGGAACCCCGTGGGCTACGACCCGGTGCGCAATCCCCGAGTGGCGGAGGCTCGGCGCAACCTGGCCCTCGACAGCATGGTGGAGCAGGGTCACCTCTCGCCCGGGGACGCCGCTGCCATGCGCGCCGAGCCCCTGCCGGACCGGGTCCACACCCCCCTGCCTCCGCCCAACGACTACTTCGTCGAGGAGGTCAAGCAGGCCCTCCTCGACGATCCCCGCCTGGGCGAGACGCCCGCCGAGCGCTACAACGCGTTGTTCAAGGGGGGGCTTCGGGTTCACACCACGTTGGACCCTGGCCTCCAGGCCAAAGCGCAGGCGGGGCGCGACCGCGTGCTGCCGGCGGCGCTGACCAAGGGCCGGTTCACCTCGGCGCTGGTCTCCCTCGAGCCGGCCACCGGATACGTCCGGGCCATGGTGGCGGGCGACAACTTCGGGGCCACCAAGTACAACCTGGCCACCGGCCGGGGTGGCAGCGGGCGCCAGCCGGGGTCGTCCTACAAGCCGTTCGTGCTCCTCGCCGCCTTGGAGGCCGGCCACGGGCCCAACGACATCATCGACGGCACCTCGCCGTGCACCCTGTCCCCACCGGGCTTCGCCCCCTACACGCCGGGCAACTACGAGGGCTCCGCCGGAGGCGTCATGTCCCTCACCGACGCCACGGCCAAGTCGGTCAACTGCGCGTACGCCCGATTGGGACTGGAGGTGGGGCTGGACAAGGTGGTCGACATGGCCAACCGCCTGGCCCTCAAGAAGCAGAAGCCGCAGGCCTACCCCTCGATCTCGCTCGGCGCCCAGGAGACGACGCCGTTGGAGATGGCCGCCGCCTACGCCACCATGGCCAACGACGGCGTCTACCACGCGCCGCGCTTCGTGGAGAGGGTCGAGGACCGTCGGGGCAAGGTGGTCTTCGAGGGACCCGACGAGGGTCGCCGGGTGGTGTCCGCCCAGAACGCCCGGGTGGCCATGAGCGTGCTCCGGGCGGTGGTCGAGCGGGGCACGGGGACCCGGGCCCGCCTCCCCGGCCGGCAGGTGTGGGGCAAGACGGGCACGTCCCAGAACCACGAGAACGCCTGGTTCGTCGGTTCGACCGTTCAGCTCACCACCGCTGTCTGGATGGGCTCGCCCAGCGCCAACGTGCCCATGCTCAACGTCGGAGGCATCCGGGTGGCGGGTGGCACCTACCCGGCGCGCATCTGGTCCGCCTTCATGACCGAGGCCATGAAGGGCCTCCCTGCGCTGCCCATCCCTCCCCCCGACCCGAAGCTGATCCCCGGCGGTCGGTTCATCGGCGACCGGGCCTCGGTGAAGACGGCGGAGGAGGAAGAGGACCAAGAGGTCCCCAACACCACCACAGTCGAACCGAGACGCGAACCCGAGCCCGAGCCGCAACGGCCGCCCTCCTTCGAACCCCCGCCGCCGATGTTCGACGACGACGATCCCGTCGTGCGCCAGCCTCCCCGCCGGCCGCCCCGCAGTCGTGACCCGTCCACGGACGAGCCCTACTCCTTCCCCACGCGGCCGCCCCCACCGCCCCCGCCGCCACCCTCGTTCTCGCAACGGTGAGCCCGCTCGAGGCGCTGCTCCAGATCCAGGAGAGGGACACCGCCGCGGACCGGTTGCGCCACCGCCGGGCGACCCTCCCCGAGCGGGACGAGCTGGCCGCCCGAGAGCAGCAGCAGGCGGCTGTCCAGGAGCGTCTGACGGCGGCTCGGGCCCGCCACGGCCTCGTCGCCGAGCGCCAGGCCAAGCTCGAGGCCGAGGTGGCGGGGCTCGACAGGCGCATCGCCGACATCGACCGCCGCCTGTACTCGGGGGCGGTCTCGGCCTCGCGCGACCTGCAGGCGATGTCAGCCGAGATCGACTCGCTGAAGGCGCTGCGGTCGCTGGTGGAAAGCGATGCGCTGGCGGCCATGGAGGAGGCGGACCCGTTGGCCGAGCAGGTCTCGGAGCTCGAGGCGGAGGGGGCCGCCCTCGACGGGGACGCCGAGCGGCTGCGGGTGGCCCTCGCCGAGGCGGAGGCGGCCATCGACGCCGAGGTAGCCGTGCAGGAGCAGGCCAAGGAGGGGATGGCCGGCTCTGTGCCCGCTGAGCTGCTGGACACCTACGAGCAGCTCAGGGCCAAGCTGGGTGGCGTCGGTGCGGCACGGCTGGTCGGCAGCTCCTGCTCGGGGTGCCACCTCACCCTTCCGATGTCCGAGCTGGCCCGGATCAAGAAGAAGCCCCCCGACGAGCTCGTGCTCTGCGACCAGTGCGGGCGCATCCTCGTCCGCTGATCCACCAGGATGTTCCTGTGGTTCGCCGGCCTGGCCGTGGTCCTCGTCTGGCAGGTCTTCCGCGACACGGCCATCGACTACCGCCTGGTGATGGTGGGGGCGCTGCTGCCCGACGTGGTCGACGCGCCCTTCGGCGGCCCCCGCCTGGCCCACACCCTGGCGGCCAGCGTGATGCTGCTAGTGGGCGTGATGGTGGCGACGCGGGGCCGTCGTGGCCTCCGTCGCCGCCTGCTGGCTCTTCCCGTCGGCACCCTCCTCCACCTCGTGCTCGACGGGATGTGGACCCGGACCACGGGGTTCTGGTGGCCGATGACGGGCGCCACCCTTCCGGGCGACGCGCTGCCCAGCCTGGCCCGCCCCGTGGCCGTGGTCGCCCTCCAGGAGGCGGTGGGCCTGGCTGCGCTGGTGTGGTGGTGGAGGCGGTTCCACCTCGGGGAGACCGAACGACGGAGGGCCTTCGCCCGCACGGGCCGTCTCGGGCGCGACCTCGCCGGCTGAGGGTGCGCGTCCCGTGCTGATCCTGGTGCGCCATGGCCAGACCCCGGCCAACGCGACCGGTCTCCTCCTCGGCCGGAGCGACCAGCCCCTCACCGAGCTGGGCCTACGTCAGGCGGCGGCGGCAGCCTCGGCCGTCGGATCCCCCACCCGGGTCCTCTCCAGCCCGCTGGTCCGGGCCAGGGCGACAGCGGCCGCCATCGGCCTGCCGGTGGAGGTGGACGAGCGCTGGATCGAGCTCGACTACGGCGTGTTCGAGCAGGTCCCGTTCGGCGACGTGCCCGCCGAGGTGTGGCGGCGCTGGCGGCTCGATCCGGACTTCGAGCCCCCTGGCGGCGAGTCCTTGGCCACGCTGGCCCGTAGGGTCCGGTCGGCCTGCCAGGGCCTCGCCGAGGAGGCCACCGATGCCGACGTGGTCGTGGTCAGCCACGTCTCGCCGATCAAAGCGGCGGTGGCGTGGGCCCTCGGCGTGGGCGACGAGGTCGCCTTCCGCATGCACCTGGACCTGGCCGCCATCAGCCGCATAGCCATGGTGGAGAGCGGCCCGCTCCTTCGCTCCTTCAACGACTGCTCGCACCTGAAGGCGGCTCGGCTCCGGCCCCCCTCCCCCGGATCGTCGCCGAAACGGCGGGAGGCCGAGCGCAGATGAGCGACCGACGGCGCCCCTTGCTCAACAACCCCCGGAATAATCCGGTGCGCACTTCTCGTACTGGTGGCCAGAGGTGGAGGAGGAGGTGTCCCGATCGACCAAGGCCCACACCAGGGTGGCCATCATCACGAGGATCATGATCAGCCCGTACTCGGCCCACCAGCGCTGGCCGCCGCCCCTGGTGTCGATCCGGGAGCTCCGGGCGTAGTGGTCATCGTCGGCGAGCAGCTCCCGGAGCGCGTCCTGGTAGCTCTGGAGGTACGCCGGGCGAAGGCCCCAGGGGGGGTTCTGGGCAAAGAGCTCGTCCCGCTCCTCGTCGTTCGGCATCTCCCGCTCTCCTCTCACTGTCGCCGCTTCGGGCACATCGCAGGTCCGGCCTTGTCATCGGCCGTTCCGCACACAGGGGTAAGCGCCGAGGGGACCGAGAAGGATGCTGGCGATCCGGGAAGGGCGGCGCGGATCAGCTGGTCGACCCTGGCCACGTACCCCAGCCGGTCGGCGTGGAAGGCGTCGGCGTGCCCCACCCCGGGGAGGAGCCAGAGCCGGCCGCCGGTCAGGCGGGCGATCCTCCTCCCGTTGGAGGGTGAGACCGTCTCGTCTGCGGTGCCCTGGACGACCAGGGTGGGAGCTCGGAACGAACCGCCTCGAAGCTGGCGACCGAGGTCGACGAGGTGGCTCCCCCCGCTGGCCAGTGGGTAGAGCAGGGGGAGGGGGGCGGTGAAGGCCCGACGCACACCGGCGCGGAAGGCGACCACGTCGCGGAAGCCGACGAAGCCGCTGTCGGAGACCACGGCGGCCACGGGGGCCCCGCTGGCCACCGCCGACAAGGCGGCCAGCGCCCCGGCCGAGAAGCCGAGCAGGACCACGGGGAGCTTCAGCGTCCGGCCGACCCAAGCCACCGCGTCGGCGACGTCGTCCGCCTCACGCTGGCCCCCTCCGTAGGGGCCACCGGTCGAGACGTAACCGAGGTTCACGAACAAGAGGCCGTAGCCCAGCTCGTGGAGGGGAGGGCCGACCTCGAGCGTCGCCGAGCGGCTGTTGCCGTAGCCGTGGACCACGACGACGACGGGCCGGCCGGCTGCACCAGGGACGTGCCAGGCGGAGCGCCCGTCGCCATACGACACGTCGGAGAACCTGAGGCCCACCGAGGCGGGGTCGCGGCCCTCGACGGTGTTCTTCCCGCCGTGGGCGAGGGCGACGGCCGCGTAGGCGTTCGCCCCGGCCCAGCAGGTGAGCAGGCCGGCTCCCAACACGGCCAGCGCCCGGCGCGGCCAGGCCCAGCGGGCGCGAGGGTGAGAGGCGTCGGCCACAGCGGTTGTCCTTCGGAACGGCGCCTGAGTCCGGATGGCGCGGTGGCGGCCGGCGCCCGTCACCGCGAGTAAGACAAGGGCGTGTCGGACCCCCGCCTCGAGCGCCTGACCGGAGCGATCGCCCGGATCGAAGGGCCGGCGGCGTGGCTGGCCCGCCTGGTCTCGGTGGCTGCGCTGCTCGGCGCAGCCTTCGGGGGGCTGCTCTGGTGGGTGGCAACCGGAGGACTGGTCAACGACTGGTGGCGGGGCACCTCAGCTGCGTTGGCCCTGCTGGCCGTCCTGCTCGCCCCCGCCCTGTGGCTCCTGAACGTGCGCCTCGCCCTCCTCTCCTTGGTCGAGCTGCCGGCGAAGCTCGAAGACGTCGTCAAGCGCCGCGGGTCGCAACTGCGCCATCCCCGGCTGGAGCGGCCCCGCGGCGGGGTCGTCGCCGCCATCCGTGCCGTGCGGGAGGCGGTGCGGGACTACAGCGACGTGGTCGGATCGTGGGGAGTGTTGGCCCAGTTGGCCGCTCCCTCGTTCTGGCTCTTGACGGCGGCGGCTCTCGTGGTCGTGCCGGTCCTTGCCGCCCTCTCGCTCCTGGGTGGCCTGGTGCGGCTGGTCTTGGCCGCGTGATCCATCCTTCTCGGGCGGGAATCGCGCCCTAGGCCCACCGGAGCCGGGTCAAACCCGGATCCCATCCTGACGAAACAAGGAGGGTGACGGCGGAGACGTACGGCTTGGTGCCCCGGGAGGAGCGCGATGACTCGGAAGCTGCAGGTCGGACTGTTGGTACCGATCGTCGCGTTGACGCTTGGTGCCCTGGCTCCACTGGTCCGGCCCTCGGGGGCCCAGACCACGTCGGGCTGTTCTGTTTCCTCGTCGGATCAGGCCGTCGACGCCGAGGAGCAGAGTCGGATCTGCCGGTAGAGCTCGTGATGGTTGGCCGGCAGGGGATGCGGGAAGAAGACCGCTGCGGTTGAGCAGCCAGCCGACAGGTGTCCAGACGCACCGACGGCTGTACGACCTACGTCGCGAGGCCCTCGGTCGCCACCAGCGAGAGGGAGGGCGTCCGTGCCCGACGACGATGCCTTCACCATCGGCGTGGAGGAGGAGTTCCTCATCGTCGACCCGGAGTCGCGGCGTCTGCGCTCACAAGCGGAAGACATCCTGCCCGAGGCCCAGCGCGACCTCGGGGACAACGTAGAGCCCGAGTTCAAGCGGTCGCAGCTGGAGACCGGCACGCCCGTGTGCTGGACGCTCGAGGAGCTGCGCGGCGAGATCGTCGGCCTGCGCCGCAAGCTCTCCGCCGCCGCCGAGCGGACCGGAGCTCGTATCGCCGCCGCCGGCACGCATCCCTTCTCCCACCGCGAGGGGGACGACGTGACCCCCAAGGAGTCCTACATCGGCCTGGAGCGTGACTATCAGCGACTGGCCAGGGAGAAGATCATCTGCGGGTGCCACGTCCATGTCGGCATGACCGACGGCGACATGGCCATCCAGGTCATGAACCGCGTACGACCCTGGCTGGGGACGATCCTCGCACCGGCCGTGAACTCGCCGTTCTGGCTCGGTGAGGACACCGGCTATGGCAGCTTCCGTACCGAGATCTGGCGGCGCTGGCCGACCTCGGGCACCCCGGGCGTGCTCGAGTCCTACGCCGAGTACGAGAAGCTGCTGTGCCTCTTGCTGGACGCCGCCGTCATCGACGACCCGGCCCGACTGTTCTGGGACGTGCGGCCCTCGGCTCGCTTCGACACGCTCGAGTTCCGGGTGACCGACGTGTGCCTCACCGTCGATGACGCGGTGATGGTGGCCGGGCTCATCCGAGCCCTGGTGCGGACCTGCCACCAGCAGGCCGAACGCGGCGAGCCGTGCCCGCTGCCGCCCCCTGAGCTGGTGCAAGCCGCCACGTGGCGGGCCGCCCGGTACGGCCTGGAAGGGGAGCTGGTCGACGTCGTGGGCGGCCGCTCGGTCCCGGCGCGGCAGGCCGTCCAGGCCTTGCTCGAGTGCATCCGCCCGTCCGCCGAGGACCAGGGGGAGTGGGACGAGCTGTCGTCGCTCGTGGGCGAGACGTTGCGGCGGGGTACGGCCGCCGTACGCCAGCGCCAGGCCTGTGAGCGCAGCGGGCGCTTGGAGGACGTCGTCGACCTGGTCATCTCCGAGACGACACCGGCCTGAACCCGATGGCCGCTCACGCCGCCGACGAGCGGCGCGGAGCTGCTGAGGTGGACCTCACGGGCGCCAGCGCCTGCTGGCCCCCACCTTGTGGACGGCCCGGCTCATCGTTCCCGTGCTGGTCGCTGCCTGGGTGATCCTCTTCGTGTTCCCCGGCGCCACCTCGCGGCTGTGGGCCTGGCCCGCCCGTCCGGAGCTGACCGCGTTGGTGATGGGCGCGGGCTACCTGGCCGGTGCCTAGTTCTTCGCCCGCGTCGCCACGGTGCGGGGTTGGCACCGCATCGGCTGGGGGTTCGTCGCCACGACCGTCTTCACCACCCTGCTCCTGGTGGCGACCCTGCTCCACTGGGACCGCTTCAACCACGACCACGTGTCGTTCTGGGCCTGGCTCAGCCTCTACCTGGTGACGCCGCCACTGCTCCCGCTCCTCTTCGTCCGCAACCGTCGCCAGGATCCAGGGGAACCCGAGGTCGACGACCTACTGGTGCTGCCGCCGGTACGAAGGGCGTGGCCCTCGTCGGCGTCGGTCAGCTGACGTTCGCCCTCGTGATGTTCGTCCGCCCCTCGGCCGTGCTGGCCTGGTGGCCGTGGGCGCTCACGCCCCTCACCGCCCGCACCCTGCTGGTCGCTCTGCTGGTCGCTCTGCAGGTCGCCATGCTATGCCGGGTGGCCACGGCTGGCGCCGACGCGGCCCGCTGACACGACCGCCCCCCGTACGACTCTTCTCAGCTACTGCACGTGCCATGGCTGCGTGTGCGGTGATGGATTCGCTCCCAAACCTCGGATCGCGGATCCTCGTTCTCGGCAGCGAGGCGGGTGGCCACGTCGGCGAGCTTCGGGAGCTCCGCTCGGCAGGGCCCACACGCCCTGAGATGCGCCTCGAGCTCGGCGCATCGGTCATCGTCCTGGAGCGCTCCGAGGACGTAAGCACCAAGGAAGATGCAGAGCTTTTCATGCGCGGCGGCTTCATCACCCACGTCTGCAGCCTCCTCCCAGCTTCGCGCACCGCGACGCGGGCGCGCCTGCTGCGACGACGTAAGGGGATCCTAACAAAGCAGCCGGAGCATGAAGCAGGGGCGGCGCTCGGGCCGCGAGGCATGGCGCTCCCTTCCCTTGATGAAGGAGGGGACCGAGCCGTGGCCACGACGAGGAGTACCAGCGCAGACGCCGAGCTGGTGGCCAGCCTGACGGCGGGCGACGCTCGTGCTGCCGAGGCGGCACAAGGCCAGTTCTATCGCTGGCACGGCGGTGCCGTGTTGAGCTTCTTCACCCACTGCACGAGGCGCAGGTCGGTTGCCGAGGCTCTCCCTCGCAGACACCCGCGGCGGGCCCAGCAGTTGCACCCCATCCCGACCGTTTGCATATTCAGGACAGATATAGTCCACCGGCGGCCGGGCCGACGGGGGACAGGGGGACAGCCGGTGGAGCTACGCCAGCTGCGCTATTTCCTGACCGTGGCCGAGGAGCTGCACTTCGGGCGGGCGGCCGAGCGCGAGCACATCGCCCAGCCGGCCTTGAGCCAGCAGATCCGCCGCCTCGAGCACGAGCTGGGCGTAGCCCTCTTCGACCGCTCCAGCCGCCGGGTGCAGCTGACCGAGCCAGGGCGCATCCTCGTCGAGCTGGCCCGTGGCCTCCTCGACCAGGCCAACGACGCCATCGCCCTCGTGCGCCAGGCGGGGCACGGCAAGGAAGGCCGGCTGCGGCTGGCCTACGCCAACGGGTCCGACCGCGGCGCGCCAGCCGCCGTGGTGGATCGGTTCCGAGCTGAGCGTCCCCGAGTCGAGCTCACCTTGTCGACCCAATACGACGAGGAGTGCCGGGTCCAGCTGCGCGAGGGCGTCATCGACGCCGCCTTCTTCTGGATGCCCCTCGGCGACTTCGACGACCTGGCCTTTCTGCGGGTGGCCAGCGAGCCGCTGGTGGTGGGGGTGGCCGAGCGCAACCGCTTGGCCCGCCTCGACGAGGTGACGGCCGAACAGGTCGCCGCCGAGCCCCTGGTGTGGTTCGCCCGGCACTGGTCGCCGGGGTCTTGGGACACCATCATCGCCTCGGTGTTCCTCCGCCACGGCTACAGCCCCAAGGTGGTGGCCGAGGAGGTGAGCCAGGAGGGCATGGTGCGCGGCGTGCTGGCCGCCGCCGGGGTCACCATCGTCACCGCCACCACCGCCCGCCAACTCAGCGTCGAAGGAGTCGTCTACCGCCCCTTCGCCGAGCCCGCCCCCACCGTCGACGTTGGCCTGGCCTGGAGAGCCGACGACACCTCCCCCGTGCTCAAGGCGCTGGTGGAGATCGCCGATCATGTGGCGGAGGCCGCACCGGGGTAGGCAATCGATCGAGACGGCTTTGGTCGTTGTCGATCGCCTCCGCCCGCCCCATGCTGATGGGCAGGGGCCGGTGCACATGCGCGAATCGACGAACATCACCTGGGGCGAGCGGGCAGACGCCGCCTTCTGCGAGGACTGCCTCGCCTATGGCGCCGACGCCGTGGTCCTGCGGATCTGTCTCAGCTGCGGCCACATCGGCTGCGCCGAAGGCTCGCCCGGCGACCACGCCGCTGAGCACTACGCCGAGACCGACCATCCCGTCGCCGCCGCCATCGGGTCCCCGCCTACGTCTCGTTGGTCCTACCCCGACGAGCGGGCCCTCTGAGCTACCGCCGTCAGCGACGTAGACCGCGAACCCGTCTCGATCGAGACATCGCTGGCCCTCGTCACCGACCCCGAGACGTGGTCTTCTCCTTGTGGGGGGCACCCCGCGGATCTTCCGACCAACTCGGTGCGACTCCAAAGGAGAACCACCACATGAACCAGCTCAACCACAAACGGATCCGCCGGGGCATCGCCGCCGGCGCCCTGCTTCTGCCCATGG
>JALYGF010000049.1 GCA_030777325.1 Actinomycetota bacterium | reverse complement strand
GCCATGAGGCCCAGCACCGCACCGAACAGCGTGAGCCCGAGAAGCTGAACCGGCTGGTAGTGAGTGAGCCCGAAGACGAGGGAGGAGACGCCGACCGCCCAGCCGGGCCCCAACCGGCGGTCGAGGGCCCGCTGGAGCATCCCCCGGAAGAAGAGCTCCTCGACGAGGGGCGCACCGAGGACCAGGCACACGCCCAGCACCACCAATCCCGGACCGTGGACCGCATCGATGAGCCGTCTGGCCTCCCCCGAGACGTCGAGGTCGGGGTTCAGCCACGTGAAGGGCAGGTAGACGAGTGTCAGCAGGAACTGGCAGGCCACCCCCGCGGCCAGGCCGGGCAGGATGTCGCGGCTCTCGATCCGCAGCCCGTAGTCCTCCCGGAGCGAGCCGCGACCCTTGAGCCGGCTGGTGAGCACGGCCGCGCCCATCAGGCCGGCCCACAGGGCGAGGAGCGTGGCGACGATCGAACCCAGCGTGGGGTCCGACTGGCCGGTGGCGGCGTACCAGATGCCCGCTGCCATGTTGAGCAGCACGAAGGCCACGAGGTAACCGGTGACGGCCTCTCCCAAGCCCCATCGGACGGGACGCTCGGTGGACGACCGGTCCCCGGTGGCCGGCTCGTCACTCATGGCCGCCAGAGCGTACCGGGGGGTGTAGGCCGCTGGGGCTCCATGCCGCGTAGCATTGGGCTATGCCCATTCCTCCCGGGCCCACCTGCCCGGGACCCGTCCCCGCGGCGAGGGTCTTCGCAGGGTGCCGATGAGCCCTCAGCCGGACGACCACTCCTCCCGCCCCCGTCCGAACCGGCCACTCGGCATGGGCTCGGGTCAGGAGCCCACCTTCCGGTGGGCCATGATCGCTCTCTTCGCCCTCGTCCTGGCGGTGCTGGTGCTGCCCCCTCTGTTCAGTGGCAAGAACCGGACGCCGCTTAGCTACGGCGACTTCACTCGCCGGGTCAGTGAAGGCAAGGTGGCCAAAGCCGAGGTCAACAACGACACCGGCCGAGTGACCGGCGAGCTCTCCAACGGGGAGTCGTTCACGGTGGACGGGCCTCGACCGTTGCCCGATCCGGACAACGCCCTCCTACGCGAGAAGGTGCGCGATCTCGACTTCTCGAACACCCAACCCAACCTTCTGGCCGCGCTGATCCCGTTCCTGCTGCCCGTGGCCCTCTTCATCGGTTTCTTCATGTGGATGAACCGCCGGGCCCAGGGCCAGATGAGCGGGATCATGTCCATCGGGCGGTCCAAGGCGAAGGTGTATACCACCGAGCGCCCCAAGACGACGTTCGGGGACGTGGCCGGCTACGAGGGCGTGAAGCAGGAGATCAACGAGGTGGTCGACTTCCTCAAGTCGACGGACCGCTTCAAGGAGATAGGCGCCCGCATACCGAAGGGGGTCCTGCTCGTCGGGCCTCCCGGGACGGGCAAGACCCTGCTGGCCCGAGCCGTGGCCGGGGAAGCGGGGGTGCCGTTCATGTCGGTCACCGGCTCGGACTTCATGGAGATGTTCGTGGGCGTGGGCGCCAGCCGGGTGAGGGATCTGTTCCAGACCGCCCGCAAGCAGGCCCCGGCGATCATCTTCGTGGACGAGGTCGACTCCATCGGGCGCAAGCGAGGAGCGGGGCTCGGCGGTGGCCACGACGAGCGCGAGCAGACCCTCAACCAGATGCTCTCGGAGATGGACGGCTTCGAGACCACAGAGGGCATCGTGATGATGGCCGCCACCAACCGGCCCGACATCCTCGACCCCGCCCTCCTGCGGCCGGGCCGCTTCGACCGCCAGATCGTGGTCCCGCTCCCCGACCTCGAGGAACGGCTCCCGATCCTGCAGGTGCATGCCAAGGACAAGCGCATGGCTGACGACGTGGACCTGGCCGTGGTGGCCAGGGGCACCCCCGGGATGAGCGGCGCCGACCTGAGCAACCTGGTCAACGAGGCCGCCCTCCATGCCGTGCGCCGGAACGCCGACGCCGTGCACATGGAGGACTTCGAGGCGGCCCGGGACCGGGTCATCATGGGCCAACGCCGGGAGACGCTGGCCCTCTCCGACGAGGAGAAGGAGCGGATCGCCTACCACGAGGGTGGCCACGCCGTGCTGGCTTACGTCCTGCCCCACGCCGACCCTGTTCACAAGGTGACGATCCTGCCTGCGGGCATGGCCCTCGGCGTGACCCAGCAGCTCCCGATGGAGGAGCGCCACATCTACCCGCGCGACTACATCGAGGACAGCCTGGCCGTGCGCATGGGGGGGCGGGTGGCCGAGCTCCTGGTGTACGACGATCTCTCCACGGGCGCCAACAACGACCTGGTGGGCAACACCGAGCTGGCCCGCAAGATGGTCCGCGAGTGGGGGATGAGCGACCGCGTCGGCCCCATGGCCTGGAGCTCACAGGGCGCGGTGTTCCTGGGTGACGACCTGATGCACACCCGCGACTACAGCGACGAGACCTCCCGAGTAATAGACGAGGAGGTCGAGCGCATCCTCCGTGTCCAGGAGCAGCGGGCCCACGAGCAGCTGACCAAGCACCGCAAGGGCCTCGACGCCGTCGCCGCCGCCCTGCTGGAGTGCGAGACCATCGACGGCGGTGAGGTGAAGCGGCTGGTCGACGAGGCCTTTGGTCAGGAGGTCCGCGACTACCCCGAGGGCGACGCCGTGCCCCAGTTCGCCGATCCCACGCCGAACGGGCGCCCCGACCCCGAATCGATTCCCATTTCCCCCTCGGCGCAAAGCGCCTCGGACGAGCTGTAGGAAGCTCGGGTCCCGGCTCGGCCCGAGGCCGCCGGTTGCCCTACTTCTTGGGTGTGCCCAGGTCGGGTTCGGGGCCGGTGCCCGGAGCCCTGGCCTCGGCGAGGGCGGCCCAGAGGTCGGTGGCACTGGGGACACCCACGAACGACTTGCGGACCACGCCGTCGGCGTCGGCCATGACGATGGTGGGTACGGCATCGATGCCGTACCGCTCGTGCAGGTCCATGCGATCCTGATAGGCGATCTCCTGGTAGGCCACGTGGGCGCTGGCCAGCACGGCTGCCTTGGCCGTCGCCCGCTCGCACGACTGGCAGGCCGAGGACGTGAACACGGCTACCAGCCAGTCCTGCCCATTCCCCTCGAACTCGCCGCGGTCGAGCTGTGTGGGCACCCGCCAGCGGGGCTGAGTCGGGGCAGCTGGGCGCCGGCGCCGCAGGAAGAATGCCACCGCGGCGGCAACCGTCACCAGGGCGGCGGCGACGGTCAGCCGGTCCACCGCACGCTCCTCCGGCCCGTCCGGCGGCGTACGGAGCCGGTCACTCCAAGGGGATGCCCACGACGGCGGACAGTCCTGGGCGGCCGTTGACGTAGAGGGCGCGCTCGACGACCACCTCGGAGGTGGCGTTCACCACCACCGGCAATGGAGTGCGGCGCAGGGCGTCGCCGATGCGGTAGGCCTGGCGGCGCCCGGGCTCGATGGTCACTCCCTGGAACTGGGGAAACGGCACCTCCTGGCCCCCGGCCAGGCCGGTCAGCGACACCGAAGTGGGCTGGGTCCCCGCGTTGTGCACGGTTATCACCTCGTCGATGCTGGCGCTGGTGCCGCCGGCGGGGAAGAGCCACCGCTTCGAGGCTCGGCGGGCGCCCAGCGTGTCGGCTCTTCCCGAGCGGCTCGAAGCGTCCGCCTCCAGGCCGCGGATGACGGCCACCGGTACCCCGTTGATGGATCGCACCGTGGTGGAGTGGCCGACGCCCTTCGGTACCCGCGGCTCGTCATTGAAAGTGATGGTCACCCGGTCCCCCGCTGGGACCCGTATCTCGAAAGGCTCGGCCACCCCCTCGTCGAGGTTTACCTCCAGGGCGACCTCGGCCTCGCGTGGGCCGGGGTTGTACAGGGAGAAGCGCTCCCTCATGGTGTTGGTGGCCAGGCCGTCGGGGAAGTACCAGAGAGGTGCCAACGAGGGAGCACCCAGGGTCACCGAGACCCCTGCACGCCCCGGGGCCGTGCGGCCGAGTGTCTGAGCCGCCACCAGGCGGCCCGTCCGCACTGCCACCGTGGTGGCTATCGCCTCTCGCCGGCGGACCTGCTCGCCCACGTCCAGCGCCACCAGGCTGCCGGCCGGGACGACCACGCCCTGCAGGTCACCCGGTGAAGCCCGTCCCTGCTCGGAGCTGAACGACAGGTCGGCGATGGCATCCTCGGGAAAGGGGTTGAACAACGACAGGATGAGACTTGCATCTCGCGTCGTCGAGGCGTCCGCGAAGTACCACTGTCCCGAGCCCGAGGAGGCACACGGGGTGACGTCGGAGTCCCCCTGGCCACCGGAGACGGTCAGCTCGGCCGCCACCTGTCCCGACTCAAGGTCGACCACCGCCGCGGCGGCCACCCCCGGGCCGACCTGACCGAGGCTCACCTCGGCAGACGACGAAGGCCCCACCACGAGGGGAACGACTCGGGGCGGCGCGTTGGTGGTGATGATGGTGACGCTGCCCCGAGCCTCCTGGTTGCGGGGGTTGGCCACCACCACCGAGCCGGTGGACGTGCCCGCCGACGTGACCGTGGCGCCAGCGCAATAGAGCGTGGAGGACAGCGCCGTGCCGGGCGCCGCAGTGGGCATTGCCCACGCCTCCTCCGCCGCTCCGGACGCTGCCGGCGGTCCCAGGCGCGTACGGTCCGCCAGGGCGCCTAGGAGAAGCAGCCCGGCCACAATCCCTACGAGCGGTCCCCGGCCCAGTCTCACGTGGGGCGCCGGCGGGCGAGCAGCCGCTGCAGCACCGCCAGCCACAGGGCCGCCTCCACCAGCACCGCTGCGTAGCGCCACGGCGACGTGCGGTACCGGAGGTTGGCGGTGCCGCCGGCGGGGACGCTGAAGGCGTTGGCCCACCCGAAGGCCTCGGTTCGGTCGGCGGTCCGGCCCTGGACACGAAGCTGCCAGCGGCGGGAGGCGGCTTCGGACAGGAAGACCACGTCGCCCTCGCTCACCGCCCCCTCGAAGCGGGTCGGCGAGCGTTCCCTCGGAAGTGCGAAGGGTGAGCCTGACAGGTCGGCGGCGGCCACCGATGCCAGGCCCTCCCCCTTGCCGGCTTGCGCCTGGTCAGGCCGCAGCAGGGCCCGTCCCGGTGCCCAGGCCGCGTTCTCGTAGACGCGCAGTGCCCCGTCCGTCTTGAGCTGCTTCAGGTCCACCTGGGCATCCAGCGTGGCCGGCAGGTCCACCGGTGGGGGTAGCGGCGGCGTGTCGGCCTGCAAGGGTGCAGCGCGCTCGGGTACGACCACGTAGCGCACGGCGGCGGGTGCCAGCAGACGTCCGAGACGTGTCGTGCCCCGGGCCCGCGCCGCCGTGACGGCGTCCGCCAACCCCTTGGCGTGACCGGGCGAGCCACCGGCCCAGGCCATGCTCACGTCGGGTGGCCCGCCGCGGGACGTGGCGTAGCTCAGTCCCTCGCCCATCCGCCATGCGCCCAACGGAAGAGCGTCGGGGTCTCCAAGCCAGAGCACCCGGAAGGGGCCCCGAGGCCGCTGCTCGGGCATCCACGACAGGAGCTCGGCGAAGTCCTGGCGAGGGAGGCCCCACCTGCCCCCGGGGGCCGTGGCCACCACAGGGAGCAGGCCGGCGAGCGTGACCACGAGGGCAGTGGAGACGGCGAGCTGGCGCCATCCGAATCTGTAGCCCCGCAGATCCACCTCGAAGGCCCGCATGCCGAGCGCGAGGGCAAGGGCGAGGGCAAGGGCCGCCGGCGCCAGGGCCACGTCCGCCCGTGGGAGGGGCAGAGGGAGCCAACCCCGGCCGCCGAGCCATGCCGCCCCCCAGCACACCAGGGCAAGGCCCCACAGGCGGGCCGCCCACGACAGGCGCCATTCCCGTGCCAGTAGGAGGGGCAGGGCGGCGGCGAGCAGGAACGCCCAGCCGATCGGCGCGTCACCGAGGGAAACCCCCGGCGAGCCGATCTGGAAACGAAGGAGGCTGCCCCACCCGTAACCCCCCGGAGGCGCCGTTGTCTCGCCCAGGAGGGCCGCGAGCTGGGCACCGGGACCGAAGAAGGTGAAGGTCCAGGGGAACAGCAGCACGGCGGTCACGCCCACGCCGCCCAGCGCCACCACCAGCGCTCGCCGCGCCGGTCCGACGCCTCCGGCGAGTACGGATCCGGCCACGACGCCCAGCGCGGTGATCACGGCCATGAGGACGACTGAAGGTGAAAGGGCGGCGGCCACCGCAAGCAGCAACCCGAGCCCGAGGACCTCCCGCCCGAGCTCCCGGTGCGGCTCCGGTTGGGCGAACGGCTCGATGCCCGTGGCTCGTAGCAGGCGGCCCAGCACCCACGGGGCGGTGGCGTAGGCGACCAACCCGGAGACGCGGCCGGCAGCCAGGGCGTTGTAGGGCACGGGTACTGCGGCGTACACGACCAGGGCGGCCAGGGATGCCTGCTGCGAACCGAAGGCCCTGGCGACCCGATAGGCACCGACGGCTCCGAGGGGCAGCGCAGCTATGACCAGCAGCGTCTGGAACAGGGCGGCGGACCCTCCGAGCAGCAGGCCGCCCAGGCCCAGTACGACGAAGGCCGGAGGAGCGGGGCCTTGGTCGCCCAGGCCCACCTCTCGCCAGCTCGAGAGGAACCTCCTCAAGAGCCCGAAGGCGCCGTCGGAGACCGGCGCCAGCTCGTTCACCGTGGGGATCCCACTGCTGATCAGCTGCCGGCTCCCGACGAGTAGGAGGACAATGGCCGTGGTGCCGACCAGCAACGGCAGGCGTAGGTCGCGGCTCTCGGCCGAGGCGGCAATGCGACCGGCGACGACACGAGGCCGGAGGTTCTCGCCCAGGACCTGGGTGCGCACGAAGTTGACGAAGCGCACCACGTCCCTGGCCTGGAGATCCCTTATCTCGCCGTCGCTCATGCGTCGATGGCTCTTCACCTCACGGCGAGCGCTGCGGAGCTGGGCGAGGTGGCGCAGGTTCCACGACCACGCTCGCATGGTGTCGCGCGCCGCGCCGGCTCGACCGGTGAGGATGTCGCCGACGATCTCGAGCAGGGCGAGCACCCCCGCCTGGGGAAGGACCCGGGCCAGGTGCCATGGCCCGTACGCCTTGAGCACGGCCCGGAGGCGGTGGCGCAGCTGGAGAGGTCTCACCCGACGGCGGACGGCTTCGGCGTTCTTCGGCGGCGGCCCGCCGCCCGGCGCCCGGCGTCCCGAGGTCATGGCCTCGAGGTGACGCACGCGTGCTGCGGGCGCCACCACCACCCTGGCCCCGGCGATGTGGGCCCGCCACGAGAAGTCGAGGTCCTCGCCGTAGAGACCCATGAGGGGGTCGAAGCCGTCGAGCGATGCAAACAGATCGGCTCGTACCAGCACGCACCCGCCGGGTGCGAAGAAGACGTCGCGGACGTTGTCGTGCTGCGCCTGGTCGAGCTCTCCCCGCTCGGCAAGGGCCACCGGCGCCCCCCCTCGGTCGGCGCTCATGCCCACCTGCAGGAGGCGGGCCGGCTCGTGCCAGTCGAGGAGCTTGGGAGTGACGATGCCGGCGTTGGACCGGAAGGCCTCCTCCAACATCAGGCGCAGGGCGTCCGGGGCGAGGACCACGTCGTCGTGGCACAAGAGGTAATGCGAGGCCCCCTCCACCAGCTTGAGGGCCTCGTTCGCCGAGGCCGCGTAGCCCCGGTTGGCGGGCAGACGCCGCACGAACGCATCAGGCAGGATGCGCGCCACGCGTGCGCTGGGGTCTTCGGCGCTGTTGGCGTCGATCACCAGTACCGAGAGATTCGGGTAGTCCTGCGCTGCGAGCGACTCGAGCGCGTCCTCCAGCCAGGACCCCGAGTCACACGTGACGACTACGGCGACGACCGCCGGCGCCTGCAACGGCGAGTCCATGTCGAGCCGAGGCTAGCCGGGGGGCACCTCGGCCCAACGACATGCTCACGACATGTTCTGGTCCGTTGGGCGCCGGTCGGTCGGGTACCTTTGAGGCTTGCTCGCACTTGGAGGACGACCGCAGGTGACCGACCAGTGACCGCCGTGGACGACGTGACCAAGACGGTGAAGGAGGCCGCCTACGTGGCCGTCGGCTTCGGCGTGCTCGGGTTCCAGCAGGCTCAAGTGCGCCGGCGGGAGTTGACCAAGCAGCTCCAGGAGCAGCGTCCGGACCTCGAGTCGCAGTTGGCCGAGACGCGCACCCAGCTGGCCGACCTGGCTCGCCAGGTCGAGGAACGGCTGGAGCCGGTCGTGGTGGACTTGAGCCAGCGGGCCGAGCCCGTCCTCGAAGGGATCGAGGCACGCTTGTCCGGACAGGCCAGGGAGGTCTGGACGCAGTTGCGCAAGGCGGCCAGAGAGACCCAGGAACAGCTGCGTGTGCGCCGCGACCAGCCCGGAGACGACGTCCCGCCCGAGCCCGGCGCGTAGTCAGTCCGGTACGAAGTCCGGGAGCGACTCCAGCACCGCCCTCAGGCTCTCCTCGAGGGGCACCTCGGGGCTCCAGCCGGTCGTGGCTTCGAGCCGTGAAGCGTCGCCTCGGATGACGGGTACGTCGACCGGTCGCATGAGTTCGAGATCGGGCTCTGTGCGCAGGTCTGCCCCCGAGATGGCCATGAGCTGGTCAACCACCTCCGCCATGGACACGTCCCGCCCCGAGCACACGTTGTAGGCCGTTCCAGGCTCGCCCCGCTCCATGAGCAACCGGTAGGCGCGCACCACGTCGCGCACGTCGGTGAAGTCGCGCCGGGCCGACAGGTTCCCCGTTCGAAGGACACCGCTGCCCGCTCGCAGCGCGGCGAGGATGCGTCCCGCCAGGGCGGGCACGGCGAAGGTGGGCGACTGGCCGGGGCCCATGTGGTTGAAGGGCCGGGCCCGTATCACGGGCAGGCCCCAGCCGAGGTGCGCCTGCAGGCACACCATCTCCGCCGCCGCCTTGCTGGCGGCATAGGGCGACACCGGGCGCATCGGCGTCTCCTCGGTGAGCGGCAGCTCTTCGGCCGCCACCGCTCCGTACACCTCGGCCGAGCTCACCACCAGCACACGGGGGAGCGGCCGGCACCGCCGAGCGGCATCGAGGACGTGCAGGGTGCCCGCGGCGTTGGTGTCGAAGAAGGCGGCCGGCTCCTCCCACGACCGGCCGACGTGGGCCAGCCCGGCCAGGTGGTAGACGGCGTCGGGGCAACTACCGGTCAACGCCCGCTCCACGCTGGCGGCGTCGGTAACGTCGAGCTCGTCGGCGGGCGTGAGGACCTCGTCGCCCATATCCTCGAGATGAGACCGCAGCCAGGAACCGACGAAGCCCGAAGCACCCGTGACGAGCGCACGCGTCGGCGCTGCGCCAGGAGCACGGCTCACGGGTCCGCAAGGCTCATGGCCGGGGCATCATACGCTGGCTCCTACCGGCCTCTCGGCCGCCGTCAGGCAACGAACGGGGAGCGTGTGCGCCACCGCATCGGCGTGGTCACAGACGATGCAGTG
Organism: Actinomycetota bacterium; assembly: GCA_030777325.1. Taxonomy (GTDB): domain Bacteria; phylum Actinomycetota; class Acidimicrobiia; order Acidimicrobiales; genus YB1-3. Next base: position 26,403 of record JALYGF010000049.1, on the reverse strand, counting down.
ACATCAGCCATGGCCGGTCCTGCGATCCGGGCATGGGAGATCGCCAGTGCGCTGGCCGGCGACCACGATGTTCGCCTGCTCACCACCTCGAGCGTCTGCGAGCTCTCCTCGACCGACTTCACCGTGCACCAGGGCACTCGGCGGGCGGTGAAGGAGCTCGAGTCCTGGTCCGACGTGCTCGTGGTCCAGGGGGCCGTGACGGGCCGGCACCACGTCCTTCGGTCCACCACCAAGGTCGTTGCGGTGGACCTCTACGACCCCTTCCACCTCGAGCAGCTCGAGCTGTTCCGGGACAAGGACGCAGACGAGCGGTGGGCCTCGGTGAGCAGTGCCACCGCCCAGCTCAACGCACAGCTCGGGCGCGGTGACTTCTTCGTCTGCGCCAGCTCCAAGCAGCGCGACTTCTGGTTGGGCCAGCTCGCAGCCGTCGGCCGCCTCAACCCTTCCAACTACGACGAGGACGAGACGCTCACGTCGCTCATCGCCGTGGCCCCGTTCGGCCTGCCCTCCGAGCCTCCCAGCCACACCGAGGCCGTCCTCAAGGGCGTGATCCCGGGCATCGGGGCCGACGACGAGGTCATCCTCTGGGGAGGGGGGATCTACAACTGGTTCGACCCGCTCACCCTCATCCGCGCCATCGACCTGCTGCGCACCCGGCGACCGTCGGTGCGGCTGTTCTTCCTCGGGCTGACCCACCCCAACCCCGAGGTGCCGACCATGCAGATGGCCACCGAGGCCCGGCGCCTGGCCGGCGAGCTCGGGCTGGTGGGCACCCACGTGTTCTTCAACGAGGGATGGGTCCCCTACCACAGGCGTCAGAGCTACCTCCTGGAGGCGGACATAGGGGTCAGCACCCACCTCGACCACCTGGAGACGGCGTTCTCGTTCCGCACCCGGGTCCTCGACTACATCTGGGCGTCGCTGCCCGTCGTCACCACCGAGGGCGACGCCCTTGCCGACCTCGTCTCGGGCGAGGGCCTTGGTCTCACCGTCCCCGCCGGTGACACCAAGGAGCTGGAGGAGGCGCTGTTCCTCCTCCTGTCCGACCCCGCGGCGCGGGCGTCGTGCCGCGACCGTCTGCTGGCCCTGCGGCCGGCGCTGGTCTGGTCCGAGGCACTGAGGCCCCTGCTCGACTTCTGCCGCCAGCCCCGCCGCGCCGCCGACTTGGCCGGAGCGGGCATGGTGAGGCCACAGCGCCCTCCCGGCGGCGTCCCGCCCGCGCTGTGGCCGGGCCTCGGTCGGGATGCGCACAACGCCATTGCCTATCTTCGGGCAGGAAACGCCCGCCGCCTGGCGGCGAAGGTCGGGGCCAGGACGCGACGAGCTCTTCCCCGAGTCCTCCGAGCCCCCCGGAGCCGGTGACCCCGAACACCGCCAGCATCGCTCCGGTGGCGGTGGTCGTCCCCAACTGGAACGGTCGCCACCTCTTGGAGGAGTGCCTCGACTCGCTGGCGGCCCAGAGCGTGGCGGCCCGTGTGATCGTGGTGGACAACGGCTCGGTGGACGGCTCCACCGCCCTCGTCCGCTCCCGGTACCCGCAGACCCATCTCGTCGAGCTGGACCGAAACCACGGGTTCACGGGCGCTGTGAACCGGGGCATCGAGGAGGCGTTGGTTGAGGGCGCCGGCTTCGTGGCACTGCTCAACAACGACGCCCGGGCCGGTGAGCGTTGGCTCGAACGGCTGCTGGCCGCCATGGACGACCACCCCGAAGTCGGCATCGTCACCTCCAAGGTCCTCATGACCGATGGCCGCCACTTCGACAGTGCCGGGAACCACTACTCCGTCTGGGGCCATCCCTTCCCCCGCGGTAGAGGCGAGCTGGACGAGGGCCAGTACGAGCAGCGGGCGTTCGTCTTCGGTGGCAGCGGCGGTGCCAGCCTCTACCGGGTGGCGATGATGTCCGAGATCGGGCTGTTAGACGACGACTTCTTCGCGTACTACGAGGATGACGACTTGAGCTTCCGGGCCCAGCTGGCGGGCTGGAAGGTGATGTACGAGCCGGCGTCGCTGGCCCACCACCACGTCGCCGCCACGAGCTCGAAGCACCCTGGCCTGCGCCACTACCACGTGACGAAGAACGCTTTCTACCTGTTCCACAAGAACATGCCGGCGCGGCTCTACTTCAGGTACCTTCCCCGCTTCGCGGTCGGGTTCCTGTCACTCCTCGCCGGTATCGCCAAGCGGCGGGACTTCGCCGCTCTGCTCCCGTCCTTGTGGCGCATCGCCGTCACACTGGGGCCCCTCACGAGGAAGCGCAGGTCCATCCAAGAAAGGCGGGTGGTATCGGACGCCTACGTGAGCTCGATCCTGTACCACGGCATCCCCCCCAACCACCGCTACCCGTTCCTGCGTCGACGTCTCCGGTCGAGGGCGGAAAGCTCAGGTGGACGGGGGTGATGGCCGGGGGAGACGTAGGGCCGTCCAGGCCGCCCTGAGGTGGCGCCTGGCGTCGAGGCGCCTCCCCCCCACGGCGCAGAGGCCTGCTCGCACGGCGTAGAGCACCGGCATCCCCAGTCGTAGCCACGCCAGCTCGAGACGCTCGCCCCGCTTGCGGAAGACCTCCCCGTGGGCGGCTATCACGGCGTCCCGCACCGACCACTCGACACCGGCCGCCGAGTGACCGCCGACGTGAGTAGCGCCGCCCCGGGGCAGCCACCACACCCTCCTGCCGGCGTCCTTCATCCGCAGGCAGAAGTCGAGGTCCTCGCAGTACATCCAGAACCGGGTGTCGAGACCACCGAGGTCCTCATAGACGTCGAGGCCGATGGCGAAGAACGCCATGTTGGCCCAGTCGACGACTATGGGCTCGTCGCTCAACCGCGTCTCCGGGCGGTTGATGTACACGCCGCCCGCGGGGCCGCCCTGCCGCAGCGCCCTCCACACCTGCCGGGACGGGCGCCAAGCGGAGCCGGCCGAGGTCTGCAGGGTCCCGTCCACGTTCCAGAGCTGCACCACGGCGGCGTCTCCGGGGTGGCGGGTGACCCACTCCTCGCACACCAGCAGCGTGTCGTCGCTCAGGTAGCAGTCGGGGTTGACCAGCACCAGCAGGTCGCGGTCGGGTGCCACCGCCGTGGCCTGGCCGACGGCGGCGGCGAAGCCGGCGTTGTCCTCGTTGAGGATCACCTCCAGGTCGGCGGACGTCATTCGCCGGTGCCCGAGGATCTGGGTGGTGTCGTCGACGGAGCAGTTGTCGACCACCACGACCTTCCAGTCCAAGGCGCTACGGCCCGCAGCCACCTCTATGGCGTCGAGGCAGGCGTCGACGGTGGCCGACGAGTTGTAGGTGACGATCGACACCAGGCCGGTGCGAAGGGTCCGGTGTTCCCCCGGGGGTTGGCGAGGGGACCCCGAACCGGCCTCATGACTCATGCAATCGATCGGTAGACGTCCATGTGGGCTTCGGCGCTGGCCGTCCAGGTGTGCCGCGCCGCGGCGGAGAAACCGCATTGGCGACGGGTGGCCAGCCCTGCGTCACCCCGCACCAGCATGTCGAGCGCCCCGGCCAGCCCGTCGGTGTCACCCGGCTCCACCAGGAGGGCGGCTCCTGCCGCCACCTCCTCCATGGCCGAGCCGGTGGTGGTGACCAGAGGGGCGCCGCACGCCAGGGCCTCGAGGGCAGGCAGGCCGAATCCCTCGGAGAGCGAGGGATAGGCAACCGCCGCCGCCTGGCGGAGCAGCACCGGCACCGCTTCGTGGTCCAGATAGCCGAGGCGAACCACCCGGGAACCGTGGGAAGCCTCGGCGATGGCCTGGTCCACGGCCTTGGTCCCCCAGCCGGGGGCGCCGGCCAGCACCAAGGACAGGTCGGGGTGGGAAGCGGCGACACGGTCGAAGGCCCGCACCAGGGTTGGCACGTCCTTGCGGGGCTCGAGCGTGCCCACGAAGGCCACGTACGGCTGCTTGACCCCCAGTGACGGCAGCCTCCGGGCATCGTCGGCATCGGTCGGACGGAAGCGTTCGAGGTCCACGCCGTTGGGGATGACCCTCATCTCGGTAGCCCTCGGACACAGCGCGGCCAGCCGGTCGGCAATGGTCTGGCTCACGCATATGACCGCGTCGGCGTGGGCCATGGCCACTCGGGTGGCCCGGCGCAGCCATGTCACCTTGACCCGTTCGTACCACTCGGGATTGCCGAAGAAGCTGAAGTCGTGAAGGGTCACCACCCTGGGCAACGAGGCCGCCTCGGGCATCGTGTAGTGCGGCGAGTGGTGAAGGTCGACGTCGAGGCGCTTCAACAAGCGCGGCAGGCGCATCTGCTCCCACGCCAGCCGGAGCGGCCGCCTCTCCGGAGCGGCCGCCACGATGTGGCCCCGGGGAACCAGCGCCTCCCAACGGTCCGAGTCCTGTTGACGGGCCACGAGCTCTATGGACACGTCATCCCGGTGGCCCAGGGCGGCAGCCAGCTCGATCGTGTACCGACCGGCCCCGGCTGGCTCGGCGGGGACGGCGCTCACGTCGAGGCACATGCGGACGGCGCGTGTCACTGGAACGGGCCCCACCGGGAGGGGGTCACCGCCGACAGCGACATGTCGGGGAGCTCACGCAGTGCAGCACTGCGTGAGCCTACGCCGGTGCCGGCTCGGGACCGTTGTAGCTAGCGTGAGACGCGTGCCGAGGGACCTCACCGCCCTCGCCGGTGGGGTGGGGGCCGCTCGCATGCTCAGAGGGCTCACCCAGGTCCTCGATCCCGCGGAGATAACCGCGGTGGTGAACACCGCCGACGACGTAGTGCTCCACGGCCTGCACGTGAGCCCGGACCTTGACACCGTCACATACACGCTGGCGGAGGCGATCGATCCGGAGCGGGGCTGGGGCCTGGCCGGAGAGACCTGGACCGTCATGGACGCGCTCGCCCGCTATCCAGCAGTGGCCCCAGACGAGTCCTCTGCGGGGCAGAGCTGGTTCCGGCTCGGCGACCGCGACCTCGCCACCCACCTCTATCGCACCCAGCGACTGGCCGAGCACGCCACCCTTTCCGAGGTCACGGCCGAGGTGGCCCGCGCCTGGAACGTGCCCGTCCGGCTCCTGCCCATGAGCGACGGGCGAGTGGAGACTCGCCTAACGGTCCCCGGTCCCGACCCGGCCACGTCGGAGGAGATCGGGTTCCAGGAGTACTTCGTGGGGCGGCACCACACCGTGCCGGTCATGGCGCTGCGCTTTGCCGGTGTGGAGGAGTGCGTGCCGGCACCGGGCGTCCTCCAGAGCCTCGCTTCGGCCCGGCGGCTGTTGATCTGCCCCTCGAACCCCATTGTGTCCATCGCCCCCATCCTGGCCGTTCCAGGCGTGGCCCAAGCCGTGGCCGACCGTCGCCGCGACGTGGTGGCCGTGTCCCCCATCATCGCCGGGGCCGCGGTGCGCGGGCCGGCCGATCGACTCATGACCGAGCTCGGCCACGACGCCTCGGTGGTCGGTGTGGCGCGCCTTTACTCGCCGTACGTCTCCACCCTTGTGGTGGACGAGGCCGACGCCCATCACGCTGCGGCCGTAGAGGCGGAGGGGCTTCGATGCGTCGTGGCGCCGACGTTGATGACCGGTCCGGCCGAGGCCGCGGCACTGGCTCGTACCGTCCTCGCCGCGTGACCCTGTCAGTGATACCCGTTGGCGGCCTGCCCGAGGTACGGCCGGGCGACGACCTGGCCGGGCTGATCCTCGACCAAGCCACCCTCCTGGAGGGCGACGTGGTCGTGGTGACGCAAAAGGTCGTGTCCAAGGCCGAGGGCCGGCTGGAGGCCCTGAGCCGCGACGATCCTCGTGCGCGGGCGGCCCTCGTCGAGCGGGAGTCTCGGCGTGTCCTGCGCCGGCGGGGGGACCTTGTCGTCAGCGAGACCCATCAGGGCTTCGTGTGCGCCAACGCCGGCGTGGACCTGTCCAACGTGGAGGAGGGGCATGCGTCGCTGCTGCCCAGGGACGCGGACCGCTCGGCCCGCCGCATCCGGGAGTCCCTGCGGGCGAGGACGGGACTCGGCCGTGACCTGGGGCTGGGCGTGATCGTGTCCGACACCTTCGGCCGGCCCTGGCGACGGGGCAGCACCGACGTGGCCATCGGCTGCGCCGGCGTGGCCGCCGTCGTGGACCTGCGCGGTCAGCTCGACGCCCTGGGCCGCACGCTTGAGGTCACCGAGGTCTGCGTGGCCGACGAGCTGGCCTCCGCCGCCGAGCTCGTCATGGGCAAGGCCGCCGGCATCGCCGCCGGCATCGTGCGCGGCGTGGACCCTGCCTGGCTGCGCGAGTCGTCGGTGAGTGAGGAGATCGTGCGCCCACCGAACGAGGACCTCTTCCGGTAGCTCTGCTCGTCTCAGGCCACCGTGGGGCCGTGCGGGTCCTCTCTCGAACGAGAATCGCCTTCGTCCCTGCTCCTCCGCCTCAACGCTCGACCCAGAAACCGAAGCAGGCGCGCCACAGGGTCGGGGAAGATCCCCGGTTCACCCTCGATGATGCCGAATCGCATGTGGTCAGCCTGCCACTTCACACGAGCACCGGCCCCGGCCGGGGTGGTGACGTGGATCAGTGCCTTCCGTCGGGATCGGTGACCGGGGCTCCCAACTTGCACACGCAGGAGGTGTGCGACGCAGGGTCGGGATCACATGCTTGTAAGTCAAACCAGCCTGCCTCCGACTGCCTTGCGCTAGCTCCCAGCAGGGGTAGCCGACAAGGAGGGGAAGCTGGACGACAAGGCGACGAGAAGCAGGCATGTCCGCCCGGGGTCCGACCTATCCCAGCATGTCGGGCAAACGTAACCGGCCGTCAAGCAACTGCGCTTGACCGCCTCGCTGTGAGCCGGTCATCCCCTTGAGCCACCAGGAGTTTCGTTGCTTCTTCACGTCGGACCAGCTAAGGGGTCAACTGCAGCCTAGACAGCGTCGCGCTGCACGAGACAAGGCCCATAACCTTTCCGGCGTGGCAGTTGGAGACGCCCGCAAGCGAACAGTCATACCCCCGGCGACAGCAGCGCGAGTGCAGTTCGAGGCAGACCGAACCTGCTGCGTTTGCCGCACCCGAGGAAAGAAGATCCAGATTCACCACATAGATGAAGACCCCTCCAATAACCATCCTTCAAATCTGGCCGTCCTCTGCCTAGAATGTCATGGAGAGACACAAATCTCAGGCGGTTTCGGTCGAAAGCTAGACGCCGATCAGGTGACCTTATATCGCGATGACTGGACTCAGCTCGTTTCATCCCAGCGGGTTCGAAGCTTTGAAGACGCTAAAGACCAGCTATCCGACGAAGACGAACGGATCAGCTTTGTGACTTCAACGGTTGAAGCATTTCGGGAGTCCGGCGATTATGTTTCCTTGGCGAGCATTTTCGATAGCCTGGGTAACGTCGAGCTGCGCGACAAATACATCGAGTTAGCTCTCGACGACGATTCATCCGACGACCTGGTTTGCTTCTTACGGGGCCTTCAAGATCGCCCTGACCTGATCCCAGCTCATGTCGCGGAGCGAGCGCTAGCGGCCGATGCCTACCGGAACAGTTGGACGCAGCGAGCGCGCACATTGATGGCGCTCGGGAAGCGCGTTGAAGCCGCTGATGACTACGTTCGCGGCATACGGACCGCCCTAGATGACCGTAGGTACTTTTCGGCTGCCTTCTACTTGAACGAAATGGTCACTAGCGGCGTCATCAATGCATTGTTCGAACGAGCGCTGAATGAAGCTTCTGCGGAGGGCGACCTTTGGTGGCAATACAGATGCCTTCAGGAGTTGGGCTGGACCACTGAACGGAAGCAATTCTTGCTCGACCATGCCACTGAGATCGAGAACGGCGACAACAGCGATCTAAAGGCCTCGCTCCTTCTGGCCCAAGGTCGTCCGGATGAAGCCCAGCGCGTGCGGCTCGGCATGCTGCGGAACATGTGCATAACGCGAGTTGAGTGGGAACTAGACGCTGAGGACGAAGCCAGCGATGAAGACGCCGACGATGGTGGTCGTACTAGCGATTGACCAGGTTCTCCAGACACGTCGGTCCGTCGGCGGCGATGTGGACCATGTGATGTCCCTCACCATGACGACTGGCGGTCACAGCCGGGGAAGCGGCAGTACTCGCGCTCAGGACTCGCGGGCGGATCCGAACCACTCGAGGACGGAGCGGCTGCCGACGTCCATCGTGGTCCATGGCTTCCAGCCGAGGTGGATCATGGCCCGGCCAGGGTCGAGCGATGAACGGCGGAGCTCGCCGGGGCGCTCGGGGGCATACTCGGCGGGCTCGCTGACGCCGGCGGCCTTGGCCATGGCGTCGTAGAGCTCGTTCACCGAAGTCTCCGTCCCGGTGCCGATGTTCATGAGCAGCCCGTCGCCACGCTCCGCGGCGCGCACGAAGGCGTCCACCACGTCGTCCACGAAGACGAAGTCGCGGGTCTGCTCGCCGTCGCCGAAGATCTTGCACCGCTCCCCCCCCAGCAACCGGCCGGCGAAGATGGCCACCACGCCCGCCTCCCCGTGGGGGTCCTGGCGGGGGCCGTAGACGTTGGCCAGCGCGAGGGCGGTGAACTCCATCTGGTGCAGCTCCCGGTAGGCCACGAGGTAGTCACCGGCCGTCTTCTTGGCCACGCCGTAGGGCGAGAGCGGCCGCTGCGACAGCGTCTCTCGAGCGGGGAGGTCCGAGGGGTCGACGTCGCCGTAGATCGTGCCACCGCTGGAGGCGAACACCACCTTGCGGGCACCCGCCTGGCGAGCGCCCTCGAGGACTTGGAGGGTGCCCAGGATGTTGACCTCGGCGTCGAACACCGGCTTGGCCACCGACACCCGCACGTCCGCCTGCGCCGCCAGGTGGAAGACGACCTCGGGCTTGCGACGGGCCATGACGGCCGCCACCTGCTCGGAGCGGACGTCGAGGCGCTGGAAGGAGAACTCGTGGTCCGGATTGGAACGGGCGTCCACCAGGTTGGCGAGCGAGCCCGTGGACAGGTCGTCGACGGCATCCACGGCGTGGCCCTCGGCCAGGAGCCGATCCACCAGCGTCGAGCCGATGAACCCCGCCCCGCCGGTCACCAGCGCCCTCACGAGCCCGGCACCCTCGCCCCGACGAGCCGGGCGCCGGCGTCGATCTTGACGCCCTCCCCCACCACGGACAGCCCGGTGACCTCTGCGCCGTCCCCCACCACGGCGCCCGCGCCCACGATGGATGCTTCGACCAGCGACCCCGGCCGGGCGACGGCTCCGGGCAGGAGGACCGAACCGACCACCCTCGCCCCCTCGACGCGGGCCCCGGCGCTCAGGACGGAGCTCTCGACCACAGAGTCCTTGGCCACGAAGGCGGCGTCGCCGATGAGGCTGTGCGGCACCACGTCCCCATCCACCACCGGTCCGCCCATTGTCCACACGCCGGGCTCAGCCTCGGTGGCGCCCGGGGCCGGTGCGCCGGCCCGCAGGCCCGACAGCAGATCGAGCTGGGCCCGCAGGTAGTTGGCGGGGGTGCCGGCGTCCACCCAGTAGGCATCGGACGCCAGGGCGAAGAGCGAGCCCTCCTCGACCATGGCGGGGAACGTCTCCCGCTCCACGGAGACCCGCCGGTCAGGGGCGATGCGTTGCACGACCCCCGGCTCCATCACGTAGGTGCCGGCGTTGATGAGGTTGGTGGGCGGATCGTCGGGCTTCTCGATGAAAGCCTGCACGCGTCCACCTTCGTCCAGGGGCACCACGCCGAAGGCGCGCGGATCGGCCACCGGCGTGACGTGGATCGTGGCTTGGGCGCCGCACCCGCGATGGAAGGCGACGAGCTCGCTCACGTCGAGGTCGGTGAGCACGTCGCCGTTGACTACGACGAAGGTCTCGTCGACCTCAGCGTGCAGGGCGGCGAAGCGAATGGCGCCGCCGGTGTCCAGCGGCGAGGGCTCGACCGCGTAGCGAAGGGCGACGCCGGCACAACGGTCGCTGGGGAAGGCGGTGAGGAAAGGATCCGGGCGGTAGCCCATGGAAAGGGTGGCTTCCTTCACCCCGTGGTGGGACAGGTGGCCGAGCACCCGCTCGATCATGGTCACCTCGGCCACGTGGAGCATCTGCTTGGGCGTGGTGAGGGTGAGGGGGCGCAGGCGGGTGCCCATGCCCCCGACGAGGACTACTGCCTTCACGGAGCGGGCGGGGGTGCGCTCGTGGACGGCGGCGGCGTAGGGGAAGGCTCGGCACCTGGTGGCGCCGGTGCCGAGGGCTCCTCCGGCGGCGCGGTGGTGCCCTCGGGGTTGGGCGCCTGGGTGGTGGACGAGGTGGCGCCGGGGCTGCCTTCGACGTCGTTCAGGTTGTCGAGGTTCGCCGCCGACGGAGGGTTCTCCGGGACCTTGGCGTCGTCCCGCGGAGCGAAGGCGATCACCAGCTGGTCGCGGTCCTGGAGGCGGATGTCCTTGGGGTCGCCCGGCCTCTCCTTGCCGTTGAGCAGCACCTGCAGCCGGCCCTCCTTGTCCCCGCACTTGTCGCCGTTCTTGTATGTCTTGTCCCCCACCTTGACCTCGTCCTCGGAGACGGACAGTCCCACCGTCTCGGCGAAGACGCCGAAGGTGGCCTTGGAGCCGGAGACGGCGCGGGTGAAGGGGTGGATGTGGATGATCCCGTCGTTGTGGGTGTGGATGCCGCTCGGATCCCGGTCGGTCTGGATGTCGGGAGCAAACCTGTCGCAGAGGTAGATGCCATAGGCGGCGTGCCAGTGATCCCCTGGGAAGTTCCTGTCGGGCGCAGCGGCGCGAGGCTTGTCCGCGGTGACGGGGTTGTCGGCGCTGAGGCGCTCGTTACGGCTGCTGACCACGAGGAAGGCCCCCACGATCACCACCACGGCGAGCGCCGAGTACCAACCCCAGGGCCGCGCCCCCTGGCTGGTCCGTCCACCTCCCGTGGTGGCCGCCCTGGCCACCTTCTTGGCGCTCGATGCCTTGCCCACGATGGGAAGCTAGCCGCGCCCGCTCGCCCGTTGAGCACAGGCCAACGCAGCCCGGGCCAGCAGTCCGAGGGCAACCACCGGGAGAAGGCAACGCCGCCAGCCGGTGAGCGTACGGCGGGCGAACCTGAGTAGGGACCGGTGGTGGGCCAGGATCATCCGGTACGGAGCAAGCTCCGTGGACGCTCCCCGGACGTGCACCACGCGGGCGGCAGGCTCGAACGCCACGGTCCAACCCGACTTCCACGCCCGCCAGCACAGGTCCACGTCCTCGGCGAACATGAAGTAGGACTCGTCGAAGCCTCCCAGCGCCTCCCATGCCCGGCGGCGGATGAGAAAGCAAGAGCCCGACACCCAGTCCGCCTCGGCCCCGGAGCTGCGATCGGAGTCGAGCATCCGGTAGCGGCGGCTGAATCGGTTCCCGGGCGCCACCATCCCGAGGAACCCATGGCCGACGGCGTCGGCCACCGAGGGGAACTCTCGGGGAGAGGGATAGACCGACCCCTCGGGATCCTCGATCAACGGCCCCACGACGGCGAGGCGGGCGTCGGCGTCGAGGGCGGCCACCAGTGACTTGACGGCGCCGGGCTCGACCCTGACATCGGCGTTGCAGACGAGCAGCAGATCACCTCGGGCCACCGCCGAGCCTCGGTTGGCTCCGCCGCCGTATCCCAGGTTGCCTCCGGTGTGGACGACCGTCACCTCTGCGTCGGCGTTGGCGACCGCCTCGGCAGATCCGTCCCGGGATCCGTTGTCGGCCACGACCACATCGGCCACACCGTCCTCCCGCAGGCTCCGCAGGCAGTCGAGGAGGTGCTGGCTGGTGTTGTAGTTCACGATGACGGCGCTCACCCGCTCCTCGGGCGCCCTCCCTCCCTGTCCCATCACCAGTCGGCGCCGACTTGGCGCAGCCACTGCGCCGTATGTTCCAGACCCTCTCGGAGCGGCACCCGGGGCTCCCAGCCGAGAAGGCGTCGGGCCAGCGAGATGTCAGGGCGGCGCCGGACAGGGTCGTCCACGGGCAGCGCCTCGTGGACCAGCTCCGAGGACGAGCCCGTGACGTCGATCACCAGGCGGGCCAGCTCGGCAACAGTGAACTCGTTCGGGTTCCCGACATTGACTGGCCCGACATGATCCGAGCCCAGCAGGGCGAGGATGCCGTCGACCTCGTCGTCGACGTAGCAGAAGCTCCGCGTCTGGCTCCCGTCGCCGTAGACCGTGATGGGCTTGCCCGTGAGGGCCTGAACGAGGAAGTTGGAGACCACCCGCCCGTCGGCGGGCCGAAGCCTGGGCCCGAAGGTGTTGAAGATGCGCACGATGCGGACGTCGACGCCGTGAAAGCGGTGGTAGGCCATGGTGATGGCCTCGGCGAAGCGCTTGGCCTCGTCGTAGACACCCCTCGGCCCGACGGGGTTGACGTGTCCCCAGTACTCCTCGGGCTGGGGATGGACCTCGGGGTCGCCGTACACCTCGCTGGTGGATGCCAGGAGGAAGCGAGCCTGCTTGTCCTTGGCCAGCCCCAGAAGGTTGTGGGTGCCCAGGGAGCCCACCTTGAGCGTCTGGATGGGCAGCTCGAGGTAGTCCTTCGGGGACGCGGGGCTGGCGAAGTGCAGCACGGCGTCCACCGGCCCGGGCACGTGGACGTAGGAGCTCACGTTGTGGTGCTGAAAGGCGAAGCGCTCGTGGCCGAAGAGGTGGGAGAGGTTGTCGATTCGGCCGGTGAGGAGGTTGTCTATACCCACGACATCGTCGCCCCGGCCCACCAACCGCTCGCAGAGGTGGGAGCCCAGGAATCCTGCAGCGCCGGTGACCACGGCCCTCATGGACGGCCCAGCCCCTCGTAGACGAAGCCCTTGCGACGGGCCGCCGCCGGGTCCAGCAGGTTGCGGGCGTCGACGATGGAGGGCACGGCCATGAGCTCGCGCACCTTGTCGAGGTCCAGCCAGCGGAACTCGTCCCATTCGGTCAGGACCACCAGCACAGCCGCGTCCTCGCAAGCCGCGTAGGGGTCGCCGCAGCGCTCGACGCCCTCGACCCCGCCTCGAGCCTGGGGGTCGTAGGCCCGCACCCGGGCGCCACGTTCTCCGAGACGGCGGATGACCTCGATGGCGGGCGAGTCCCTGGTGTCGTCCGTACGGGCCTTGAAGGCCAGGCCCCATGCGGCGACGGTGCGGCCCTCCACCGAGCCGCCGGCGGCAGCCACCACCTTGGCCACGACCCGCTCGTGCTGCTCGTCGTTCACCGCGATGACGCCGCGGAGCAGGCTGAAGTCGTAACCGGCCTCGTCGGCGATGTGGAGCAGGGCACGGGTGTCCTTGGGGAAACACGAACCGCCCCAGCCGGGCCCCGGCTTCAGGAACTCGAAGCCGATGCGAGGGTCGTAGCCCATGCCGAACACGACATCGCGCACGTCGGCCCCCACCGCCTCGCACAGGTTGGCCAATGCGTTCACGAAGGACACCTTGGTGGCGAGGAAGGCGTTCGAGGCGTACTTGATGGTCTCAGCCGTTGCCGGGTCGGTGACCACCACGGTCGCCTGGATGCCCTCGAACAGAGCGGCAACGCGGATCGCTGCGGCCTGGTCGTCGCTGCCGATCACGATGCGGTCCGGGTGCAGGCAGTCGTGAACGGCAGAGCCCTCCCGGAGGAACTCCGGGTTGGAGACCACGAAGACGTCTTCACGGCCGAGGGCCTGCTCGACGACCCGGGTTGACCCGACGGGCACGGTGGACTTGTTGACGACGATGGCCTCGCTGCGCAGGCGGGGACCGATCTGGCGAGCCGCCTCCTCGATGAAGCCCATCTCGGCCGACCCGTCCGCGGCCTGTGGCGTGGGCACGCACAGGAAAGCGAACTCGGCGTCGTCGACAGCCGCCTCCGCGCCGAGGACGAAGGAGAGCCGCTGGCCGTCGATGCCCTGGCGGACCATGTCCTCCAGACCGACCTCGAAGATCGGGATTCGTCCCTGGTTCAGGGCGTCGATCCGCTCCGGCACGACGTCGGCGCACACCACGTCGTGGCCCAGGTGGGCCAGGTAGGCCGAGGTCGTGAGGCCCACGTAGCCGGCACCGATCACCGCCACGCGCGTCACTGGTTCCCGAGCTCCTTCACCAGTCGCTCGAGCGAGTCCCGGTGGTCGGGCAGGAGCGGAAGCCCGGACAGCCGCAGGGCGGCGTTGTCGAGGACGGACCACGCCGGACGGGGAGCGGGGCGGGGGGGGTCGAGGTCGGCCGTGGCCACCGGCCGCACCTTGCCAGGGTCGAGCCCGGCGGCGCTCAGGGCGTCCTTGGCGAGTTGGTACCACGTGGTGGGGACCTGGTTGGTGACGTGGAAGGTGCCGGACAGGCGGCCGGTCACCAACCGGTAGACGGCGGTGGCCAGATCGTCGGCGAAGGTAGGGCAGCCGTGCTGGTCGTCCACCACGGCGATCTCGTCGCGTTCGACGCCGAGGCGAAGCATCGTCTTCACGAAGTTGCGGCCGTGGCGCCCGCAGACCCAGGAGGTGCGCACGACGAGGTCCTCGGGGCCCAACTCCAGCTCACCGCCGAGCTTGGACCGCCCGTACATGGAGCGCGGCCCGGTCTGGTCCCATTCCGTGTAGGGCCTCGGAGCGTCGCGGTTGCCCTCACCGGAGAAGACGTAGTCGGTGGAGATGTAGCAGACAGTGGCGCCCACCAGGCGGGCGGCACCGACCACGTGGCGCGTGGCCAGCGAGTTGACCCGCCAGGCCCGATCGGTGTCGGACTCGCAGCCGTCCACGTCGGTCCAGGCCGCGGCATGGACCACGGCATCGGGCTTGGCCGCGACCATGGCGTCGAACACGGCGTCGCGGTCGGTCACGTCGAGCTGTTGGTGGGTGGTGGCCGTGAGGTCGTGTCCGGCAAAGGCCCCTACCAGCTCGCGCCCGAGCTGGCCTCCGGCACCAGTGAGGAGGACCCTCACCGGGAATCCCTGAGCGGCTCCCACCACCAGCGGTTCTCCTGGTACCAGGCGACGGTCTCGGCCAGCGCCTCTTCCAGGTCGCGGGCCGGTGACCATCCGAGGGCGCGCACCTTTTTGGTGTCCACGGAGTACCGGCGATCGTGGCCGGGACGGTCCTCCACGTAGCGCACCATCGACTCGTCGACGCCCAGCAGCTCGAGCAGCATGTCCACGAGGGTGCGGTTGGGGACCTCGTTGCCGGCGCCGATGTTGTAGATCTCCCCCACCTCACCCGACCGGAGCACCAGGTCGAGGGCGGCACAGTTGTCATCCACGAAGCACCAGTCCCGAACGTTCATGCCGTCGCCGTATAGCGGGACAGGGATGCCGTCCATGAGGTTGGTCACGAACAGGGGAATGACCTTCTCGGGGTACTGGTAGGGACCGAAGTTGTTGGACGACCTGGTGATCACCACCGGCGTCCCGTAGGTGCTGAGGTAGGAGAGGGCGATGAGGTCGGAACCGGCCTTGGAGGCGCTGTAGGGCGACCGGGGGTCCAGAGGGTCGTCCTCGTGCGACGAACCCTCTTCCACCGACCCGTAGACCTCGTCCGTGGAGATGTGCAGCACACGGTCGACGTCCAGCTGGCGAGCCGTGTCGCAAACCACGTTCGTGCCCTGGCAGTTCGTGTACACGAATTCGTCGGGGCTGACGATGGAGCGGTCGACGGCGCTCTCGGCGGCGAAGTGCACCACGGCGTCGTGACCGCGCATGGCCGCCTCCAGCGATTCCCGGTCCGTGATGTCTCCCTTGACGAAGCGGTACGCGGGGTGATCCTCGACGTCGCGCAAGTTGGCCATGTTCCCGGCGTAGGTGAGGGCGTCGTAGACGGTCACCTCGTCCTCGCCCCTGTGCAGGACGCGCCGGACGTAGTTGGAGCCGATGAACCCGGCCCCGCCGGTCACGAACAGCTTCACGGGACAATGAGGCTAGGGGACGCGCCGTGGAGGGGCGAACCTTGCCCGTGGCTGCCCCTAGAGTGCTTGGATGAAAGGCGTCATCCTGGCGGGCGGCAGCGGCAGTCGACTGCACCCGCTGACCCGCATCACCAACAAGCATCTCCTGCCGATCTACGACCGGCCGATGGTGAGCTACGCCATCGAGGCCCTGGTGAATGCGGGCATCACCGAGCTCATGGTGGTCACGGGCGGCACCCATGCCGGCGAGTTCCTGCGGCTGCTCGGCAACGGCCACGAGTACGGGATCGACCGGCTCTTTTACGCCTACCAGGAACGGCCGGGCGGCATCGCCGAGGCTCTGGGCCTGGCACAGCGCTTCACGGGCGACGACCGGGTCCTGGTGATGCTGGCGGACAACATCGTGGAGCGTTCGATCGACGACTCGGTGGCCAACTTCATGGAGCAGGACAAGGGCGCCCGTGTGCTGCTCTCCCGCATCGAGGACCCAAGCCACCTGCGCCACCTCGGTGTGCCCGAGCTGAGCACCGAAGGGCGGATAGTGAACATCGTCGAGAAGCCCGAAGATCCCCCCAGCACCTTCGCCGTGACCGGCCTGTACTTCTACGACGACAGCGTGTTCGACGTCATCCCAACCCTTACGCCATCCGGTCGTGGAGAGCTGGAGATCACCGACGTCAACAACTGGTTCGTCTCGCAGCAGACGATGGAGTACGACGTCCTCGACGGGTTCTGGGGCGACGCCGGTGAGTCGATCGACGCCTACTACGCGGTGAACGACTTCGTCCGGACCCACGGCGCCAACAAGGACTGAGCCGCAGCCTCAACAGGGCGGTGGTGCGGGGCCGGCCTTCGACTGGCCGGGGATGACACCGGGTGTGGTGGTCGTCGTGGTGCTGGGGAGCGTTGTGGCGGGCCCCGGGTTGCCCGGCACCTGGACGCCCGTGAACGTGGAGCCCGTCACCAGCACCAGGTCGACGCCCCTGAGTGTGTTGTCCTGCTCCACCTTGGCGCCTCCCCCGACGTAGGACTTGAGGACCAGGGCCTTGTCCTCCTGCCCGCGGCCGTAGCGGATCACCGAGTCGCTGTACCCGGCGTTGTCGGCGTCGCCCGTGCCCGCCAGGATGAAGCCCGCCGTCTGGAGGGCCTGAGCCGCCTGGCCGGCCTGGCCCTGGGCGCCGGAGCCGTTGAGCACCCGGACGCGAACCCTGTTCGGGGAGATGTCGGGCACCGCCTGGTTGCGCCCGGGGGGCGGGGGCGGGGGCTCCCGGCCCAGGAAGTGGTCGATCACCAGGCGGGCCTCCGGCTGCTTCAGGCGAAGCACGGCGGCGTCACCGACACGGGCGTCGACGGTGGGAAGGCTCAGCATCTCCACGGCGTCCGGCTCCAGCGACTTGAACCGACGGGAGAGGCGGATTATGTCCGCCGTGGAGAATCGCTCGTCCAGGCTCACGTTCTTCACCGCGGTATCGACCAGGCTGTCGAGCGTGACCGGGTTCCGGCCGGCCCGGGATGCCTTGCGGATGACCCGGCGGATGAAGTCCTGCTGGCGAGATATCCGCCCGAGGTCTCCGGTGGGGTCCGCCCTCCACCGCCCGTTCTCCACGTACTCGTACTCCCGGCTGCGGACGTAGGCCAAAGACCTGTTGCCGTCGAGCTCGACGCAACCCGGCGCCTTGACGTTCAACCCCGTGACCCTGTCCCGGGCGGGGGAGGGGAAGAAGATGGTGACCCCTCCGACCGCGTCCACCACCCCGCGGAAGCCGTTGAAGTCGACCTCGGCGTAGTGGTCGATCTCGATGCCGAGCGACTGGCGAATGGTGGCGATCAGCCGGTCGGGGCCCTGCTCGAATGCGGTGTTGATGCGCTGGGGCTGGTCGCTTCGTGACCCGGCGATGGGAACGGCGAGATCGCGCGGAATCGACAGGATGGCCGCCTTGCGCGCCTTGGGATCGGCGTGCAACACGAGGATGGTGTCGCTGCGCTGCCCGCCGACCTGGCTCTCGGTGCCGAACTGGCGCTCCCCTGGTGCAAGGTCCTTGCGGCTGTCCGACCCCACGAGCAGCACGTTCATGGCCTGCCCCGGGTCGTCATCGCCGCAATTACGGAGCACGTCGCAGAGCCCCGGGATGACGTCGATGCTCCCGACCTGGCGTTTGAGGTACCAGTAGCCGCCGGCGGTGACGACCAGGACGAGGGCGACGAAGACGTTGGCCCCGATGAGCAGCCGTCGTGGCCACCGACGGATGCCGGAGGTGTCCACCACCTCGTCAGGAGGCACGGGGGACGAGGGTAGCAATGGGCTCATCAGGGGTTGGGGAAGGGGAACGGCCTTGGCTATCGCTTTGCGCCCGTAGGCTCGGGGTCGTGGCAGGGACACGAGCCGTGTGGCTCGACGGCGGTCTGGTCGACGCCGCCAACGCCCGGATATCGGTCCACGATCACGGCCTCACCGTGGGTGATGGCGTCTTCGAAACCATGCGAGCATACGACGGACGGCCCTTTGCCGTGAGTCGCCACCTGGAGCGCCTGGCGGCCTCCGCCGCCGGCCTCCACCTTCGCATCCCCCCTTCCGGCGTCGTCCGCCGGGCGATCGACGAAGTGCTGTGCGCCAACGCCATCGTCGACGGGGTCGTGCGCGTCACCGTGACGGGCGGCGTTGGGCCCATGGGTTCGGCTCGTGGCGATGCCGAGCCGACGGTGATCGTGTTCGCCGCCGACCTACTGGTCTGGCCGGCGACCGCCGACGTGGCCGTGGTCCCCTGGCCGCGCAACGAGCGGGGGGCGCTGTCCGGCCTGAAGAGCATCTCCTACGGGGAGAACGTCGTGGCGCTGGGCTGGGCCCGGGACCGGGGGGCCGACGAGGCGCTCTTCGCCAACCTGTCAGGCAACCTGTGTGAAGGCACGTCCACCAACGTCTTCGTCGTCCGGGGTGGGCGGCTGCACACCCCACCGCTCTCAGCCGGCTGCCTGGCAGGCGTGACCCGCCAGCTCGTCACCGAGACCTCCGAGGTGGTGGAGCAGGACCTGTCGCTGGCCGATCTGGCCGGCGCCGAGGAGGCCTTCCTGACCTCCAGCACCCGTGAGGTGCAGCCCATCCGGGCCGTCGACTCCATTCCTCTGCCTGCTGCTCCCGGTCCTCTGACCACCGCCGCGGCCGAGGCCCTCGCCGCCCTCATCTGCGCCGATATCGATCCCTGAGGCGCCGTCCTCACCGGCCGGCGGGTCCCGGGGGCTCGCTGAGGGGGCGAAGGTGCACAACGTCGGCGGCGGAGACGGTGCGCACACCTCCGTCGGTGTCCACGCAAAGGTGCCCGTCGCCGTCGACTTCCACGGCCGTGCCTGTGAAGCTCTCTCCGTCCACCCCGAGCGTCACCAGCACGGGGCGGCCCACGGTGGCGCATGAACGCCGGTACCTCGACGAAGCCACCTCCCAGTCCTCGGCCAACGCACCGAGGTTGGCGAGCAACCGGTCGAGCAGTGCCGAGGCTTCGACCGAACGGCCGGCCACCTGGCTCAGGGCAACGGCGCCGTACCGGCTGCCGGGAGGCGGCCGGGTGAGGTTCAGGCCCAGGCCCACCACCACCGCGGGCAGCTCCGCCTCGGCCAGCACCCCTGCCAGCTTGGACTCCCCCGTCGCCGGGTCCCCGACTACGAGGTCGTTGGGCCACTTCAGCGCCGGCCGCACCCCTGACACGGCCTCGCAGGCGTCTGCGGCAGCCAGCGCCATGGCTGCGGTCACCAGGTGGAGACGAGCTGGTGGAAGGGCCGGCCGGAGGAGGACCGACATGAGCAGGGCCGACCCCGCCGGGGCGTCCCAGCTCCGCCCGAGGCGCCCCCTCCCCGCCGACTGGTGGTCGGCGACCACCACCGTGCCCTCCGGAGCACCGGCCCGGGCCTCGTCGAGCAGGTACCGGTTGGTGGAATCGATCTCGGCGAACCGGCGCACCTCCCACTCGATGGGCTAACCATAAGAGACGGCGACGAACTATTAAGTCCCCATGCTCAAGAAGGTCCTGGTGGCCAATCGGGGCGAGATCGCCGTGCGGGTGATCCGCACGTGCCGGGAGCTCGGGGTCCGAACCGTGGCGGTGTACTCGGACCACGATCGGGGTGCCCTCCATGTACGCCTCGCCGACGAGGCGTACACCCTGGACGGGGACACGGCGGCGGACACCTACCTGAACGTCGAAGCCATCTGTGGGCTGGTTGGCAAGAGCGGTGCCGACGGCGTCCATCCCGGCTATGGGTTCCTCTCCGAGAGCGCCGCCTTCGCCCGGGCCGTCAACCGGACGGGCGCCACGTTCATCGGGCCCTCGCCGGAGGCCATGGAGCTGATGGCAGACAAGACCAGGTCGCGCCGGACGGCCGAGGGTGTCGGCGTCCCCGGTGTGCCCGGGCGCTCGGAGCCGCTGGCGTCGCCCGACGAGGTGGTGTCCTTCGGCGAGCAGAACGGCTGGCCGGTGGCCATCAAGGCCGCCCACGGTGGCGGGGGCCGGGGGATGCGCATAGTGACGGGAGCCGCCGAGGCGGCCCCTGCTCTCGAGTCGGCTCAAAGCGAGGCCGGAGCCGCGTTCGGGAGGTCCGAGTGCTACGTCGAGCTCTACCTGGACCGGCCGCGCCACGTGGAGATGCAGATCCTCGCCGACGGGCGGGGCAGCACATTGTGGCTGGGCGAGCGGGACTGCTCGTGCCAGCGCCGCCACCAGAAGCTCCTCGAGGAGAGCCCCGCTCCGGGCTTCCTGGAGGAAGCCCGCCGGGCGATGGGCGAGGCGGCCGTCAAGGTGGCCGAGGCCTGCGGCTACCTCAATGCCGGAACCGTCGAGTTCCTCTGGGACGGCGAGCAGTTCTGGTTCTTGGAAATGAACACCCGCCTCCAGGTCGAGCACCCCGTCACCGAGATGGTCACCGGGCTGGACCTGGTCGAGCTCCAGCTCCGGATCGCCAGTGGCGAGCCCCTTCCGATGACCCAGGACGAGGTCCAGCGGCGTGGCCATGCCATCGAATGCCGGGTGAACGCCGAGGATCCGCGCGACGGTCGGTTCGTGCCCACGCCCGGTGCCATCACCCGCCTCCGTCTCCCCGGCGGTGTCGGAGTTCGCACCGACGCCGGCTTCGAGTCAGGCGACGAGGTGAGTCCCGCCTACGACAACCTCGTGGCCAAGGTGGTGGTGTGGGCCAAGGACCGGGACGCCGCCCGCGGGCGGATGATCCGGGCCCTCGAGGAGTGTGAGGTCACGGGTGTCCCCACCACCATCCCCGCGCACCTGGCGATCCTCCGCCACCCCGACTTCGTGGCGGCCGAGCATTTCACGACGTGGGTCGAGGAGCGCCTCGAGCTGTCGAACGTCCCTGGAGGGGTCGAGGGATCGGAGCCAGGAGCCCCACCTGGCGGCGACCAGGACGTCGAGGAGAACCGGGTGCGCCGCGACGTCGAGGTCGAAGTCGACGGCCGGCGCTACGAGGTGCGGCTATGGGTCCCCGAGCCGTCCCCCACCGCCGCCACCACCGGGACGGCATCGCCGCGGCGCCGGGCTCGGAGGAGGAGTGGCGGCGGAGGCACCGGGGCAGGCACGGTGGTCGCCCCGATGCAGGGCACCGTGGTGAAGGTGCTGGTGGCCGAGGGCGACACCGTGGAGCTCGGACAGCCGGTGTGCGTGCTCGAAGCCATGAAGATGGAGAGCAATGTCAACGCCCAGGTGGCTGGAACGGTCACCCAGCTGCGAGTGGGACCCGGGGAGACCGTCGGCGCCGGTGATGTGCTGGCCGTGATCGAATAGGCCCCTGATGGAGATCACGACGGTCAAGGCGGCTGCCCGAGAGACCGTTTCGGAGGAAGCGGAAGACCTGGTCGACCTGAGCCACCGCATCCACGCCAACCCGGAGACGATGTTCGAGGAGGAGCGGTCGTCGCGCTGGGTGGCCGAGGTTCTCGACGCCGGCGGGTTCAGCGTCGACCACGGGGTCTGTGACCTCCCCACGGCCTTGGTGGCCTCGGCGGGCGATGGCCCCCTCACTGTTGCCATCTGTGCCGAGTACGACGCCCTCCCGGGCGTGGGCCACGCGTGCGGCCACAACGTCATAGCTGCTGCCGCCGTCGGCGCCGGATTGGCCCTCGCTCCCCTGGTCGACGACCTCGGCATCACGGTGAAGGTGTTCGGCACTCCGGCCGAGGAAGGCGGCGGCGGCAAGATCCTCATGCTCGAGCGGGGAGCATTCGCCGGTGTGAACGCGGCCATGATGGTCCACCCTGCTCCCGTCGAGTCGCCGCACATGCCATGCCTGGCGGTGTCCCACGTGGACGTGCACTACACGGGCCGGGAGGCGCACGCTTCGGCCTTTCCCGAGGAGGGTCGCAACGCGGCCGACGCTCTGACCGTGGCCCAGGTGGGCATTGGGCTGCTGCGCCAGCACATCGGCACGTCGGCACGCCTTCACGGGATCGTCATCGACGGTGGCGACGCTCCCAACGTGGTGCCCTCCCATACCGTCGGCAAGTGGTTCATCCGTGAGCGGACGCTCGAGCACCTCGCTCAGCTCGAGGCCCGTGTCCAGAACTGCTTCGAGGCCGGCGCCCTGGCCACCGGGTGCGAGGTGGCCGTCGAGCAGCGGTCCCCGAGGTACTCCGAGTTCCACCACGACCACGAGCTGATGGCGATCTACCAGCGCAACGCCGAGGCCGCTGGCCGGGAGTTCCCGGACCTGGGCGAGCTGATCGGGCGCATGACGGCATCGACCGACATGGCCAACGTCTCCCTGGCCATGCCCACCATCCACCCCCTGCTCGGCCTCGGAAGCCTGCCCGTGGTGAACCACCAGCCCGAGTTCGCCGCCTTCTGTGCCACACCGGTGGCCGACCGGGCCCTGCTCGACGGAGCGGTTTCCATGGCCTGGACCACGATCGACGCCGCCACCACGGACAGCACGCGCGCCCGGCTGACCAGCAAGAGCGCCTGAGGCCGGCGGGTCTGCCGCAGGGGTCGGAGTACGATCCAGCCCGCCGACCGAGGCAAGCGGAGCAGGGGGGTGTCATCGTCGACCCGTTCATGACTGGGGCCACCTGCGTCATGTGCAGGAGGGGGGTCCACTACCGGGAGGGACGCGTGGCCTGTGACGGCTGCGACCTGCCCACCGACTCATGCCTGTGCAATCCCCAGGAGGGCCTCGGCCCGCCGGGGGGCAGGGCGGGCGAGCGGGGCGGGTTGGCCTCGCGGGCACTGCCTCCGGCGTCCAGCGACGCTCCCCCCGGGCGGCGATCAGGAACCGGGCCGCCGCGCCCCGGCGCCCGTCGACCATGGAGCGGGCCCAGGACGGCCCCGGGCGTGGATCCGGATCCGGATCCGGATCCGTGGGCTCGGGCCGACACCGAGACAGCGGTCCACATCGAGAGGGAGAGCAGGGACCTGGACGCCAGGGCGGCCGAGTGGGAGCGGCAGACCCACGTCGGCCGAAGAGGCGGGTCCGGGCGACGAAGGGTGAGGAAGCAGCCCGAGGGCTACCGAGCCGAGGAGCCGGCAACGGACGGCCAGAGCGAGGGCCCCCCACCCGCCGGTTCCGGAGCCGACGCCGGGCAGGCCGGCTCCGAGGCCGGGCGCGGGGTGGTCAGGCGGAGGAGGCGCCGGGGGCCGTAGTCACCGGCCGCTCGGACTCGCCGGGTCGGCGGGCGCCTCCCGGTGGCTCAGCGAGAGAGCAGTATCTGCTCGCAGCTGGAGCAGAAGAACACCGTGTCACCGAGCCGCTGCTTCCAGCCCTGGGGGAGCCACATCAGCGTCCGGCAGTTCCTGCAGGTGATGTTTTGTGTGTGCTCGGCAAGACCCAGCCCCGTGAGCTTGGAGGGGAACACGCGGCCCTTGCGGGGAACCGGCACGGCGTTGCCGCTCTTGGCGGCCTTGTCCCGAGCCAACCGGTCGGCGTTGGCCTTGGCCGCCTGCTGGGCCCGCCTCCGGCACGCCTCCTCCCAGGGCACGCCGGCCCACCTCACGTACCCCGGGCCCCCCGAGTAGTTCGTCATGCCATTCTCCGGCGGGCGATCGAGGAGGTGGCCGCGGCGGGCGAAGGAGTAGGCCTCGTTCAGCGTCTTCATGCGAAGCTCGGCTTCCTTGCGCACGGTCTCGGGGCTGTCGGTGAAGCGGTCCGGATGGAAGATCTGGGCCAGGACCTTGTAGGCGGCGGTCACCTCTGCAGGCGTCGCCGAGGGCGACACCCCGAGCACCTCGTAGGGCGCCAGTTCGGTGGTCTTCTGCTTGGTGTACTTCACGCCTTGGTTTCCATGACCGGAGGGTGGTCTTCAGCTGAAGGCCTGGGCCGACGGACGCTGCTTGTCCGCCCCAGAACACTAACGCGCAGGCCGCCGGTCGCAGCACCGGGGCCTATTCGGCAGCCTCGGCCAGGGCCTCGGCCAGGGCGGGGTGCACCATCAGGCTCTCCGAGATGTCGGAGACCTTGAGGTCGGCGGTCACCGCCAGGGCCAGCACCGAGATCAGCTCCGCCGCTCTTCTGCCCACGATGGAGCCACCGAGCACGACCCCTGTGGCGGGATCGGAGAGGATCTTCACGAAGCCGCGGGGATCGCCGTCGATCAGGGCGCGGGCATTGGCGGCGAAGGGGACCTTGGTGACGCGGATCTTGCGACCGAGGGCGAACGCCTCGGCTTCTGGCAGCCCCACGTCGGCGATCTCAGGCTCGGTGAACACCGCACTGGCCGCCTTGTCGTAGTCGAGGTGCCGGTGTTGGCGGGTATGGAACCCCATCACGTGCTCGGCCACCTTGCGCCCCTGGGTCCAGGCCACCGATGCCAGCGGCAGCTTCCCTGACAGGTCGCCGGCGGCGTAGATGTGGCGGACGTTGGACTGGCAGTGATGGTTCACCGTCACGTAGCCGTGGGCGTCGGCCTCGACGCCGGCCTCGTCCAGACCGAGGGCCTCGGAGTTGGGGAGGGCGCCCACGGCGAGCAGCACGTGCGATCCTCGAGCGGTGCGGCCATCGTCGCAGTGGACGACGACCCCGCCGTCTCCGCGGTCCACGCCGATCGCCTTGGCCCCCTTGAGCAGGGCCACCCCGCTGCGCAGGAAGTCCTCCTCCAGCGCCGCCGCCACCTCGGGGTCCTTCTGGGGGAGGACTTGCTGGCGGCTGACGATCAGCGTGACCTTGGCACCGAACGAGCGGAACATGTGCACGAACTCCACGCCCGTGACGCCCGAGCCGACCACCACCAGGTGCTCGGGAAGCTCGGGCGGCGGGTAGGCCTGGCGGGTGGTAAGGACCCGCTGACCGTCGGGCTGCGCCCATTCGGGGACGCGAGGGCGGCTGCCCGTGCAGAGCAGCACGGCGTCAGCGGCCAGCTCCTCCACGCCTCCGGCCGTCTCGGCAACCACCTCGTGCGGGCCCTTGAGGCGGGCGGTGCCCTGGATGACCCGCACGCCCTGGCTGCCGAGCAGGCCCGTGAAGGAGGTCGCCAGGTGGTTCTCGATGTCCGCCATCCGCTGGCGCAGGGCCTCGAGGTCGACGGCGGCGTTCATCGCCATGAGGCCCATGGCGTGAGCCCTACGGGTCACCGACATCACGCCCCCGGTGGCGATCATGGCCTTGGACGGGATGCAGTCCCACAGGTTGGCCGAACCGCCCACGATGTCGCGCTCCACGAGGGTCACCTCGGCCCCTAAGCGAGCGGCGTGGGTTGCGGCCTGGAGGCCGGCAGGGCCCCCTCCGACGATGACGAAGCGCACGGCCATGAAGCCTTCGAGGGTATAGGCAGCCGCGACGAAGAGGGTTACCCTCCGGCCGTGGCCGGCTACTCGGGGACGCCCCTGCAGAAGAAGCTGGGCATGAAGCCGGGACACCGTGTGTCGTTCGTGAACGCCCCGGCCGACTTCGCCGACAAGTTCACCGACGTGGAGGTCCTGGCCCGCCTACGCCGGCCGCTCGACGTCGTCGTCCTCTTCGCCACCTGGCAGCGCGATCTCCTGCGCCGCCTTCCGGCCGCCCAGCGAGCACTGACTGAAGACGGCGGCCTGTGGGTGGCATGGCCCAGGAAGGCGGCGAAGGTGGCCACGGATCTGGACGAGAACGCGGTGCGCGACCTGATCCTGAGCGACGTGCTCGTGGACAACAAGATCTGCGCCATCGACGAGACCTGGTCTGGCCTGCGCTTCGTGTACCGCCGGACCGCCCGCCGCGCCGCCCGTGCCACTCGACCTCCGAGCGTTTGAACTCCCGGTCGCAGCCGGACCGCGGCCCAATGACCACCACCCTCTGTGTCCGTAAGCCAAACGGTGGCGTGTCACACCTCGTTGGCACCATGGCTCCATGGGTGCACAGGAACGACTGAACCGCCTGACCCGCCGTCAGCACGGGATCGTCACATGTACACAGGCCCGGGCGCAGGGTCTGGGCCGGCGCCAGGTGGAGGATCGGGTTCGGAGGGGCCACTGGTTGGCGCTCCGCCCCGGCGTTTACGCCGTGGCCGGCATGCCTCCGAGCCGCGAGCAGGCTTTGCTGGCCGTAACCCTGTCAGTGCCGGCACCGGTGGCCGTGTCCAACGCCTCCGCCGGCAGGCTCTGGGCCATGTCGGGCGTTGAGGAGCCCGAGCGCATCCACGTGGTTACCGACCTGGGCCGCCAGGTGCGCCTCGACGGCGTCA
>JALYGF010000048.1 GCA_030777325.1 Actinomycetota bacterium | reverse complement strand
GAGTGGGAGCTGGCCGCCACGGGCCGGCCCAAGCGCCGCTTCCCCTGGGGTGGCGACGAACCCGAGCCCCGTCACGCCAACCTCGACTGGCTGGCCATGGGAACGGCGGACGTGGACATGTTCACCGAAGGTGATTCCCCCTTCGGGTGCCGCCAGATGTTCGGGAACGTGTGGGAGTGGTCGGCGTCGTCGTTCGGCGCCTACCCGAACTTCGAGCGGGATGCCTACAAGGAGATGTCAGAGCCCTGGTTCGGGTCCCGAAAGGTCCTCCGCGGTGGGTCCTGGGCCACGCGCTCGCGCTTCCTTCGCTCCACCATGCGCAACTACTTCACGCCGGACCGCGGGGACGTCATCGCCGGTTTCCGCACCTGTCCGCTGACGTAGCGCCGTCTCTTGAGGATCCGCATCGTCACACCGGCACCTCCGCGCTCGCGGCATGGCAACCGGGTAACGGCACTGCGATGGGCCAAGCTGATGCGGAGCCTGGGCCATGAGGTCGTGGTGTCGCAGTCCTACGAGAATCAGCGCTGCGACGTGCTCGTCGCCCTTCATGCGCGCCGCAGCGCGCCGTCCATCGAACGCTTCAGAGAGCGCCATCCCGACGCACCCCTGGTCCTCGCCCTCACGGGTACAGACGTCTACGGCGACCTGGCTGGCGACGGTCTCACTCCTCGCTCGCTGGATCTGGCCAGCGCCTGCGTGGTGCTTCAGCCGCTGGCCCTGGACCGGTTACCCGCAGAGGTGCGTACGAAGACGAGCGTCATCCTTCAGTCGGCGCCTGCGCCTCCATCTACCCGCACCGGCCGGGCGCGCGGCTTCACGGCCGTCGTCCTCGCCCACCTGCGCGAGGTCAAGGACCCCAGGTTGGCGGCCGAGGCGGTGGGACTGCTTCACCCCGCCTCCACGGTGAAAATGGTCCACATGGGTGCGGCGCTGGACGACGGAATGGAGGCATGGGCTCGGGCTGAGACCGGTCGGAACCGGCGGTATGAGTGGCGGGGAGAGGTTCCCCACCGGCGGGCCATGCGGGTGCTGGCCCAGTCCCGTGTGATGGTGCTGACGTCGAAGGCCGAAGGGGGTGCCAACGCCCTCTCCGAGGCGCTGGCTGCCGGAGTACCAGTCCTGTCCTCGAGGATCGACGGGTCGGTGGGGATCCTGGGGGAGGACTACGGCGGGTACTTCGGGGCAGGACGGGCCGACGAGCTGGCTGCGCTTCTGGCCCGAGCCGAGGAAGACGGCGAGTTCTACGGCCGTCTCCGCACCACCTGCGAAGCCCTCCGCCCGCTGGTGAGCCCCGACCGCGAACGCCAAGCCTGGGCCGACCTGCTGGCGGACCTGAGGTACGAATGAGTCACAGCCCGCCGGTAGCCTGAGGGGCTGGTGATCGACCTCCTGAGCGGACTGAACCCAGTGCAGCGGGAGGCGGTCCTGCACGACGAAGGCCCACTCCTCATCGTGGCCGGGGCGGGCTCGGGCAAGACGCGCGTCCTCACCAATCGCATCGCCCACCTCATCGCCGAGGGCGTCTCGCCGTTCGACATCATCGCCATCACCTTCACCAACAAGGCCGCGGGCGAGATGAAGCACCGAGTCGAGGCGCTGGTGGGTCCCGTCGCCCAGCGCATGTGGGTCTCCACCTTCCATTCGGCCTGCGTGCGGATCTTGCGCCGGGACGGCAGCCGTCTGGGTTACCGCTCGTCATTCACCATCTACGACCAGGCCGACGCCCAGCGCCTCACCGGCTATGTGCTGCGGGACCTCAACATCGACGCCAAGCGGTTCCCTCCCCGCAGCGTGCACGCCGTCATCAGCCAGGCCAAGTGCGAGCTGATCGACTTCGAGTCCTACCACGATCGGGCCAGCGGACCCTACGAGCGCCGGATCGCCGAGGTCTACCGGGAGTACCAGCACCGCCTCCTGGCTGCCAGCGCCATGGATTTCGACGACCTAGTCATGGTGGCCGTGAACCTGCTCCAGTCCCACCCCGACGTGCTGGCTCACTATGAGGAGCGCTTCAAGCACGTGCTGGTCGACGAGTACCAGGACACCAACCGGGCCCAGAACGAGCTGGTGGTGCTGCTCGGCCGAAAACACCGCACCGTGTGCGTCGTCGGAGACAGCGATCAGTCGGTCTACAAATTTCGAGGCGCAGACGTGCGCAACATCCTCCAGTTCGAGGAGGCCTTTCCTGAGGCCACCACCATCGTCCTCGAGCAGAACTACCGCTCCACCCAGACGATCCTCGACGCGGCCAATGCCATTATCGCCAACAACGCCCTGCGCAAGCCCAAGTCCTTGTGGACCGAACAGGTCGGTGGGGAGCTCATCAGCCGCTACCACGCCGAGGACGAGCACGACGAAGCCGCCTGGGTGTGCCAGGAGATGTCGCGCCTGCACCACCGGGGCACCCCCTGGGCCGACATGGCCGTCTTCTACCGCACCAACGCCCAGAGCCGCGTGGTGGAGGAGGAGCTCGTGCGGCGCAGGGTCCCTTACCTGATCGCGGGCGGTACCCGCTTCTACGAGCGCCGCGAGGTGAGGGACCTGGTCGCCTACCTGAGGGCGGTGAACAACCCCGCCGACGAGGTCTCGCTCAAGCGAGTCATAAACGTGCCCAAGCGCGGGGTGGGCGACACCAGCGTGGGCCGGCTCGACTCGTGGGCCGCGTCGCAGGGGATCGGCTTCTTCGACGCGATGCTCGACGCCGAGCGGGCGGGCATAAGCGGCAAGGCGCTCGGGGGCATCAGGGATCTGCTCGGCCTTCTCGACGAGCTGCGCATGCTGGCCGACGGAGGTGTCAGCCCGGACAAGGTGGTGCAGGTGGTGCTCGACCGCACCGGCTACGCCGCCGATCTGGAGGCGGAGCGGACGGTGGAGGCGGCCGGCCGGTTGGAGAACGTCGCCGAGCTGGTCGGCGTGGCCGGCGAGTACCAGGACCTCGACTCGTTCCTCGAGGCGGTGAGCCTGGTGGCGGACAGCGACGACCTCGAGGATGAGGCGTCCAAGGTGGTACTGATGACCCTCCACACGGCCAAGGGCCTGGAGTACCCGGTCGTGTTCATGGTCGGCTTGGAGGACGGCATCTTTCCCCACCTGCGTTCTTTGGGTGACCCCGACGAGCTGGAGGAGGAACGCCGACTCTGTTACGTGGGGCTCACCCGGGCCAGGGAGCGCCTGTACGTCACCAACGCATGGTGCAGGACGCTGTGGGGCTCCACCCAGTACAACCCGCCCAGCCGCTTCCTCAAGGAGATCCCCGAGCACCTCACGCGCATTGTCGAGGCAGAGCGCAGGCGGGCCACGCCCGGGTCGTACAGCGCGGCCGGCCACCGGGAACGGGTCGTGGAGTCGGCCCTCCGAGGCTCGGCCGCGGGCCGCGACCGCGACACCGGGGGGGACAAGCTCGGTCTGCGCGTAGGAGACGACGTGGTGCACGCCAAGTGGGGCGAGGGTGTGGTGCTGGAGATCCTGGGAAGAGGGGACAAGGCCGAGGCCGTGGTCCGCTTCCCCGACGAAGGCGAGAAGCGCCTGCTGCTGGCGTGGGCCCCCCTCAAGAAGGCCTGACCCGGCGAGGGCTCGGCAGACGCAGTTACCGTCGCGCCGACCGCAGGTCGACGCTGACTACGCCCCTGTCCACCCGCGCAGGATAGGTGGTGAGCCCTGCCCCGTCGGCGGGGTAGCTCTGGGAGGTGCAGGGGTCAACGAAGCGTCGCTGGTCCGCCTCCCATCGCAGCAGGCACTCGATCGACTCCCGCGAGGCGTAGGCCCGGATGCCGGACCAGCCCGCTTCGGGGTCCTCGCCCAGGTGCTGGATGTACACCTCTCGCTCTCGATTGAGGGGGTCCTTGAAGAGGAACGGCCCACGCTCGTCGACCTCCCGAGCCAGCCGGGTGGTGCTACCCACTCTGAACACTCGGGGTCCGAGGTTGACCTGTTCAGGGTTCCGGGACGCGAAGCGGACCACGAGGAACAGCAGGACCACAGCGAAGGCCAGGCCCACCACCGACGCGACCACGATCAAACGGCCCCGCTTGGGCGGGCGACGGGTGGACACTAGTTACATCGTGCATCGTTCGCCGACTGCGCGGTCGATTCGATGTGAAACGGGGGACGTGCGGCCTATGCTCCGAGCCTGAGCCGAAGGTGAACGGCAGAGCGAAGAGGGAGGTATGGCATGGGCCAGCGCGTGGTTCGACCTTGGAGGAGGTCATCGGCGCTGCTGCTGGTGGCCGGCGTGATCCTCGCCGCCTGCGGCAATGACGACGGTGACGGCGGTGGCACTGGACAGCAAGAGGGCAAGCGGAAGGTCTCGATCGCCTTCGTGGGCGCCAAGACCGGGGACAACGCCAACCTGGGCCTCAACATCAGGGACGGTGCCAAGCTGGCCGTCGACGAAGAGAACGCCAAGGGCGGGAACGTAACCATCGAGCTCAAGGAGTTCGACACCGCAGGCGACTCCGCTCAGGCCACCACCATCAAGGACCAGTTCATCGGAGACGAGAGCATCGTCGGCGTTGTCGGGTCCGCTTTCTCCGGTGAGACCAAGGCTCTGCTCCCTGCCTTCCAGCAAGGGGGCCTGGTGATGATCAGCCCCTCGGCGACGAACAAGGACCTGCCCAACGTGGTACCCGGCCAGACGGTCTTCCACCGGACCATCGCCGACGACGCCCTGCAGGCCAGCGGCATCGCCGAGTACCTGGCCAACGTGGAGAAGCCGGCCACGGCTGCGTACGTGCACGACAACAGCGAGTACGGCAAGGGCCTCACCGTAGACGTGGAGAAGGCGGCAACGGCCAAGGGCGTCAGGAGGGCGGGAAGCATCGAGGTCGTCGACCCCAAGGCCCAGGACTTCCAGGCCACCGTCAACAAGGTCAAGGACGCTGCCCTGGTCTTCTACGGCGGCTACTACGCAGAGGCGGGCCGGTTCAAGAAGCAGCTGGCCGACGCCCAGTCGAAGGCCAAGTTCCTGAGTGGTGACGGGTCCCTCGACCCGGGCTTCATAACCTCCGCCGGCGCAGCCGCCGCCGAGGAAGCTCGGTTGAGCTGCCCCTGCAACCTGGCGCTGGAGAGCTCACAGGGCAACCTCAAGGCCTTCTACGACAACTTCAAGCAGAAGATCGGCCGTGAGCCCGGCCTCTACTCGCCCGAGGGCTACGACTCCACCAAGATCCTGATCCAGGGCATCAAGGCCGGCAACGACACCCGTCCGAAGCTCCTCCAGTACGTGGAGAACGAGGTGGGCGTCTACGAAGGCGTCTCCAAGACCATCGAGTTCGAGGCGAACGGCAACCTCAAGTCCAGGCAGTTCTTCGTGTTCCAGGTGAAGGGCGGCAAGATCGTGCCGCTCCAGACGCTCACCGTCGGCGGCAGCGGTGCCGGGGCGAGCACCAGTGGCGGAAGCACGACCACGACCACCGGCGGGGCCACCACCACGACCGCCGGGTGACGCCGAGCCGATGAGCCGGCAACGGAGGGCGGGTACCCGCCCTCCGTCACTCACTGGGAGGGAAGACCATAAACGCCTGCTTCCGCTGTCTGCTCGACCAGTTCGGCGCTCAGACGGTGGACGGCCTCACCCTCGGCGCGATCTATGCCCTGATCGCCCTCGGCTACACGCTGGTCTACGGCGTGCTGCGCCTCATCAACTTCGCCCACTCCGAGATCTTCATGATCGGCGTGTTCGCCAGCCTCTTCGCAGTGCACGCCTTGGGCATCGACGCCGGCGACCCGGCCAAGACGGGGTTCGTCCTCGCCGCGTCGTTGCTCGTGGTGATGGTGGTGGCAATGTTGGCCTCGGGTGCAGCAGCCGTGGTCATGGAGCGGGTCGCCTACCGTCCTCTGCGTCGCCGCGGTGCTCCCAGGCTGGCCGCGCTCATAACCGCCGTCGGCATCTCGCTCTTCCTCCAGGAGCTCTTCGCTATCCGCTACGGGCGCGAGGTCCTCGGCTTCCCCCGACTCATGGAAAAGCGCCAGCTGTTCGAGCTGTGGGGCGCCAACGTGAGGACCGACAAGGTGCTGGTGCTGGTCTCGGCGCTGCTGCTGATGCTGGCCCTCGACCGGTTCGTGGCCCGCACACGCCTGGGGAGGGGCATCCGGGCCACGGCTCAGGACTCCGAGACCGCGGCCCTGATGGGAGTGAACATCGACCGCGTGATCATGCTCACGTTCCTGCTGGGCGGCCTTCTGGCCGGTGCAGCGGGGACGCTCTACGGGCTGTTCTTCGAGGCGGCGCGCTACAACATCGGCTTCCTTCCGGGCATCAAGGCCTTCACGGCCGCGGTGCTCGGAGGCATCGGCAACATTCGAGGGGCGCTGGCCGGGGGGCTCCTGCTGGGTCTGCTGGAGAACTGGGGGTCGGCTGTCCTCGGTGGTGAGTGGAAGGACGTGTTCGCCTTCACGGTGCTCGTCGTGGTCCTGATGTTCCGCCCGACCGGGCTGCTGGGCGAGAGCCTGGGACGGGCAAGGGCGTGATCACCGGCCGGCCGGGAGGCCGTCGGGTCCGGCTCTCGGTCGTCGAGCCGGTGAGCCGCTGGTTCGACCGGCAGCCCTTGTGGCGCAAGCTGATCGTCGCCCTCGCTGCCCTCGCCCTCGTGCTCGTCGGCCCGCTGGGGCTGTCGAGCTATTGGCAGAGCGTCCTCTTCTTCCCCGTCGGCGTCTTCGTCCTCCTAGCCCTCGGCCTCAACGTCGTGGTGGGCTCGGCCGGACTGCTCGACTTCGGTTACGTGGCCTTCTACGCCGTCGGCGCCTACGTCACCGCCGTGCTCGGCACCACGCACGGCTGGTCCGCGTGGCAGGCCCTCCCCGTTGCCATCGTCCTGGCACTGGTGGCGGGCGTGGTCCTCGGTGCCCCCACGCTTCGGCTTCGTGGCGACTACCTGGCCATCGTCACCCTGGGTTTCGGGGAGATCGTGCGCATCGTGGCCCAGAACAGCGGCTCGCTCGGCGAGGCCCGTGGCATCACCGGCATACCCCACCCGTCGCCGGTCCTCGGCACGGCCTTCACACTGCGGCCGCTGCCGTACTACTACCTGGTGGTGGGAGCGGTCGTGGTCGCCGTGGTGGTGACCGTCCGTCTCAACCGCTCACGGGTGGGACGCGCCTGGTCCGCCATCCGAGAGGATGAGGACGCCGCCGAGGTCATGGGTGTGCCGACCTTCAAGATGAAGCTCTGGGCCTTCGCCGTGGGCGCGTCCATGGGTGGGCTGGCAGGCTGGATCTACGCCAGCAAGGTCGGCTTCATCAGCCCGGAGAACTTCCCCTTCTTCTTCTCCGTGATCGTGCTGGCCGCCGTCGTGCTCGGTGGGATGGGTTCGCTGCCGGGCGTCATGGCCGGCGGATTCGCCATCGCCTTCCTGCCCGAGTACCTGCGGCGAGCCGCGGCCGGTGAGACCATCACCGACTGGCTGAACAAGGTGACCGGAGGAAACGTCGCCGATGTCACCGAGTACCGGGTGCTGCTGTTCGGGGCCGCCCTGGTCGTGATGATGCTGTTCCGTCCCCAAGGGCTGCTCCCGAGTAGGAAGCGGGCCGCGGAGCTGACGCGCGCCTCCCCGGAGACCGTGCCTGCTCCCGTAGGGGCCGAGCAGGCGGAGAAGGCGCAGCCGGGCACCACCCATGCGAGGGACGGCGAGGCGGACGTGGTCGGCGGCCTGATCCGTGACGGAACCGACGCCGGCACCGTGCTCGAGATCGAGGAGCTCGGGGTGGAGTTCGGCGGAGTGGTGGCCCTCGATGCAGTCTCGCTCAAGGTTCGGTCGGGCCAGATATTTGGCGTCATCGGACCCAACGGTGCAGGCAAGACGACGCTGTTCAACTGCGTGACTGGGATTGTGAGACCCACCGCAGGCAGGATCAGCGTCGGTGAGCACGACGTCACCGGCCAAAAGGCCCATCGCATCACGCGCGCCGGAGTGGCCCGTACGTTCCAGAACATCAGGCTGTTCCCCGATCTCACCGCCCTGGAGAACGTTCGGGTGGGCGCAGACGCCCGGCATCGCACGAGCGTGCCCGGGGCCCTCCTGGGTGGGCGCAGGCACCGGCGTGAAGAGCGCACTGGTCACACGGACTCCCGGCGCCTCCTCGAGTACGTGGGAATCTCGGCCAGGGCCGGCGACCTGGCCAAGAACCTGCCTTACGGCGACCAGCGCCGCCTGGAGATCGCCCGCAGCCTGGCCACGGGGCCGACGGTCCTCCTTCTCGACGAGCCGGCGGCGGGGATGAACCCATCCGAGAAGCGGGCCCTGGTCGACCTGATCCGCAAGATCCGGGACTCGGGCGTGACGGTGGTGCTCATCGACCACGACATGGGCCTGGTCATGAGCGCCTGCGACCGGGTCGCGGTGTTGGACTTCGGCAAGTTGATCGCCGAGGGCTCACCTGCGCAGATCCAGCACGATGCCAGGGTCGTGGAGGCATATCTCGGAGTGCCCACCGATGCTGCTTGAGCTGGAGGACGTCAGGGTTCACTACGGGAAGGTGGAGGCCCTGAAGGGCGTGTCCGTCGCGGTCGACGAAGGGGAGATCGTCACGCTCGTGGGGGGCAACGGAGCGGGGAAGACCACGACGCTCAAGACCATCTCGGGGCTTCGCCCGCTGACCTCCGGCTCGGTGCGCTTCGACGACCGGCCCATCTCCGGGCTGGCTCCCTACCGCATCGTCCGCCTCGGCCTGTGCCAGTCCCCTGAGGGCCGTGGCGTCTTCCCGGGCATGACGGTGATGGAGAACCTGGAGATGGGCGCCTATGCCCGGTCGGGGCGCGGGCGGCCGGCCCTCCGGCCCGACTTGGAGCGCGTCTTCGGCCTCTTCCCGCGCCTGGCCGAGCGCCGCAACCAGGCCGGTGGGACGCTGTCCGGGGGAGAGCAACAGATGCTTGCCATAGGCCGGGCGCTGATGGCCCGGCCCCGGATGGTCCTGCTCGACGAGCCGTCCATGGGCCTGGCCCCGATGCTGGTGACCCAGATCTTCGACATCCTGGCCGAGATCAATCGCCAGGGGACCACGCTGTTGTTGGTGGAGCAGAACGCGGCCCAGGCCCTCCGCCTAGCGCACCGGGCCTACGTGCTCGAA
This sequence comes from Actinomycetota bacterium, assembly GCA_030777325.1. Taxonomy (GTDB): domain Bacteria; phylum Actinomycetota; class Acidimicrobiia; order Acidimicrobiales; genus YB1-3. Next base: position 22,509 of record JALYGF010000048.1, on the reverse strand, counting down.
ACCGGCCGGATTGTGAGGTCGGCCGCTGCCGCAGAACTGCTGGACGACGAGTCGGTGAAGTCGGCCTACCTCGGCGGCGACGTCACGGCGGGGACGGGCGAGGGCGGCGGCGGCGACGGAGACCCGAGCGCTTCGAGCGTTCCCTAGGATTCGCGGCCCAGTGGACCTGTTCGAGTACCAGGGAAAGCGATACCTCGCCCGATTCGGCGTCCCGGTCTCCAGCGGCGGTGTGGCCGAGACGGTGCAGGAGGCAGTGGATCGGGCCAGGGAGAGCGGGTACCCCGCCGTGGTGAAGGCCCAGGTACAGGTGGGAGGACGGGGCAAGGCCGGGGGCATAAAGGTGGCGGCCGACGAGGCCGAGGTCCGCCGGCACGCCGAAGCCATCCTGGGCATGGACATCCGGGGCCACGTGGTCGAACGGATCCTGGTCGAGCGGGCGTCGGACATCGCCCGTGAGTACTACGCATCCTTCACCCTCGACCGGTCGGCCAAGCTTCATCTGGGCCTGCTGTCGTCGGAGGGTGGCGTGGACATCGAGGAGGTCGCCGCCCAAAGGCCTGAGGCCATCGCCCGGCTGCACGTTGATCCCGTGGACGGCCTGAGCGAGGAGGTTTGCCGGGACTGGGTGGAGCGCGCCGGGCTGGGCGGCACGGCAGCGCCCGGCGCGACGCAGCTCCTCGCCGCGCTGTACCGCTGCTACACCGAGGGTGATGCCGACCTGGTGGAGGTCAACCCCCTGGCGCTGACGACGGACGCCTCCCTTCTCGCCCTCGACGCCAAGGTCACCCTCGACGACAGCGCAGCCTTCCGCCACCCCGAGTGGGCCGAGCTCGAGAACACCCAGGTGCTCGACGTGCGCGAGCGTTTGGCGCAGGAGCGGGGACTGCAGTACGTGGGCCTCGACGGCAGCATCGGCATCATCGCCAACGGGGCGGGGCTGGCCATGAGCACCCTCGATGTCGTGCACCAGGTCGGCGGCACGCCCGCCAACTTCCTCGACGTGGGGGGAGGGGCCAAGGCCGAGGTCATGGCCAGCGCCCTCGAGGTGATCAACACCGATCCCAAGGTCCGTTGCATCTTCGTCAACATCTTTGGTGGCATCACCAAGGGCGAGGAGGTGGCCAATGGGGTGGTGGAGGCCCTCGGCCGGGTGCAGTTGAGCTCGCCCATCGTGGTGCGCCTCGACGGGACCAACGCCGAGCAGGGCCGAGCCATCCTGGCCGCTCACGAGTCCGAACGCCTCGTGAGCCGGCCCACGATGCTCGACGCCGCCCGCAAGGCCGTGGAGCTGGCCTTGGCCCGAGGTTGAGCTGAGCGTCCCATGAGCATCTTCGTCGACGCCGGCACCCGGGTCGTGGTGCAGGGTCTCACGGGCAGCCAGGGCCGCTTCTACGGGTTGCGCAACCGGGACTACGGCACTCAGGTGGTAGCCGGCACCAACCCCAGAAAGGCCGGGACCGACGTGGAAGACATCCCCGTCTTCTCCACTGTGGGGGAGGCCCGCGCTCAGACCGGCGCCAACGCCTCGTGCATCTTCGTGCCCGCCCCTGCCGTACCGGATGCCGTGATGGAGGCAGCCGAGGCGGGGATGGAGCTCGTGGTCGTTATCACCGAGGGCGTGCCCGCCCACGACCAGGCGCGCTTCTACAACCAGCTGCAGCGCAACCATCCCCACACCCGGCTGCTCGGTCCCAACTGCCCGGGCATCATCACCCCCGGCCAGTGCAACATCGGCATCACGGCTGGCGAGATCGCCAAGGCCGGCGGTCCGGTGGGGATCGTGAGCCGCTCGGGGACGCTCACGTACCAGGCCCTCTATGAGCTGAAGCAGAAGGACATCGGGGTCACGACCTGCGTCGGCATCGGCGGTGACCCTGTCCCGGGCACCAGCTTCGTGGACTGCCTGCGCGCCTTCGAGACCGACCCTCAGACCAGTGCGGTGATGATCCTGGGCGAGATCGGGGGGACGGCCGAGGAGGAGGCGGCCGACTTCCTGCGGGACGGCATGACCAAGCCGGTGGTCGCCTACGTGGCCGGGGTCATGGCGCCGGTGGGGAGGAAGATGGGCCACGCCGGTGCCATCGTGTCCGGGACCAAGGGCACGGCCAAGGCCAAGATGGTCGCCCTGCGAGCGGCAGGTGCCGAGGTTGCGCTGAACCCCACCGAGGCGGGCGAGCTCATGGCTCGGGTCGTCGCCGACGTTTGATCACCCGACCGCGTTCCACAAGGTTCGCCGCAACCAAACGGCGCGGGGTCGGTGCCGTCCTGATGGCGGGTGCCCTGATGGCTGCCGGCTGCAGCAGCGGCAGCGGCAGCGACTCCGACGCCGTGCCAGCTACCAGCGTGCCGACACCAACCTCAGCGCCTCCCGCCGCGCCCACCGCGCCCAGCACCCCGGCGCCAGGGTCCGGTCCGGCACCTGAGCCGCCCGGCGGTGAAGCCCGGGCCGTCGTGTCGCCCAGGGGAGTGGTGCTCCCGGTCAAGGCAAGGATCGGGAACGGCTACCGGGTGGAGACCCCCTGCTCCAACACCGCTGTGGTGCGCGGGGCCAAGCCGGTCCCAGGCGTCGCGGTGGTGATCGACGTGGGCCACGGGGGCGAGGAGGAAGGCGCCAGAGGTCCCAACGGACTCAGCGAGAAGGTGGTGAACCTGGCCGTGGCCGGCCACACGCGCGCCGCCCTGGAACGCCAGGGTACGGCCGCCGTCCTGACCCGCACCGGTGATTACCGCATGACCCTCGACGCCCGAGCCGCGCTGGCCCTGGCCCTTCGGCCACGGGCTTTGGTGTCCATCCACCACAACTCCGTGCCCGACGGTCCCCGGGCCGGACCCGGGACCGAGACCTATTACCAGATCCGGTCTGCGGACTCCAAGCGGCTGGCAGGGTTGATCTACGAGGAGGTGGTGAAGGCTCTCTCCTCCTACCGGGTGGCCTGGGTCGCCGATCGGGACGCCGGGGCCAAGTACCGGCCGAACAGCCGAGGCGGCGACTACTACGCCATCCTGCGCCAGGCCGCCCCGGTGACCGCGGTGCTGGCAGAGCTGGCCTTCATCTCCAACCCGCCGGAGGCGGAGCTGTTGGCCCGTGCGGACGTACAACGGGCCGAAGGCGAAGCGGTGGCTCGGGGGATCCTCCGCTTCCTCACGTCCGACGCCTCAGGCTCGGGACACGTCACACCGTATCCCCGCAACGAGCCCGCCGGGCCCGGAGGCGGAACATCGGGTTGCGTCGACCCTCCCTTGTAGTGTGTCCTCATGGCAAAGAACCGGCTCGTCCTGCTGGCCCTCTGCTCCGCCCTCTCCATGGTGGCGTTCAGTTGCGGCGGCGGCAGCGAAGAAGAGGGAGAGGGTGGCGAGGGACGGGGCAGCGGCACCTCGACTGCCACAGCCAACATCACCGCCGACAAGCTGCCGACCGTGAGTGTGCAGCAGTCCGACCTGCCGCCTGGCTACCAGCCCAAGGCCGGGTTCCCAAAGCTGCTGAGTTCCGTCTCGGAGTGCGTGAACGCGCTCGCACCGGGCTCGGACGCGGCGATCACCCAGCTCCAGCCCCTCGGCCTCGAAGGGTGTTACTCGTCGGTTTTCACCAAGGCGCGGGGTAGCGACTCCAACAGCCCCGGATCCGGTTCGTACCGCTTTCGAGACGCAGACGGAGCCGCGAAGGCCCTCCCGGTCCTGCGCAGCGTCGGCATTCAGAGCTTGAAGCCCACGGGCGCGGCGAGACTCGACTCAACGCGGGATGTCCTGGTGACCGGACTCGGTGATCAGTCCGAGCCCGGAGTGACGACCACGCTCAGCGTGGGCCCCACTCGGAAGTTCGCCATCACCCTCTACTTCTGGCGTAGCGGGAACGTCGTCGTCTACGCCGGGGGCGGCGATTCCCTGGGAGACCTGAACGAGAAGGCCTACCTGGAGCTGTCCAAGAAGGTCGCGAGTCGCGCTGGCGCCTGAGGCGCGCCGGGCCACCGGCGCTCAGCTTGGCGCTGACTCTGGGGATGGCGGCGAGCTCGGCGTGCGGCGGACGGCGAACGCCTGAGGAGCAGGCTGCCGTTCGAGCCCAGGATGCCTGCATCAGCGCCCTCGAACCGGTCTCCGATGGCCGCCGCCCCTCGGCCGAGGCCCTGGCCATGGCGGCTCGGCACGCCGAGGCCGCGGCCGCGGAGGACGAGCGGTGGATGGCGCTACGGGCCAAGGTGTTCGACTTCAGGGGCCGCGTCGACCACCAGGAATCCCTGGACGCATTGGTCGAGGAGTGTGAGCGAGTCAACCGGATGGTGAAGGAGAAAAGGGACGACCTCCAGCCCAGTGCCAGTGGCTAGCGTTCGAGTGTGAGCATCGGTGTGCTGGCGTCCGGAAGCGGCACCATCCTCGGCGCCATCGTCGAGTCCGGCGTCGACGTGGCGGTCGTGGTGGTGGACCGGCCGTGCGAGGCCATCGAGGTCGCCCGCGACGCCGGCATCAGAACCGAGGTCGTGGAGCGGGAGAGCTTCGGTGCCGACTTCGACCGGGTCGAGTACACCCACCGGGTGATCGACGCGCTGGCGCCCCATGACGTGGAGCTGGTCGTCATGGCCGGATTCGGCACGGTGTTGGAGAAGCCCATCTTCGACTGCTTCGACGGACGCATCGTCAACACCCACCCTGCTCTGCTCCCCGCCTTCAGCGGCTGGCATGCGGTGGAGGAGGCTCTCGCCGCCGGCGTGAAGGTGACGGGGTGCACTGTCCACGTGGCAACGCTGGAGGTCGACTCCGGTCCCATCCTGGCCCAGGAGGTGGTCCATGTCCTACCGGGCGACACCGTGGCCACGCTCCACGAGCGCATCAAGGAAGTAGAGCGGCGGCTCTACCCGGCCACCATCAAGGAGGTGCTCGCCCGATGAGAGCGCTGGTGTCGGTGTTCGACAAGACTGGTCTGCCCGCCCTGGCCCAGGGTCTCGTCGGTCTCGGTTGGGAGCTGCTCTCGAGTGGCGGAACGGCCAGGACGCTGGCCGCCGAGGGCATCCCCCACACCCCGGTGGAGGCCATGACCGGTGCACCGGAGATGCTGGGGGGCAGGGTCAAGACCCTTCATCCCAAGGTCCATGGCGGAATACTGGCCGATCGGGGCCGGCCGGAGCACATGATCGACCTCGAGTCGCACGGCATAGAGACGATCGACCTCGTGGTGTGCAACCTCTACCCGTTCGGCGCCCAGCCCTCGGTGGAGATGATCGACGTCGGAGGTCCCACCATGGTGAGGGCCGCGGCCAAGAACCACGCCCATGTGGGCGTGGTCGTGCAGCCCGGCGACTACGAGCCGGTGCTCGCCGAGCTGCGCCGCGACGGGACCCTGTCCGAGGGGACCCGCCGCCGCCTGGCTCGAGCCGCCTTCGCCTACACAGCCGCATATGACAGCGCCATCGTCTCGTGGTTCGACGAAGCCGACGGTGAACGGCTGCCGCCCACCCTGCACCTCGCCCTCGAGCGGTCGGAACAGCGCCTGCGCTACGGCGAGAACCCACACCAGGACGCCGCTCGATACCGGACCGTCGGACGGGCAAGCTGGTGGGACGACGTCACCCAGCTCGCCGGCTTGTCACTGTCGTACCTGAACATCTACGACGCCGAAGCCGCTTGGCGGCTGGTCCATGACCTCGGCGACCAACCGGCATGCGCCATCGTCAAGCACGCCAACCCGTGCGGGGTAGCGGTTGCCGCCTATGCGGTCACCGCCTACCGCTTGGCCCTCGAGTGCGACGACAAGTCGGCTTTCGGGGGCATCGTGGCGCTCAACCGTCCGTTGACCGCCGATGTGGCACAGGCAATGGTGGCTGCGCCCCAGGCCGACGTGATCGTGGCGCCGAGCTACGAGCAGGAGGCGGTCGAGCAGCTGGTGGCCAAGCGCAAGGCCACTCGCATCCTGCAGGCACCTCTGCCCGAGAATGAGCCGATCCATCTACGCCAGATAGGAGGAGGCTTCCTCGTGCAGGAGCCGCACCACTTCGCCGCCGACCGCAGCGACTGGCAGGTGGTCACCAAGGTCGCCCCAACCGAGGAGCAGTGGGTCGACGCCGAGCTGGCATGGCGGGTCGGTGGCTACGTGCGGTCGAACTCCATCGTCCTCGTGAAGGGAGGCCAGGCCGTGGGCATCGGCGCCGGCCAGCAGAGCCGGGTGGACGCCGCCGAGCTGGCCGCCCAGAAGGCCGCGGGGCGAGCTCGGGGCGGCGCCTGTGCCAGCGACGCCTTCTACCCCTTCAGGGACGGCGTCGACGCCGCCGCCGCGGCCGGTGCGGCAGTGGTGATCCAACCGGGCGGCGCCCTGCGTGACGACGAGCTGATCGCCGCTGCCGACGAGCACGGCATGGCCATGGTCTTCACCGGCGAACGGCATTTCCTCCATTGACGGCCCCGCTTCTCGACGGCAACGCCCTGCTGGAGGACACAAAGGCCGAGCTGGCGACGCGCATCGAGGCCCTGCTCGAGCGCGGGGTGACGCCCGGCCTGGGCACCATCCTCGTGGGCGACGATCCGAGCAGCGCCTCCTACGTAGACCGCAAGCACCGCAACTGCGAGGAGATGGGCATCGTCTCCTTCCACCAGGCTCTCCCGGCAACCGCCACCCAGGACGAGGTCCATGCCGCCATCCGGACCTTCAACGACGCGCCACAGGTCGACGCCTTCCTGGTCCAGCTCCCCCTGCCGCAGGGCCTCGACGAGGAGGCGGCGCTGCTCACCGTGCATCCGGACAAGGACGTGGACGGCCTACACCCGGTGAACCTCGGCCGCCTGGTCATGGGCGCCGACGGGCCGAGGGCCTGCACCCCGGCGGGAATCCAGGCCCTCCTCGTGCGCTCGGGCGTGGCCATCGAGGGCCGCCACGTTGTGATCGTCGGTCGAGGGCTCACCATCGGCCGCCCCCTCAGCCTCCTCCTCGCGCTCAAGCGCCCCGACGCCAACGCCGCGGTGACCGTCGTCCACACCGGCGTCGACGACCTCGGCGCGTACACACGCCAAGCCGACATCCTCGTGGCCGCCGCCGGCTCGCCGTCGATGATCACCCCGGACATGGTTAAGCCCGGAGCCGCAGTGGTCAGCGCCGGCATCACCTGGGGCGAGGGCAGGCGCCTGCTGCCCGACGTGGACGAGTCCGTGGCCGAGGTGGCGGGGTGGATCACGCCCCGGATCGGGGGCGTGGGGCCCACCACCATCGCCATGCTCTTGTCCAATGCAGTTTCGGCCGCGGAACGCTTCGCCGGGGCGCCGTAGGCTTCGAGGATGGCCAAGATCGGCGACCTGCTGGCGGCAGGTCGAACCTTCTCCTTCGAGTTCTTCCCCTCTCGGACCGACGAAGCCGAACGGTTGCTCGAGAAGACGCTCCTGGAGCTGGAGCCGCTCCAACCGTCGTTCGTGTCGGTTACCTACGGCGCGGGGGGCACCACTCGGGACCGGACCCGGGAGATCGTCAGCTACATCAACCGGGACACGTCGATGACGGCCATGCCTCACCTCACCTGTGTGGCCCACACGTGCGCCGACATCACCGACATCGTCACCGGTTACCGGGACGAGGGCTTCGAGAACATCCTCGCCCTGGGCGGCGACCCCCCCGTGCTGTCCGAGGGCGAGCCGGAGCCCCAGAGCGACTTCGAGTACGCCTTGGAGCTGGTGGAGCTCGTGCGCTCGATCGGTGACTTCTCAATCGGCGTGGCCGCCCACCCTGAGCTGCACCCCCGGTCGAACAAGGACCGCCAGGCGGACCGGGACCACCTGGCCACCAAGCTCCGGGCAGCGGACTTCGGCGTGACCCAGTTCTTCTTCCGGGCCGGCGACTACCTGAGCATGGTCGACGACCTGGCGGCGCGAGGCGTGGACAAGCCGGTGGTGCCCGGCATCATGCCCGTCACCAATGCCAAGCAGGTCCAGCGATTCGCCCAGATGTCGGGGGCCGAGTTTCCTCCAGACCTGGCAGCGCGCCTGGAAGCGGTAGCGGACCATCCCGAGGAGGTCCGCCGCATCGGCGTGGAGGTTGCGACCCAACTGTGCCAGGAACTGCTCGACGAAGGAGCGCCGGGGCTTCACTTCTACACGCTCAACCGCTCCCGGGCCACGCAGGAGATCTACGCCAACCTGGGACTGGGCCCCAAGTCCTAAGTCGGGCAGAAGCCCCTCCGCGGGACACTTTGGCGGACACCCGGTGACGCATCGCTTCTATGGCGAGCTGGCCGCCTGGTGGCCGTTGATCTCTCCACTTGACGAGTACACCGAGGAGGCTGCCTTTGCCGCCACGCTGCTCAGCTCGGCGTCGGTACCCGTGAGCGAGGTCCTCGAGCTCGGCAGCGGAGGCGGCCACAATGCCGTGCACCTGAAGAAGAGCTTCGCCATGACGCTGACCGACCTGTCGGAGGAGATGCTGGACGTCTCCCGCCGACTCAACCCCGAGTGCGACCACCACTGCGGCGACATGCGCACGCTACGGCTGAGCCGCAGCTTTGACGCCGTGTTCGTCCATGATTCCGTCGACTACATGACTAACGAGGTCGATCTGCGGCGAGCCATACAGACCGCCTTCGTGCACTGCCGCCCGGGCGGCGTGGCGGTCTTCGTGCCCGACGCCACGACCGAGACCTTTCAACCGGCGAGCGGCCATGGCGGCCGGGACGGTGCCGATGGCCGGGGCGTCCGCTACCTCGATTGGTCATGGGACCCCGATCCTGAGGACAGCTGGACATTGACCGAGTACGCGTTCCTGCTCCGCGACGTCGACGGTTCGGTCCGGGTCGTGCACGAGACGCATCGGGTCGGCCTGTTCGGTGGGGAGGACTGGCTTCGCTTCGTGGGCGACGCCGGCTTCCATGCCAGCGCGGTCACTGAGGTGACGTCCGAAGACCGCACGCCCCGCCAGTTCTTCGTGGGTCACCGACCTCCTTCGGGCCCGGACACCACAGATGAGTATGGAGCTGCTGGGTCGTCGTAGGTGAGAAGACGGAGACTCGAGAGCGCGGTTCGCCGGCAAAGAAGGACACAGGAATGGGACGGCCGGTAGTCCACTTCGAGGTCGTGGGTCAGGACGGCGCGGCCCCCGGAGCTTCGGCGGACGGCGGTATCCTTCCGGTCCGAAGGCTCCATGTTCTACGACACGCTCGTCAACACCGTCGTGCTCCTGCACTTCTGTTTCATCCTGTTCGTGGCGACCGGGGCACTGCTGGCTTGGCGGTGGCCTCGTCTGGCGTGGGCACACCTACCGGCCTCGGCGTGGGGCCTCGGCACTGTGATCATCGGTTTTCCATGCCCTCTGACGGTGCTCGAGAAGACCTTGCGGCGCTGGGCAGGCGCCAGTGAGTATGAAGGTGGCTTCGTAGACCAGTACATCGAGGACATCATCTACCCGCAGGAGTACAGCTCCCTCCTCCGCGCTGTAGCGGTGGTGATGATCGTGGCGGGTTACGTCGGACTTCGTCGCCGGTTCACACAGCCCTCTGACCGCAGGTATGAGCACGTCAAGGCCTGAACCGAAGCCAGGCTCGCTCCACCGAGCCGGCTTCCGGTACCACTCGTGCCGTCAGCGACTCAAACAGGTCCGAGATGGCGGCCGTCCTGCGACGACTTCACCCGATCCGGACGCACGCGGCGAGAAAACCTCTGGGCCGTTGGGCGTCCGCCAACGATGGGGCCACGATCTCCTGCACTGCCCGTACTGCCACGGCTGGGAGGTCCGCGAGCAGCCCCTCGGGGTGCTCGGCACCCCCCGGTCGGTCTTGCACGCGCAGCTGGTTCGGCAGTGGTCCGACGAGGTGGTCTTCTTCGTCCACACGCAGGACCTGACCTCAACCGACCAAGCCAACTGGAAGCACGGAACATACGGGCGTACGCGGCCAGGTCGCCCGGCTCGTGGTCGAGGATGACCTGTTGACCGGCGTGAAGCTCACCGACGGTCGGATAATCGCGCGCACGGCGGTGTTCATCCGGCCCGGCAACCTTCCTCACGCCGACGGTCTCCTATCGGGCTTGGGCTGCGGACTCGACCGAGCCGGGTTCGTCATCCTCGACGGCAGGGGCCGAACCGGCAACGAGGGCGTCTGGGCGGCCGGCAACGTGGTCGACCCCCGAGCCCAGGTGATCACCTCGGCCGGCGCCGGCTCCGCAGCGGCGATCGCCATCAACGCCGACCTCGTCCAGGACGACGTCCAAAGTGCGGTGCACGAACCCGAAAGTGGCCACTCCGCCGCCATGGCGACGTTCACATCGACAACGAGCGTCCCACAGCGTGCAGCCGTGCCCGAGGAAGCCAGATTCGGGGCTCTACGCGGCTGAGTGGGGAGAGCGGGTCCGGACGCGAGGTGGCACCGGTGGGCTGGGCCAGGTGACACCACCGGTGTGAAGCAGGACGCGAAGGCGGTAGTTCTCGAAGTTGCGGAAGCCGTGACCGCAGCGCTTGAAGCTTCTTCACGAGCAGGTTGAGTCCTTCGGTTGGGCCGTTAGACGCCCCGCTGTGGTGATGGGCAACGATCTCTTTCCGCCATGACGCCAAGGTGTTGCCGAGGGTGCGGATCTCTTCCACGTCGTCGGCTCTGCAGCCGGCGATGGCCTTGTCCAAGAGGGTGGTGGCAACGGCGGCGTCGTCGGTGAGATAGACGTCCCTCACTGATTCCTTGGCCAGCCAGGCGCCCAGGTTCTCGTCGTGAGGATCGCCCACTCGAAGGCCCAACAGCATGCGCCTGCGGCCGGCCTCGTTGAGGCGCTCGGAGCCGGTGAGCAAGAGCTTGCGGATCCGATAGAGCGTATCGCCCTTGCGGCCCCGATGACCCAGCGTCTCGTTTTGCACCCGACGCCGCACGGCATCCACGCAGCGGTTGGCGGCTCGCGTCACGTGGAACGGGTCAGCCACCCGGCAAGCATGGGCCAGATGGGGGTTCAACCCGGACCGGTAGGACTCGGCCAGGTCGGTGGCCACCGTGGTGACGCCGGCCAACCACCAGCGGTTCTGGGACTCGCACCATCGGCGCAGGTCAGCGGCACTGTTGCCCTCCACCATGTCGATGATCATGGGCCGGTCGAGGTCGACCAGGCCGGTGGCGTAGAGGGTGGGGTGGGTGGCAGTGGCCTTCAGATACGAGGTCTCGTCCACTCCCAGGTTGGTGACTACACCGACGCGACCGGGATCCTCAACGAGCGCGGTGCCGTGCTCTTTCACCGCCTCCATCACGCCGAGCTCTCGAGCCAGGCCGGCCACAGGACGGGCGTTGGCGCCGACCTGGCGGCACGCCTCCTCACCGGCTCGGCGGGTGAGCACCGTGCGCGACGACACTTGCGCCGACGTCTCGGTCCAGGTCTTGGCCTCGCAGTGGGCCTCGGTGCAGCGCCACCGCCGCTTGTTCCACACCAGCCGGGCCGGGCGGCCGAAGCAGGCCAGGTCTCGGATCTCGACGTCCATGCGGTCCTGGGACTCGGCCCGGGTGCCGCAGCCCAGACAGCCCATGAAGTCGGCCGTGGTCTCGACGTCGATGACCACCTCCGCGGGCGTCTCGGTGACCTTGAGCACCCGGAAGCCGTCCAATCCCAGTAGCGCCTCGGCCAAGCCGTTACCGTCGTTCATGTCAGGGGCCTCCCTCGTCGTGACCTTCGAAACAGCCGCAACGATGGCGGGGCCCCTGACCCAGTTGGTGGATACTCAGCTCACTTGGGGCACAGTGCCGGTCCCCAGTTCAACGCGAAGAGCCAGATTCGGCTTGAGCACGCCCGCTGCGACAGGGAGCTGTTAGGTCACTACGCCGGCGTGAGGTACCGGCGGGACTGGGCGACGAAGGTCCACGGGTTTGTGTTCAGGATCGCCGGCGACAGCAGCGGGCGTTACCTCGCGCCGCACCGGTGCCGAGTCCGGTGGTCGTCGGCGGGTCCCGGGTCGTCCCTCGCCAGTGGCATGACAACACCGGCGCCAGAGCCGTCGATATGGGCGCTTGACTTCGAGTCACTTCTGACTGCTGTCTCAAGCGCGCTCAATGACATGGTCGTACTGATCAAGCCACGTCCGGTACGGGGCACAACCGGGATGCATGCCATCGATGATGTCCCGAAAGCCTTCAGCTTGGTTGTCGCTGACGATGCCGCGCCGCTCGATGCACCAGTCGAAGTGGCAACACTTGTCCTCCATCATCGGACGGGCGAGCTGGGAGAAGCGTGACCATCTCGGTGATCCGCTCCTCAGGAGACAGGTTGGCCACCAATGGAGCCTTGCATCAGCGCAGTACGCCTGCCAGCGAGTACGCCCTTCCGTCGATCTGTGCAACGCTGGCAACACCACCGGGCATGAGACCCACCTTTCAACTGGTCGCGTCGAACTCGCCTTGAGTTCCCGTTAGTTGAGGGAAGAACTTGTCTCCACTCTTGACGACTTTCCCGAAGCTCTCTAACCACTGGACGCGCCACTTAGGCTGAGCGTCGGTGTCCCACCGGGTGCCCAATAGGGAATTTAGGAAGGTTGTCAACTCCGGCAATGTCACGGGTGACTGCCTGACACGGTCGAGCGTTTCCTCCAGCCCAGCGATGTTGTCACACATTGTGCGGTACAACTCCTCCGGATCGGTTGAGGCAAGATAAGAGGCGGCGTCCGATGTAAGTACCAGTCGGTCGCCACGTGGCTCGATCAAGCCGGCCAGTCGGACCATTTCGATGTAGCCCTTGGCGGTCTTGCGGCTATTCACGCGTTCAAACGTCTCGGTAGTCCAGTCGATGAACTCGTCAAGAGTTGGCTCAGCCTCGCTCACGAACGTAAGCATCATCCACATCGTTTGGACGTAATTACCGCTGCCTCCTGGAAGAGGCCACAGCGAGAGGTTCTTGCCTGAGGCGTGACGGGATAAGCGCTTGCCTCGCAGACCTACGAGGGTGCCACGATTGCCGTCCGCTGGGTCCCTGGCATCCGTCGGATCCTCAACTACGAGCTCGAGGGGGCTCGCCTCTTCCTCGTCGGCGTCGAGTAGCGCGGCGGGATCAAGCCGGAGAATCCTGGCCTCGGTCCGAATGACTCCGATGCCATGCTCGACGAGGAGGCTCACCAGCTTCTCTCCGTCGACTAGGGAGATTGGCGCGCGCTCGGCGGCTTGTGCCTCGGCCTGAGCGTCTTTGGTGAACCCGGCGGTGGTGATGATGAGCCCTCGCTCGTGTGGGCTGAGGCCGCCCCGGAGTTCGCGGACCGTCCTCCCCGACACGTGTTGGACCACCGTTTCACTTGGATCGCTGTCTTGACATTGGTAACGCCTCCGACGGCGAGCGTCCCCCGGACGTCGATCCCACCGTCGCCCGAATAGCTTGTGACCTCGACATCAACGAAGCCGAGCCCTGTAAGCAGCCGTCCGGTTAAGTCCTCAAAGGCACGCGGCTCCATGTCCCGCAGTTCGGTGTGGAGTCGTTCTCGGACCTGGCGGTTGTTTCTCTGTATGGCCTCCTCGATCTCGGATCCGACGCGATCAGGGGAGAGACCGTAGAAGCCTCGTCCATACGAGACGAACCTCTGCGCCTCGCCAGCAGCCTCCCGGCGGGAGATTTCGGTGGTGATCGCGGCATTCATTGACGCCTCCGGCGTAAGCCCCTGAGGGGTGATGAGTGCCGACTCGATAGCCATCTCCGTGATCTGGCGGTAGTGCATAGGCCGGCCACCGCCGTGGTGGCGGAGTACCTCGACTGCGGCCTCGGCCATGTTCACGGGCGAAGGCTACGCGACGAGGCTCACGGCGGCGGCCTGGCCCTGTCCCATCAAGGCGCCTACGAGCTATCCCAACGCCCGAGCCGTCGTTCGGTAGTCGGCAAGAAGCCCAACCTGTTCGACTTCGGTACCGAAGGGCCACCTGAGGAACCAAAGCCCCTCGGTAATGCCTGCTGGGTTCGGGGATCCACCATTCCGGCCGTGGCCCGTGCTTCAATCCCGAATGGGCTTGATGACTCAGCTGCTAGCCGTGCGCTCCAGTAAGAACGCCTATCGCTATCGACCTTTTGCCTCAGACGCAGAACGGTTCAAAGGAGCTCTTTGATAGGGCCCCGGGTCGGCATGTTCGCCGCTCAAAGCGGTGTTCCACCGCTTGTTGCTGTTCTCACCTCGATCGTGTCAGCAATCGCCATTGTCGTCAGTGTGCTCACATGGCGAAGCACGCGCAAGGAGGATGTATCCCAGTTCCTCCGCAGCCTATGGAACGACACGCTGAGATCCGGGATCGAGAACCCGACCTTTCTCGACGTTCACGTAACCGAGAACTATCACAGACGACTGAAGGACGACGAACGCTCACGCTATGACGTGTACTGCTACAAGGCGTGGACGCAAGTTGAAGCGATCGTAACGAAGGGGTTCCATGAGGATCCACAGTTCAAGGCCGTCATTGCGTGGAACACCGCTTACAACGGCGAGTGGATCGATCGCAATCCGACATTCTTCACCTCGCCGGAGTTCTGGACTGTCGTCGAGCAGTTTCGCAACTCCCCACAGATCCTTCTCAGGTATCGCCCTCTTCCAAAGAAGGGTGAAGACGTCGATTGGGACATCGTCTGTCCTGATTACCACAACTACATACTCGGACCCTTCGCCCCCGAGATGGTCTCCAGAGATGACACGACGGGCGCGATGCGCAACCTACTCCTTGACGAACTCCTAGCCTTGCCCTGGGGTTCCCTACGAGACGCGGAGATCGCTGACTTCGGATGCGGCCCGGGTTTCATGCTCGATCACCTCGGGGGAAGGATCAGCGGGATAACGGGGGTCGACAAGAGTCAAGCCTCGTTAAGGGTTGCTAGCGACGTAGCGAATAGGAACGGAATAGATTTCTCGCCGGTGCATGCGGATTTCCTAGACTTGCGTTTGGCGAAGCGCTTCGACTTGGTAATCGCCAGTAACTCAATTCTTCCCCAGGATCGGCGCGACGTCATAAGGATACTCGGAGTCATCCGCGACCACCTCAAGCCAGGCGGTCGCCTCTACGCGATAATGCCATCCTACGACACAACCCTCTATCTCCAATCCCTCTGGAAGGATCACTACACCCAGTTCTTGGGTGACGAGGGCCATGCGGATCGGATCGTAAAGGCGTTTCGGCACAACAAGCTCGCCAATGATGACGAGGCTGCGTACGCGGACGATGGTCAAATAGTTCAGTCCTACCATACGCCCGGCACGATCAAGCGAGAGTTCCACGCCGCTGGGCTCCGGCTGGTGCGCGAGCCAAAGAAGATTCTTTATCCCTGGGAACTCACCAAACGGTTCGACTATGGCTATTTCCCGCAAGCAGAGGAGGAAATCTGGGACTGGTTTGTAGTCGCGGAGGTGGAGCCAACTCGGCGCCGAGAGGCAACGGCGGACTCAGAGCAGTCGCCCGTTGTTGCAAGCGAGTAAGGATCAACGCCGAGGCCGCATGAAGGGATCCATGACCTCATTGAAATGGTTAGGCCGCCGCAGAGCGCCATATTCGGCTACTTGTCTAGAACCACCACCTGAAGCCCGGGGCAGGCCAGCCTTGGGCCAGGTGCCCGGCGGGTGGCTCGCGAATCGGCTGCCCACCCGGGCTGAGGTGTGGCTCGCGAACGGCTAGCTCCCGCCCGGCACCGCTTGTGAGGAGTGGCTCGACGAGAGGGGACTGACATGCTCGAAGTAGCGCTGCCCTCCTCGCTTCTTCAGAGAGCAACCAGAGCAAGGAGGAGTAGTGGCGAGTAGTGGCGAGAGTCGTGATCGGCGTCGATCCGCACAAGGCAATGAACGCCGTGGTGGTGGTCAACACCAAGGGCAAGGTGCTCGCCCGTCAGCACTTCGCCAACACCACGGCCGGGTTCCGGGAACTGCGAGGGTTCGCCCGCCAATGGCGGCCCCGCACATGGGCCATCGAGGGCTGCAACGGGTGGGCAAGCACCTGGCCCAGCGCCTAGTGGCCGAGCGCGAGGCGGTGGTCGACGTCTCCACCCGTCGCTCGGCACTGGTTCGGGTCTATGCCGGAGGCAACGGGAGAAAGACCGACGACACCGATGCCCACTCCATCGCCATGGTGGGCTTGCAGACCCCGGACCTGCCCGTGGTCCGACCCGACGATCGCACGGTCACGCTTAGGTTGTTGAGCAACCGCCGACACGAGCTGGTGGGCGAGCGCACCCGGACGGTGTGTCGCCTGCACCGTGACCTGGTCAATCTCCTTCCGGGCGGTGCCCCAAGACGCCTGACGGCCAAGAAGGCCAAGGAGCTGCTGGCCAAGATCCGGCCTCGTGACGAGGTCGGACGCCTTCGCCGCCGGCTGGCTGGAGACCAGCTGGCCGAGCTCATGGCCATCGATCGCCGCCTGGCCTACGTGGAACGCCAGATCAAAGAAGTCGTGGCCACCACACCGACGGGACTGGTGGACATCTTCGGAGTCGGCCCCGTCACCACCGCCCGCATCCTGGGCGAGGTGGGCGACGTGGCTCGCTTCCGCTCCCGCCATCACTTCGCCAGCTACAACGGCACCGCTCCCGCCGACGCCGGCAGCGGCGGGGTGCCCGTTCACCGGGTGAACCTGAAGGGCAACCGCAAGATCAACCACGCCATCCACATGGTGGCCATCACCCAGGTCCGCAACGACACGCCCGGGCGGGCCTACTACCTGCGAAAGCAGACCCAGGGCAAGACCCAGAAGGAGGCCCTGCGAGCGCTCAAGCGCAGGATCTCAGACGCCATCTACCGCCAGCTCCTTGAAGACGCCGCCCTTGAGGTGGGTCCGGGAGGGCAAGTGGGGACGGCTCTTCGATCCAGCGTGGCCGGCCCAACCCCGACGGCCGGCTCTTCGGATAGGCCACAGCCCGGACCCGGCCCCAAAGCTACGCCCTTGGCCGCTTCTGCTTGACAGAGGGGTGCCGTTCGGGTTGTCGACGCCGAAGCAGTGCGCGCCGGGAACCTGCGGGACTGGGGGACGAGGCCGTACCAGTTCGCGTTCAGCATGGCCGGCGAGAGGGCGAGCGCTAACTCTCGCAGCTACTCGTGCCGAAGTGTTGCACTCGACGCCGGTGCGCGCCGGCCCGCGGGGCGGGTGGATAGCACATCGGGATCCGCTCCCGGAGTGAGTCATCCCCTGCCCGTGTGATGACGACGGTCATGTCCGCAGCGCGGCGGCGGTGAGCGGAGGAGTCTGACCGCCCCCCTCGCCGGGGCGCTCTCCTAGCATGGGCAGGCCCATGACCGGACCCTCGGACCACGTCGTCTGGCTCGAAGAGCTCGGCGCGAGCGACGGCGACAGGGTCGGGGGCAAGAACGCCTCGCTGGGGGAGATGACCCGGGCCCTGAAGGACCGGGACGTGCGCGTCCCCGAAGGCTTCGCCACCACCGCCGAGGCCTACCGGGCCTTCATCGCCCACAACCAGCTCGACAGGTCCTTGTGCGACCGGCTCGATGGCCTCGACGAAGATTCGCTGGCCGAGGTGGGCAAGGACGTGCGGCGGATGATGCTCGAGGGCGAGCTGCCCCCGGAGGTGGCCGAGGTAGTGCGGGACGCCTACCGGGAGCTCTCGAGCCGGTACGGGGCCGAGGCGGTGGACGTCGCCGTCCGCAGCAGCGCCACCGCCGAGGACCTGCCCGAGGCCAGCTTCGCCGGCCAGCAGGAGAGCTACCTCAACGTCCGCGGCGAGGACGCCGTGCTGGAGTCGGTCAAGCGCTGCTACGCCTCACTCTTCACCGACCGAGCCATTTCCTACCGGGAGGAGAAGGGGTTCGACCACCTTGCCGTGGCCCTGTCGGTCGGCGTGCAGAAGATGGTGCGCAGCGACAAGGCGGGGGCCGGTGTCCTGTTCACCATCGACACCGAGCACGGCTTCCCACGTGTCGTCGTGCTCGACGCCGCCTGGGGGCTCGGGGAGATGGTCGTGCAGGGAAAGGTGGACCCCGACGAATACGTAGTCTTCAAGCCGCTGTTGGGCGAAGAGGGAGTCGTGCCCATCGTGGGCCGGTCGTTGGGTGACAAGCAGGTGAAGCTCGTCTACTCCGAGGACGGTGACTCGCCAACGGCGGAAGTCGAGGTGCCGGCGGACGAACGCCGGGCCGCCGTCCTCGATGACGAGGAGGTGCTCCAGCTGGCCAGGTGGGGCTGCTTGGTCGAGGATCACTACGGCAAGCCCATGGACGTGGAATGGGCCAAGGACGGCGACAGCGGCCAGCTCTTCGTGGTGCAGGCCCGGCCCGAGACCGTGCAGTCACGCCGCGGCGCCGCCACGCTCACGACGTACCGGTTGGTCGAGGAGGCCACGCCGCTCTTGAGCGGCCTGGCCGTGGGCGACCGCATCGCGGCCGGCAAGGTCTTCGTGCTCGAAGGCCCCGAAGACTTCGAGCGCTTCGAGGAAGGGGGGGTGATCGTCACCGAGATGACCGACCCCGACTGGGTGCCGGTGATGCGCCGGGCGGCGGCGGTCGTCACCGACCACGGCGGGAGGACCGCTCATGCCGCCATCGTCAGCCGGGAGCTCGGCCTGCCGGCGGTGGTGGGCACCGGCACGGCCACCAAGGACGTCGAGGGCGGCCAGGAGGTCACCGTCTCGTGCGCCGAGGGCGACGAGGGCTTCGTCTACGAGGGGACGCTCGACTTCGAGGTGGAGGAGACGCCGCTCGAAGACGTTCCCGACACCGCCACTCAGGTCATGGTGAACCTGGCCGAGCCGGCTGCCGCCTTTCGCTGGTGGCGCCTGCCCGCCGACGGCGTGGGACTGGCTCGCATGGAGTTCATCATCAACAACACCATCAAGGTGCACCCGCTGGCCCTCACCCGCTTCGACCAGCTCGAGGACGAGTCGGCTCGCCGCCAGGTGGAGGACCTGGTCCAAGGCTTCGACAGCCGGGAGGAGTACTTCGTGGACCGCCTGGCGCGCGGGATCGCCCGGATCGCTTCCGCTCACCACCCCAACCCGGTGATCGTGCGTATGAGCGACTTCAAGACCAACGAGTACGCCGACCTCATCGGGGGGAGCCAGTTCGAGCCCAAAGAGGCCAACCCCATGCTCGGGTGGCGGGGCGCCTCGCGCTATTACAGCGATGACTACCGGGATGGCTTCGCCTTGGAGTGCCGGGCCATCCGCCGGGCTCGGGAGGACATCGGGCTCGGCAACGTCATGGTCATGATCCCCTTCTGCCGCACGCCCGAGGAGGCCGACCGCGTGCTCGACACCATGGCCGAGGAGGGCCTCGTGCGAGGTAGGGTCGGCCTCGAGGTCTTCGTCATGTGCGAGATCCCCTCCAACGTCATCCTGGCCGAGGAGTTCGCCGCCCGCTTCGACGGCTTTTCCATCGGGAGCAACGACCTGACCCAGCTCGTGCTCGGCGTCGACCGCGACTCGTCGGCGCTGGCCCATCTCTTCGACGAGACGAACGAGGCCGTGACCCGGTCGATCCGCGACCTGATCGAGCGAGCCCACCGCTCCGGCGTGAAGGTCGGGATCTGCGGCGAGGCCCCCAGCAACCACCGCGAGTTGGCCGAGATGCTGGTGGAGGCGGGCATCGACTCCATCTCCGTGAGCCCGGACCGCCTGCTCCAGGTGAAGGGTCGGGTGGCCAAGCTCGAGGCCGGAAGGGCTGAGCGATCGGCATGACCACGATCGGCGTCTCAGGCTCGTACGGGGGCCTCAACGCCGGCGACGAGGCCATCCTCACGTGCATCGTCAACGAGCTGGGCCGGTTGGTGCCCGACGTCGAGGTGGTCGTCTTCTCACGAGACCCGGAGCACACCGAGGCCCATCACGACATCGAGAAGGGCATCGCCGTGCGGGACGCCACGCGCGACGAGGTCGTGCCCGAGGTCGAGCGCCTGGACTTCTTGCTCCTCGGCGGTGGCGGCATCCTCTACGACGACGAGGCGAACAACTACGTCCGGGAGGTGCGCCTGGCCCAAGAACGAGGCATCCCCACCATGGCCTACGCCATAGGGGCCGGCCCCCTCCGGGGCCGGGAAGACCGACAGGTCGTGCGCGACGCCCTGAACGGGATGGAGGTCATCACAGTCCGGGACACCGAGACCAAGAGGCTCCTCGAGGAGGTGGGCGTGCGGCGGCCCATCGAGGTCACTGCCGACCCCGCCCTTGTGCTCACGCCGCTGCCCTTCACCGAGGACATGCTCGAGCACGAGGGCGTGGCCACGGACCGGCGGCTGGTGGGGATGTCCGTCCGGGAGCCGGGTGGGGCCGCCCCCACCTTGGAGCAGTCCCCCTACCACCAGACGCTGGCCAACGCCGCCGACTTCATCGTCGACCGCTTCGACGCCGACGTCGTGTTCGTGCCCATGGAGCGGGCCGATGTGGGCCATGCCCACCGGGTCATGGCGGAGATGGCCGAGCCGGCCCGGGCCACGGTCCTGCACGGGCGCTACGGCCCCCGCCAGCTCCTCGGCCTCATGGACCACCTCGAGCTGGCCGTGGGCATGAGGCTGCACTTCCTGATCTTCGCCGCCATCGCTCATGTGCCCCTGGTGGCGCTGCCCTACGCGTCCAAGGTGGTCGGCCTGTTCGAGGCCCTCGGCCTGGACGCGCCCTCGAAGCTCCAGCGCCACGCCGGTCCCCTGCTGGCCAGCCTCGACCGGCTGTGGGACTCGAGGGAAGACGTCGCGAAGTTGCTGACGGAGCGGGTCCCCGAGCTGCAGGAGCGGGCCCGTCGGACGTCGGAGGTGGCGTCGGCCCTCCTCGACGGCACCTGATGCCTCCGCTGTCCCGCCCGCAAAGGCCAGTCCCTCTCAGGCTGCCGCCTCGTGACGCGCTGGTCGCCGGTGAGGCCGACGTGCTCGTAGTAGGAGGAGGCCCGGCGGGCCTGGGAGCGGCCATTGGTGCGGCCGAGGCAGGGGCGGACGTCATCCTGGTCGAGCGCTACGGGTTCCTCGGGGGCAACGCCACGGTGGCCCTCGTGCTGCCCCTGATGTCCTTCCACACCCAGCGGCAGCCGGCGCCGTCCGGCGACGAAGAAGGGCTGTCGCTCATGCCCACCGACCATGGGCCCGGCGACCCTGTCGTCGCCGGCGTGCTGCAGCGGCTGCTCGAGCGGCTGGTGGCAACGGGCGGCGCGGTGGAGCCCTCACCCAGGACCGGCTACACGGTGCCCTGCGATCCGGAGGCCTACAAGCTGACCATGCTCGACCTCCTGGACCAGGCCGGCGTGCGGTTCCTCTTCCACGCCTTCGCCTCCGGAGTGGTCGGCGCCGATGACGTCGATGGCGTCGATGGAGTGGTCTTCGAGACCAAGTCGGGCCCCGTGGTGGTGCGAGCGGCCGCGGTCGTGGACTGCACGGGCGACGGCGACGTGGCGGCGGCAGCCGGGGCGCCGTACGACGTGGGACGCGAGGAGGACGGCCTGGTCCAGCCCATGACCCTCATGTTCCGGATGGTCGAGTTCGAGCGGCCGGACTTTGCCGCTTACGTGCGCGAGAACCCCGACCAGTGGCGGGGGGTGCATGGGCTCTGGGACCTGGTCGCCAAGGCCAGTGCCGACGGTCGCCTCGAGCTGCCTCGGGAGGACGTCCTCTTCTTCGCCACTCCCCACGAGCGGGAGCTGACCTTCAACAGCACCCGGGTGGGAGGCGGCCTGGGCGTCGACGTCTGGGACCTCACCTCGGCCGAGTGGCAGGCCCGCCGCCAGATGCGCCAGATCGTCAGCTTCCTGCGGGACTACGTGCCTGGCTTCGACAAGGCGTACGTGGCCCAGAGCGGCGTGAACGTCGGGGTACGAGAGACCAGGCGGATCAGGGGTGAGTACCAGCTGACGGCCGAGGACGTCCTGACAGCCCGGAAGTTCCCCGACGCCGTCGCCCGCGGCTCCTATCCCGTCGACATCCACAATCCCAAGGGAAAGGGGACGGTGCTGCAGAACCTGCCTCCTGGGGAGGCCTACGACATCCCTTTACGGTGCTTGCTGCCCCGGGGCGTCGAGCGTCTGCTGGTAGCCGGCCGGTGCATCTCCGGCACCCACGAGGCCCATTCGTCGTACCGGGTCACGCCCATCGCCATGGCCACCGGCCACGCGGCGGGAGTGTGTGCGGCACTGGCCACCCGCTCCGGCGCCACGCCCAGGGAGGTGGACGCGGCCCGGGTGCAGGATGAGCTGCTGGCCCAAGGGGCCAACCTGGGGGCTCCGGCCAGCGCCGCCGAGCCCGCCGACTCGTGACCCCCAAGAGTCGGTCCTACGAGTGCTCCGAGACCTCGAAGATCTCGTCGGCCGTGGGGCGCGTGGAGGCCAGCGGCAGAGCCCCCGCCACGTCGAGAGCACCTGCCTAGTCGAGGATGGAGCGTGGTCGGTGGCGTAGGCGACGAAGGCCTCCCTCCGGCCATGGGGTCCAGGTCACGCAGCTCCAGGCGGGAAAGCTCCCGCTCCAAGGCGCCGACGTCGGCCACCGCCGCGGACCGGCGGAGCGAGTGTTACCGGTGCCCGGTATTGCGGCTCTTCGCGTCGAAGTCGTGATGGCCTGACGGTCATCGTTGAGCGATGAAATGCTGGCCGGGTCGCTCGGGCGCGGCCACCGTCCCCACTGTGAAGCCTGTGAGCTCGTTTGAAGTCTGGTGCGGGGTCCG
>JALYGF010000047.1 GCA_030777325.1 Actinomycetota bacterium | reverse complement strand
CCTTGGAGGAGACCATGGGCGCCCTCACCGAGCTGGTGCGGCAGGGCAAGACGCGCTACATCGGGTTCAGCGAGTGGACGGCGGAGCAGATCCGGGCTGCTCTCGAGCTGCCCGGCGTGGAGCGCTTCGTGTCGAGCCAGCCCCAGTACTCGATGCTGTGGCGCGAGCCCGAGAGAGAGGTCTTTCCGCTCTGCGCCGAGGAGGGCATCGGCCACATCGTGTGGTCCCCTCTGGCCCAGGGCGTTCTCACCGGCAAGTACCGCCCGGGCTCCGCACCTCCGGAGGATTCCCGGGCCGCCAGCACGAGCATGGGCCACTTCATGTCCCGGTTGCGCGATGACGACCTGCTGGAGGCGGTGCAACGGTTGCGCCCAATTGCCGACGAGCTCCAGCTCTCCATGGCCCAGCTGGCTCTGGCGTGGGTGCTCCGAGACCCGAACGTGGCGTCGGCCATCGTGGGCGCCACCCGCCCCGAACAGGTGGAGGCCAATGCCGCGGCCTCGGGCGTCAAGCTGCCTGCCGACGTCCTCGACCGCATCGACGAGGTCCTGGAGGGCGTCACCTCCTGAGGCGCCAACAGGACGCAACGTCCACCTGGGAGGAGCGCCAGCAGGTC
The DNA here is from genome assembly GCA_030777325.1 of Actinomycetota bacterium. Classification (GTDB taxonomy): domain Bacteria; phylum Actinomycetota; class Acidimicrobiia; order Acidimicrobiales; genus YB1-3. The sequence continues at coordinate 22,905 of JALYGF010000047.1, read as the reverse complement.
TTCGCCGACCGGCTCGGCGAACGCTCGCCTGCCGACCTCGACGACGCCACCACCGTCGTGCTGCCTTCGGCCAGCTTCTCCATCGCCGAGCTCCGGAAGATCACCGCCATCCAGCACTACGAGGAGCGGATGCTCTTCACCACGCTGTTCCTGCGCCATCCTCGGCGACGCCTCGTCTACATCACCTCCCTGCCGGTCGACGAGGCCATCGTCGAGTACTACCTGAGCTTCCTGCCCGACGCACACTCGGCCCGTAGCCGGCTCCACCTGGTCTCACTCGGCGACGGCGGGGACGAGCCCCTCACCCACAAGCTCCTGGGCCGGCCCGACGCCCTCGGGCGGGTTCGGGAGCTGGTGGACGGCCACGACGCCTACGTGCTGCCGTTCAACGTCACCGCCGGCGAAGGGCGCCTGGCCGACGCCTTGGACCTGCCCTTCTTCGGAGCCGGCCCGGACCTGGCCTGGCTGGGCTCGAAGACAGGCTCGAGACAGGTGGCTCGCCGGGCCGGGATTCCCGTGCCCGAGGGCTCTGAAGGCCACCACTCCCTCGCCGAAGTGGAGCGCGCCGTGCATGCCCTACGCCAGAGACAGCCCGTCGCCCAAGCCGTGGTCATCAAGCTCAACGAGGGCTTCTCGGGCCAGGGCAACGCCATCGTGGACCTGAACGGGCCACTCGCCCCCCTGGCCGGTTCCAACACCACCTTCTGCGCCGACGATGAGTCCTGGTCGACGTTCCCGGACAAGGTGGCCCGCGAGGGAGCCATAGTCGAGGAGCTCCTTCGCCACGACGGGATGGCCTCGCCCAGCGTGCAGATGCGCATCGCCCCTTCGGGCACGCACGAAGTGCTGTCCACCCACGACCAGGTGCTCGGGGGAAACGCGAACCAGGTGTACCTGGGCTGCCGTTTTCCCGCCCGGGCCAGCTACCGGATCGCCATACAGGACGCCGCCACCAGGGTGGCCGAAGTGCTGTCGGCCGAGGGGGTCATCGGATCGTTCGGGGTCGACTTCCTCGTGGTTCCCGGCACCGGCGCCCGGGGGGCCGATGGCGTGTACCTGAGCGAGATCAACTTGCGCATGGGGGGTACCACCCACCCCTACTGGATGGCGCGGCTGGCGACCGAAGCCGAGTACCACGTCGACACCGGTGAGCTCGTCGCCCAGAGCGGTCCCAGGTGCTACGTCGCCACCGACAACCTGAAGTCCGAGCGCCTCGCCGGCCTGAGCCCCAGCCAGGTGATCGACGCCGTCGACCGGGCCGGGCTGGGTTACGACAGCGGCAGCCGTGCAGGAGCCACACTTCACCTCCTCGGTGCCATCCCCCGGTTCGGCAAGATGGGCACCACGTGCATTGGTGCTTCGCCCGAGGAGGCCGAGGAGCTGTACAGGGAGGTCGTCGCCACCGTCGAGGGTCTCGGACGCTGACGGTCAGGCGCCCCCCGCACTGAAGACGGCGGCCAGCTCCTCGGGCGGCGTGGCCTCCAACTGGGCGTAGGTGCACGAGGCCGGCTCGCGGTCGGGCCGCCATCGGCGGAAGGTGGTGGCGTGGCGGAACCGGTCGCCCTGCAGGTGGTCGTAGGCCACCTCGCACACCAGCTCGGGGCGCAGGGCTTCGAAGTCCAGGTTCCGACCCGCGTTCCAGCGGCTGGCGGTGCCCGGCCTGCGGCCTTCCCCCTCGTGCTGCCAGTGCCAGGGGTGGCCTTCGTCGGCGCCCTCCCGGTACGGTGCCAGCTCCTCGACGAGCTGGCGGCGGCGGTCCATGGTGAACGACGCGGTCACGCCGGTGTGGTGCAGCGTGCCGCCGTCGTCGTAGAGGCCGAGGAGCAGCGAGCCCACCACGCCCCCGGACTTGTGCCAGCGGAAGCCGGCCACCACACAGTCGGCCGTGCGTTCGTGCTTGACCTTCACCATGGCCCGCTGCCCGGGCCGGTACTCGAGGTCGATCGGCTTGGCCACCACGCCGTCCAGGCCGGCTCCCTCGAAGCGGTCGAACCAGTCGGTGGCCACAGCCGCGTCGCGGGTTGCAGGCGTCAGGTGTACCCACGGTCCGACCCCGGCGAGGGCTCGCTCCAGCTCCGCCCGGCGCAGCCCAAGAGGCCGGGGGCGCAGGTCGGCGTCGGCGAGGGCCAGGAGGTCGAAGGCCACCAGCGACGCCGGGGTCTCCGAGGCCAGCCGGCGAACCCTGGAGTCGGCTGGATGGATGCGCTGCAGTAGAGCGTCGAAGTCGAGGCCGCTGGGCCCGGTGATGACGATCTCGCCGTCCACCACGCAGCGGTCGGGCAGCTCGGCGCGTACTGCGTCCACCACCTCGGGGAAGTAGCGGGTCAGCGGCTTCTCGGTGCGGCTCCCCAGCTCGACTTCATCGCCGTCGCGGAACACGATGCAGCGGAATCCGTCCCACTTGGGCTCGTAGAGCGTCTGGTCCCCGAGGGGAAGGGTGCGTGCCAGGCGAGCCAGCATCGGCGCCACGGGTGGCATGACCGGTAGGTCCACATGCCAACCCTACGGGGCAGGGGGATACGGTGAGCCCGTGCCCGTCCTTCGCCGCCTGGCCCGGTTGTTGATGTCCGCCGTCTTCGTCGTAGGGGCCGGGGACGCCCTGCGCAACCCCGAGCCGCGCGCCCAGGCGGTGGACTGGATGGGCCTTCCCAAGCCCGACCGGCTGGTGCAGGCCAGCAGCGCCGGCCTGGTGGCGAGCGGCATCGCCCTCGCCCTGGGATTCAGAGAGCGCGAGGCGGCGGCAGTGGCGTTTGCCCTCCTCGTCCCCACCACGGTGGGCGGGCATGCCTTCTGGCGGGTGAAGGACGAGCAGACCCGCCGGGGCCAGGGGATCCACTTCGTGAAGAACCTCACCATCCTGGGAGCGCTCCTGTACGTGGCCACGGGGACGGGTCGAGGCTGACCGGTCGTGGGAACGGCGATCGCAGTACGAGAGCTCCGCAAGTCCTACGGCCACCTCGAGGCCGTCCGAGGAGTGGACCTGGAGGTCCACGAGGGTGAGATCTTCGCCTTCCTGGGGCCGAACGGGGCGGGAAAGACCACCACGGTCGAGATCCTCGAGGGCTACCGCCAGAGGACCTCGGGCCAGGTCGAGGTGCTCGGGGCCGACCCCGCCAAGTCCACGCCGGCGTGGCGGTCACGCATCGGCGTGGTGCTGCAGACCTGCCAGGTGTGGCCCCTGCTCACCGTGAGGGAGTCGCTGCAGCTGCATGCCGGCTACTACGCCTCGCCTCGGGACGTGGACGAGACCATGGCGCTGGCCGGTCTCATCGAGCAGGCCAACCAGCGCGCCGGCAAGCTCTCCGGCGGCCAGCAACGGCGCCTCGACGTGGCGCTGGCCCTCATCGGCGACCCCGAGCTGCTGTTCCTCGACGAGCCGACCACCGGGTTCGACCCTGCCGCCAGGCGCGCCGCGTGGGACGTCGTCGCCAGCCTGGGCGAGCTGGGCAAGACCGTCTTCCTCACCACCCACTACATGGACGAGGCTCAGCACCTCGCCGACCGGGTCGCCATCATAAAGGATGGCGGCATCGTGGCCCAAGGCAGGCCGGCGGAGCTGGCCGGGGCAGACCGGGCGGCCACCTCCATCCGCTTCCGCCTCCCTCAGGGCCTAGGCGTGGGCCAGCTGCCCGCCAGGATCACCCAGCTGGCCGCCGACCACGGGGGCCGGGTGGAGATCGCCAGCCGCCAGCCGGTTCGCGACCTGGCCGAGCTGTGCGGGTGGGCGCTCGAGCGAGGGGTGGAGCTGGACGGCCTGGAGGCGGTGCGGCCGACCCTGGAGGACGTCTACCTCCACCTGACCGGGGCGTCCGAGACATGACCACGGCGCGACTCGTGTGGCACCAGTACCGCTACGACCAGCGCACCTTCTGGCGGGAGCCGGCCGCTGTTTTCTTCACGGTCGCCCTGCCCCTCATCTTCCTGTTCATCTTCGTGTCCATCTTCGGCAACGAGCCGATCGAGGCCGGTGGGAAGGAGATACCGGGTTCGACGTACTACGTGCCGGGAATCGTCGCCCTGGCCATCATCTCCGCCACCACCGTCAACCTGGCCATCTCCATGACCAGCCTCCGGGAACGGGGCACCCTGAAGCGGGTGCGGAGCACGCCACTGCCTCCATGGGTCTTCATGGCCGGCCGCCTGCTCACCGCCTTGGCCGTCTCGATCCTGATGGTCGCGCTGGTCACGCTGCTCGGACGCCTCGTCTACGGCGTCGCCCTGCCGACGCGGACCCTTCCCGGACTAGTCCTCACCGTGGTCGTCGGCACCGCCGCCTGCTGCTGCCTGGGCTTCGCCCTCACGGCGATCATCCCGAGCGAGAACGCTGCGCCGGCCGTCACCAACGCCCTCGTCCTTCCCTTGTACTTCTTCTCCGGCATCTTCATCCCGAACGACGACATTCCCCGGGGCATGCGGGTCGTGGGCGACCTGTTCCCGGTGAAGCACCTCTTCGAGGCCCTGCTCGCCGCCTTCAACCCTCTCACCAAGGGGGCAGCAATCGAGGGCGTCCACCTGCTGGTGCTGGCTGCCTGGGGCTTGGTGGGCCTGGTCGTGGCCAACCGCACCTTCCGCTGGTCGCCGGCGGCGTCCTAGGCGGGGAAGTTCATGCCTTCCGGGAGCTCGGGCGGGGGCGGGAGGGAGATGCTCTTCACCACCGACCGGATGTCCTCGGGCAGGCCCTCCAGCCGTAGCTGGTCCCCGCCGTCAGCAGTGGTGACGGGGACGAAGAACCGCTCCTCGTCGACGAGGAGGCGCTCGCCGAAGAACTGCTCGAAGTACGACCGGCGCGCCGCGATGGAGAAGGTTCGGCCGATGGGGGCGTGTACGTCGAACTTCTCCTTCTCGAAGTAGCGCTTGGCCCGGGCCATGGGGTTCTGCTCGGCGGGGAGGTCGGACTGACCGGGGGCAGGCGTACCGGCCGGCTCTCCCTTGCTCGGGACGGGCACGGGATCCAAGCCGAGGTCAACACCGGCGAGCATTCCCGCAGCCTCAGACACCATGCCGGCCGTGTCTGCCACGGCCGCGTCGTCTGAGGCGGCGCCCTCCCGCAGCTCGACCACGGCAGAGACCATCGGGTCGAGCCCGTCGCCCTCGAAGTCGGGATCGGGTTCCATGGCGGCAGCTTAGGACCGGCGATGTCGGCCGAGCGTGGCGGCGACCTCGGCCACGGTGGGGTCGGCTTCGACCTCCTCCAGCAGCTTGGGCAGGGCGAGGGACCAGTTGGGCCGCTCCTCCGTGGTCCCCGGCACGTTGGGCCGCTCGCTCACCAGCAGCGCGTCGTCAAGGCTCGGGGTGACCACCGCGCTCGGTGCCTCGGCCAGCAGCTCGTAGGCGCCCAGAACGGCTTCCCTCACCGGCGCGTCGTCATCGACACCACTCCAGTCAGCTAAGCGCCGGCGGAGCTCGACGCTTCCCTCCACGTTCGGGTCGAGGCCCAGACGCTGCTGCTCCTCCATATCGGTACCGGACCACAGGCCGGCCACGGTGGGCAGGTCGTGAGTGGTCACCGCTGCGAGCGACCGAAGCGGGAAGCGCCGGGGCGGCTCGTCCTCGAACCACATGAGCCGGTACGACAGCACGTCCCGGCGGCCGAGCTCTTCCCTGACGAAGTCCTCCACCGTCCCCAGGTCCTCTCCCACCACGAAGGCGCCTGCTCGCTGGCTTTCGAGGGCGAGGATCCCGAGGGTCTCCTCGTACGGGTAGCGCACATAGGTGCCCTCGGCCGGACCGGCGCCGGCGGGGATCCAGAACAGGCGGAACAGCCCCATGACGTGGTCGATGCGCAGCCCGCCCGCATGTCGGAAGCCGGCCCGCAGGGTGCGGATGTAGGGCTCGTAGGCGGCGGCGCGCAACCGCCAGGGATCGAACGGCGGCAGACCCCAGTCCTGGCCCTGGGTGTTGAAGGCGTCGGGAGGAGCGCCCACCTTGACGCCGGAGGCGATGCAGTCCTGCCACAGCCAGGCGTCGGCTCCTGCGGGGTCCACGCCTATGGCCAGGTCCTGGATGAGACCGACCTGCTCACCGGCGGACTCGAGCTGGACGTCGGCGAGCCACTGGAGCCATTGGTGGAATCGGATGCGACGGTGATGTTCTTCCACGAAGCCCAGGATCTCGGGGCCTTCGGGGTCACGAAGACCGGTCGGCCAGTCCCACCATGGGGCGCCGTGGTGCTCCACCAGCACGCAGAAGGTGGCGTACGCCGCCAGCGCCGGCCCCTGCTCGGCGCAGTAAGCCTCGAAGGCAGGGTCACCACCGAATCCCTCCCAGAGCCGCTCGAGGGCGTCCATCTTGAGGCGCCACACTGCATCCCGGTCGATCCGCCTGTCACCATTCAGCGCCCGTCCGGCCGCGGCCGGCCCTTCGAGGTCCGCTCCCAGCTCATGGGCGCCTGGCACGTCCTCCACCCGTAGGTAGAGCGGGTTCCTGAAGCACCGGCTCGACGGGTAGTAGGGGCTGGCTTGCTGGCTTGGTGTGGGCAGCGGTGCGTGCAGCGGGTTCACGATCACCACGCCCGCACCCTGCTCCGACGACCATCGGGCCAGCCGGCCGAGGTCTGCCAGATCGCCCATGCCCCAGCTGCGCGCCGAGCGCAGGGCGTAGAGCTGGACCGCCCAGCCCCACGTCCTCAGCTGCTCCGGCAGGAAGCACACGCCGGGGCTCACCACGAGGAGCCGGTGGTGGCCGTCCTCCTCTCGTCGCATGTGGTGGTAGCCGAGGGGCAGGTCGGGCGGCAGGGAGCCCTCGACGGCCAGGTCCGCCCCTTCCTCGGTGCGTAGGCGCCACCAGCCCTCGACGGCCCGGGACTGGCCCCTCCCGACAACCCACACCGGGTCGTCTCGGCCCTCGCCCGGGGGTGTGGGCCGGCCCTCGGAACCCATGGCAGCCAGGATCGCGTCCACAGTGGAGGACGGAGCTCGGCGCTGCTCGCCGTTGGTGTCCTGGTAACCCGGGGCGATGCCCCAGGCAGCCGGGTCACTCTTCGGTTCGCTCGCCCGTGGCTCGCTCACTGGGCCGCCATCCTTCGGATGGCGGCCGTGAGCAGACGCGCTGTGCTCATTGGTTCGCTCGCCTGTGGCTCGCTCACTGACCCTTTGTAGCGCAGGCTGCCTACGCTCAGCGTGAGTGCCGGCCGCTCCCGTTCGACGTCGCCTTCTCTCGGAGCAGCTTCTGCATGCGCAGGCGCGTGCCGCCCGTTTCGGTCGGCGACTCGAGCTGCACCGTGGTCATCAGCGTGCGGATCATGTGCAGGCCCCGGCCGGAGGTGTCCTCGGGGCCGGGCGCTCGACGGGTCGCCGCCAAGGCGTCGAAGCCGACACCGTCGTCCTCCACCTGCACCGTGACGGAGTCGTGCGAGATCTCGGCCCGCAAACGGATGGTGCCGGGCACACCGCTCGGGAAGGCGTGCCTGATGACGTTGGCGCACGCCTCGTCCAGGGCAAGCACGACGTCGGCCCGGTCGTCGGCCTCGGCGCCCACGTCCTCCAGATAACCGGACACCGCCTTGCGCGTCCTCGGCAGGAGCCGGGCGTCGGCAGGCAATTCGAGTTCGAGGACCAGCTGGGTGGTCATGACCCTCCGGTTTGCACGGTCTCGGTTCCAGTACCCTGCCCCTGGCCAGGGCAAACTGCTGAGCGTGAGCAAGGTGCTGGTCGGTGCCTCTTCGTGGTCGGCGCGCTCGCTGGTACACGACAGCCGTTGGTACCCCCGCCGCTCCATGAAGGCGGCTCAGCGCATCGCCTACTACACCGACCGCTTTCCCATCGTCGAGCTCGACGCCACCTACCGCTTCCCACCCACGCCTGACCTGGCCCGGCAGTGGGTGGAGCGCACGCCGCCGGGTTTCCTCATGGACCTCCAGGCCTGGACGCTCCTCACCGGCAATGCCACGCTCCCCGACTCGCTGTGGGAGGACCTGCGGCTCGAGGTCCGTCCCGAGCTGCGCGACCGGCGCCGCCTGTACCTCGGCCATCTGAGCCACGACGGCCGAGCTGAGGCGTGGCGGCGGTTCCGCCACGCCATCCAGCCGCTCGTCGATGGCGGGCGTCTGGGCGCGGTGATCCTTCGCTATCCCCACTGGCTGCGCCCGGGTGAGACGGGCCGGGAGCTCATGGCCGAAGCCCGCCGCCACCTCCAGGGCGTCCGCTTGGCCGTGGAGCTTCGCAACCAACACTGGCTGGAGGATGCCTGCCGGGAATCCACCCTGGCCTTCCTGGAGGAGGAGGAGCTGGCCTTCGTCTGTGTTGACTCCGCACACGGCCCGCCGGTCGTGGCCACCACCACCGACCTGGCGGTGGTGCGCCTGGGCGGTCGCAACCCGGGTGATTGGGACGACCCCGACGCATCGCTCGCCGAGCGCTTCGCCTACCGGTACTCGCCGGAGGAGCTGGATGCCTGGGCGGCAACGACCGGGCAGCTGGCCGACGCCGCCGACGAGGTCCACGTGCTGTTCGCCAACGCCTTCGCCGACTTCGCCGTCGTCAACGCCGCCGAGCTCGCCGAGCTGGTCGGCGCCAAGGGCCCGTGCCCACGGTGATCTCCGGCGATGGCGTGGCCATCGCCGCCCACGACCTCGGTGGGGCTGGTCCGCACCTTCTCCTCGCCCACGCCACCGGCTTCCATGGCCACATCTGGCTCCCGGTCGTCCGCCGTCTCCGCAGCCGGTTCAGCTGCGTCGCCTTCGACGAGCGGGGCCACGGTGACTCGGGCACGGCGGTCGACGAGAGCTTCGACTGGCACGGCATGGCCGAGGACGCCCTGGCCGTCGTCGACTCTCTGGGCCTCTCCGGGCTCCACGGCCTAGGTCACTCGTGCGGCGCCGCCCTGCTCCTGCTCGCCGAGGAGAGTCGTCCGGGGACCTTCCGGTCGCTCTACTGCTTCGAGCCCATCGTCGCTCCGGTGGACGATCCCCCACCCCCCGGCGTCGACAACCCAATGCCCGAACGGGCCCGGAGGCGGCGAGAGGTCTTCGCCTCGAGGGACGCCGCCTACCGCCACTTCGCGGAGAAGGACGTGTTCCGGGCGTTCGACCCCGAAGCGCTACGGGCCTATGTGGACCACGGCTTCGACGACCTGGAGGACGGGACCGTGCGCCTCTCGTGCCGGGGGGAGAACGAGGCCCGGGTGTACGAGAAGGGCCTGTCCCATCGGGCGTTCCGGCATCTCGACCGGGTGCGTTGCCCGGTAACGCTCGCCTGTGGCGAGCACAGCGACAGGATGGGACGGAGCGAGCTGGAGCTTCTTGCCGCCCGGATCCCCAAAGTGCGGATCGACGTCGTCGCCGGGGTCGGTCACCTTGGGCCCATGGAGGATCCCCGGGCCGTGGCTGATTCGGTGCTGGCCGCTTCGGCCGCCATGCCGTAAGGACGAGGCCCTAGGGAACGAGCGTGGTGGACGTGGTGGTGGGAGCGGTGGTGGTGGTGATGACCACCGTCGTGGTCGTCGTGGGCCTCTGCGTGGTGGGAGCCCGGGTGGGAGACGTTGTGGCCGGAGTGGTGACGGTGGTGAGCGGGATGGTGGTCGTGGTCTCGGGCGGGTCGTCGTCGTCGGCGGCCGAGACCAGGAAGAACAACAGCACCAGCAGGAGCAGCGCCCCGATCACGGCGAGGACCACTGCCGCCGTCTTCCATGTGTCCGGCGGGGGCGGCGCCACGGGTGCCGGACGTTCCTCGAGGATCACGTCCTCCTGCCTCCGCGGGGCCACGGGCGGAAGGACTCGGGTCGGCTCGCTACCTGCCCGGGGGGCCCCGCAGTTCGAGCAGAAAGCCGCGTTGGGAAGCATCTTCGCCTGGCACTTGGAGCAGAACAGGTCCCCGCCGTCCACGGGCTCGCCCTGAGGGGTGTCGGGCGGCTGGTCCACGAACGCATTATCGCTCGCTCCCGCCCGCATGTGTCCGATGCGGAGGCGGGGAAGGGCAGAGGCCGCCTACGGTAAGCACCGATCCCGTCTCCGGAGGTGACCGTGTTCGTTCAGTTGATCCAGGCCAAGACGTCCGACGCCGACGCGCTCAAGGCTCAACTCGATCGCTGGTTCGAGGAGCTGGCTCCGGGCGCCGAGGGCTATCTGGGAACGACCGCTGGGGTCACCGCCGACGACGACTTCATCGCCTTGGCTCGCTTCGAGTCGGAGGAGGCGGCGCAGGCGAACAGCGACCGCTCCGAGCAGGGTTCGTGGTGGGAGGAGACGTCCAAGCACCTCGAGGAGGTCACCTTCCACGACTGTGACGACGTCACGACCTTTCTCGAAGGCGGGTCCGACGACGCCGGTTTCGTCCAGGTGATGCAGGGGCGGGTCAGCGACCGGGACCGCTTCACGGAGATCCAGGACGAGCTGATGGCCACCATGCAGGAGGAGCGACCCGAGGTCCTCGGCCTGGTCCAGGCCTGGGACGGCGACCTCGTCACCACCGCGGCGTACTTCGCCTCCGAGCACACCGCTCGAGAGGGAGAGGGCAAGGCGATCCCCGAAGAGGTCCGCCAGAGGTTGAACGAGATGCGCTCACTCGTCGAGGACCTCACCTACCTCGACCTCACCGAGCCCTGGCTGTTCAGCCCGGAGACGGACGACGACGAGTCGTCCTGAGATCCTGAGCCGGTCCCGGGGCGGCTCAGGGCCGCCACCCGGAGTGCCCTAGCGTGGTGACCGTGGGACCCGATCTGCTCGCCTTGCCACTCGGGGACCTCCTGACCGCCGCCTCCGAAGTCCGGGACCGCGCCCACGGCTCGCGCATCACCTTCTCGCCCAAGGTCTTCATACCGCTCACCCAGCTGTGCCGGGACCGCTGCGGCTACTGCACCTTCGCCCGGCCACCAGCGAGAATGGCGGCCCCGTACCTGTCGGCCGAGGAGGTTCTGGGCATCGCTCGGCGGGGAGCCGCGGCCGGCTGCCACGAGGCCCTCTTCACCCTGGGTGAGCGCCCCGAACTGCGCTACCCAGCCGCAGCGGCATGGCTCGCCCAGAACGGCTACCAGTCCACCGTCGACTACCTCGCCGCCATGTGCGAGCTCGTCCGCGACCAGACCGGCCTGCTCCCCCATGCCAACGCAGGTGCTCTGTACGCCGACGAGCTGCGGCGCCTGCGCCTCGTCACCGCCTCCCAGGGGATGATGCTCGAGTGTCTCGACCCCGGCCTGGCCTGTCATCAGGGCTCGCCGGACAAGACTCCGGAGCGGCGCCTGGCCACCCTGGAAGCGGCCGGGGAGGTTGCGATCCCCTTCACCACCGGCATCCTGTGCGGCATTGGGGAGAGCCGCGGCGACCGCCTTGGTGCCCTGCGGGCCATTGCCGCCTCCCATGGGCGCCACGGGCACGTGCAGGAGGTCATCGTCCAGAACTTCCTGCCCAAGCCGGGCACGGCCATGCACCGCGCCCGCCCCTGCCCTGACGAGGAGTACCGGTGGTCGTTGGCCGTCGCCCGGATCGTCCTTCCACCCGAGGTGCACGTGCAGGCCCCGCCCAACCTTTGCGAGGACTTCGGCTCCCTCATCGAGTGCGGGATCGACGACTGGGGCGGGGTGTCGCCGCTCACCCCCGACCACGTCAACCCCGAGCGGCCGTGGCCCGAGCTGGATCGCCTGCGTGTCGTCACCGAGCAGCACGGCTTCGTCCTGGCGCCGAGGCTCACCGTGTACCCCGAGTTCGCCCTCGCCGCCAACCGCTGGCTCGACCCGGCCATGCGCTTCCCGGTGATGGACCGAAGCGACGCCGAGGGCCTGGGGCGCGACGACCCGCAATGGCATTCCGGGGCCGATGTGGCGCCACCGGCCATCCTCGGGGCCCAACGCCGATCGTCGCCCCGCCGGAGCGCTCGAGGCCCGGTAGCCGAGGTGCTGAAGGGCGTGCAGGCAGGAGAAGAGGCCGGCGTAGAGGAGCTCACGACGCTGTTCTCGGCCCGTGGTACCGACGTCGAGGCCGTGGCCGCGGTGGCCGACGAGCTACGCAGGGAGGCAGTGGGAGACGCCGTGACCTGGGTCGCCAACCGCAACATCAACTACACCAACGTGTGCACGTTCAAGTGCCGGTTCTGCGCCTTCTCCAAAGGCCCCCTCTCGTTGAACCTGCGTGGTGCTCCCTACCTCCTGGACTTGGACGAGATCACCCGGCGGGTGGAGGAGGCCGAGTCCTACGGCGCCACCGAGGTATGCCTGCAGGGCGGCATCCACCCCAGCTTCGACGGTGACTACTACCTCGACGTGATCACTGCCGTCCGGGCCGCCTCGCCCACCATCCACATCCACGGCTTCACCGCCCTTGAGGTCACCGAGGGTGCCCGGCGCCTCTGCGTGCCCCTGGCCGACTACCTCCGCCGCCTCGTGGATGCCGGTCTCAGGAGCCTGCCGGGCACCGCTGCGGAGATCCTCGACGACGAGGTGAGGGCAGAGATGTGCCCCGACAAGGTGAGCACCGAAGAGTGGCTCGACGCCCACCGCACCGCCCACTCGGTCGGGCTGCGCTCGAACATCACCATGATGTTCGGCTCCATCGAGCGTCCGCTGCACTGGGCCCGCCATCTGGTGCGCACCCGATCGCTTCAGAAGGAGACGGGCGGGTTCACCGAGTTCGTGCCCCTGCCCTTCGTGCACATGGCCGCTCCCATGTACCTGCAGGGCAGGAGCCGCAGAGGTCCCACGTTCCGGGAGGCGCTACTGGTCCATGCCGTTGCCCGCATCGCCTACCGCGGGTGGGTGCCGAACGTGCAGGTGTCCTGGGTCAAGATGGGCGTCGAAGGTTCCCGCCAGGCCCTCATGGCCGGCGCCAACGACCTGGGCGGCACCCTCATGGACGAGAACATCTCCCGGGCCGCGGGGGCCAGTCACGGCCAGATGATGGACGAGTCGACCTTCGGTTCCATCACCGAGCCCCTCGGGCGTCCCCTCGAGCAACGCACCACCTTGTACGGACGCGTCGCCCACGCGTGACCCGGCAGTCCGCCGAGGGCCAGGGTGCCGCCGAGGGCTCGGCTTCCACACAGCGCCCGCCCACCCGCTGGCGCCCACGCCGGCAGGGCACCGGCCGACCCGAGCTCGACGAGCACGTCGTCGAGCTGCTCGAAGCCTCGGGGGCCCCGGTCGAGCGGTGGGACCAGCTCTTCGAGATCCTCGTGACGACGGTAGGACTGGGCAGGGACGACGTCGACCGCCTCGACCTCAAGATCACCAGCGCCGCCCTCAGGGAGATGCGCAAGGCGTTCGCCGTGTTCGCCCCCTACCGCTCCGTCCCCAAGGCGACGGTCTTCGGCTCGGCCCGAGCCCTGCCCGACGACCCGCTCTATCTCCAGGCCAGGGGCGTTGCCTCCCACCTCGCCACCGCCGGGTGGATGGTGGTCACCGGCGGCGGGCCGGGGATCATGGCCGCGGGGATGGAGGGCGCCGGAAGGGAGCGATCGTTCGGGATCAGCATCCGCCTCCCGTTCGAGCAGTCGAACGCATTCCTCGCCGGCGACCCCAAGCACGTGGAGATGAAGTACTTCTTCACCCGCAAGCTGATGCTGCTCAAGGAGTCTGCCGGATTCGCCGTCCTCCCCGGCGGCTTCGGAACCCTCGACGAGGCCCTCGAGCTGCTGACCCTGGTGCAGACGGGCAAGGCCCAGCCCTGCCCCATCGTGCTGCTCGACGTGGCCGGTGGGACCTACTGGCAGGCCCTCGAGCGATTCATGACCGATGAGGTGGCCAGGCGGGGCTTCATCGGTCCCGAGGACCTTTCGCTCTACCGGCGTACCGACGACGCCCGGGAGGCGGCCCGGGAGATCATGGGCTTCTACCGCAACTACCACTCCCTGCGTTTCGTCGGGGAGCTGACCGTGCTCCGCCTCCGCGCTGCGCCGGATGAGCGTGAGCGCCGGGCGCTGAGCGAGGAGTTCGCCGACATCTGCACCGAGGGCGGCTTCGAGCCGTCCGGCCCCCTGGATGTGGAGATCGCCGATGACGACGTGGTGGAGCTGCCCCGGCTGGTGTTTCGCTTCGACCGGGCCGGTCACGGCCGGCTCCGGCAGCTCGTCGACAGGCTGAATCGCCTCTCAAGCGCGCCCGTCGGACCGTCGATGCCCTGAACGTGAAGACGTGTACGTCATGTGGGCTCCCCGCCCCCTCCACCACGTTGTCCTGCGCCCTCTGCTCCCATCCCTTCCCGGACCAGGGCCCGGCCTCGTACCGGATGGAGAGCCACGGCGGCGGCTATCGCTGGTCCCTGGACGGTGAGGAGGTGGTCTCGGCCCTCGGCCACGACGGCAGGTGGGACGTCATCGACAGCGACAGCGGCAAGGTGGCCGTGACCCTCATCGGTACGGCCGAGGAGAACGGCAACCGCATCGCCATGGTGGACCATCGCCACCGTGCTGTCGCCACCTTCATCCCTACCCCGGACGGAGCCAGCATCGGGCTGGTGCGCGACAGCCACGACCGCGTCCTCATGGCGGTCCGGGCCGACGGGCCGACCGGGATCCACGTGGTGGACAACGACGGCAGGGTGCTGGCGCTGGCCAGCCGCCACCGCCCGAACCAGCGGGGCCTCGACCTGCTGGTCACCCGGGCTGGAGCGTCGCGGAACGAGACCATCGTGTTCGCCGTGAGCCTGACCCTCGAGCTCATGCGGAACGAGCAACTCGTTCCCTAGACGACGGCTGTCCCCTAGGGCCCGTCGCCCTCGCTACGGGGGCCGAAGCTCTCCGAACCGAGAATCGCCGCCGCCTTCTCGACCGCTCGGCGGGCCCTGGTCAGGCGGCGCTCCGCCGAGGCGTCGGTGCCGTCGCCAAGCGATTCCTTGAGCCGGTCCAGGGCCAGGTCGGCCAGCTCTTCGGCTATGACGTCGAGGCGGCCGCGGATGTCGTCGAGCTGCTCAGACAGGCTGATCACCCCCCGGCGCGGATGGTACTGACGAAGGGCTGCACTGGATAGCCTCGCCCTGTGCCCCGGGACCTGGTGCTGGCCGACTACGTCGACGCCGAGCGTGGGCGCATCGTGGACTCCCTCTTCGAGTGGCTGAGGATCCCTTCCATCTCCGCCGATCCGCACCACAGCGCCTCGGTGAGGCACAGCGCGGAGTTCGCCGCCGACCTCCTCCGTGGCGCCGGCTTCGAGCACGCCGAGGTCGTCGAGACCGGCGGTGCCCCGGCGGTGTACGCCGATTGGCTTCAAGCCGGCCCCTCGGCGCCTACGGCCCTGGTCTACGGCCATCACGACGTGCAACCCGTCGACCCGTTGGACGAGTGGGCACTGCCCCCGTTCGAGCCTGCTCTGGTCGACGGGGAATGCCGGGCACGGGGCGCCGTCGACGACAAGGGTCAGCTGCTCTTCCAGATCGAGGCCGCCCGCGGCCTGCTCCAGCGCCAGGGCCGGCTGCCGGTGAACCTCAAGTTCCTGATCGAGGGCGAGGAAGAGGTGGGGAGCCCCCACTTCGAGGACATCCTGCACGAGCAGCGCGAGCGCCTCAGCTGTGACGTGGTCGTGGTGTCGGACACGACCATGTGGGGACCGCAGGTCCCTTCGACATGCGTCGGCCTCAGAGGTCTGGTGGCCTTCGACTTGACCATCCGCACCGCGGCCGGCGACCTGCACTCGGGCAGCTTCGGCGGCTCAGTGCCGAACTCGGCTCACGTCGCCGCCGACCTGGTCTCCTCGTTGCACGACGACGACGGGCGCGTGGCCCTGCCCGGGTTCTACGCCGACGTACGCCCCCTCAGCGAGGCGGAGGAGCGCTCGCTGCGCCTGCTCCCCTTCGACGAGGACGAGTGGAAGCGCAAAGCGGGCGTCGAGCGCCTGCACGGCGAGGCCGGCCGCTCGACGCTCGAGCGGGTGTGGACCCGCCCCACCTGCGAGGTGGTGGGCATAACCGCGGGCTATGGGGGTGAGGGCATGAAGACGGTGGTCCCAGGAAGGGCCAACGTGAAGATCACCTTCCGGCTCGTGCCCGACCAGGATCCCGAACGGGTGGCCGAGGCCTTCAGCACCTGGCTCGCCGCTCGGATGCCCGAGGGCGTGACCGTAGAGGTGCAGCAGGTCGGCTCGGTGGCTCCCGCCCTCACCGACCCCGACCACCCGACCGTGGGCGCCCTGTGCCGAGCCATCGAGCGGGTCTGGGGACGAGCACCCCTGCTCACCCGGGAGGGCGGCAGTGGTCCCGAGGAAGCTCTCGGGCGGGTCCTGGGAGCGCCAGTGCTGTACCTCGGCGTGGGCCTGCCCGACGACCGCTACCACGCCCCGGACGAGCGCATGGTGATGGACCAGTTCTGGAAGGGCCTGCTCGCCGCCGGCGAGCTGTGGGGGGAGGTGGCGAGGGCCCATGGCTGAGGCTGCGAGCAGGCGCGGCGAAGGGGCACCCGACGATGCCCACGAATGGGTCAGCTTCGAGGACCCCGAGGAGGAGCGCACCTGGGTCTTCGACGTGACCTTCCTCACCAGCCCGTGGACGTGCATATTCGGCCGCGGATGCCTGGGTGTCCTCACCGCACCCGCGCCGGAGCTGGTGCTCGGCTGTTGCTCCTACGGCGCCCACTTCACCGACGACGAGGACCTGGCCAACGTGGAGGCGATGGCCGAGACCCTCACTGCAGAGGAGTGGCAGTTCCGCAGCCAGGGCCGCCAGCGCGGGATATCCAAGACCACGGCGGCGGGCGAGACGGTCACCCGCTTGGTCCAGGACGCCTGCATCTTCCTCAACCGGGACGGATTCGAGGGCGGCGTGGGCTGCGCCCTGCACGTGGCCGCCTTGAAGCGGGGGGCCCGGCCGCTCGACATGAAGCCGAGCGTCTGCTGGCAGGTCCCCCTGCGGCGAGAGGACGCCGAGGACGGCGACGGCCACGTGACCTCCACCGTGCGCCAGTGGGACCGCAAGGACTGGGGCCCCGGCGGGTTCGACTTCCACTGGTGGTGCACCCAGTCGCCCGAGGCCTTCGTGGGCCACCGGCCCGTCTACCAGGAGATGGCCGAGGAGCTGGTGGAGCTGGTGGGCCAGCCGATCTACGACATGCTGGTCGACTACCTCCACGACCGCGCCTCCCACGGCGTGGCCCTCCCCCACCCCGAGGTACGGCGCCGGCCCGCCTGACCGCTCAGCGGCGGAAGGCCCGAAGGCTCTCCCATAGCTCGGGTCGGGTGGTTCGCCAGTCGTACAGGCTCGCTCCGATGCCGTCCGTGTCGCTGACCGCTCTCCTGTAGCCGGCCACGTCCACCGCCGTGGTTCGGTCCGCGATGCCGCCGATGGGGTGGACAAGGGCGCCGGGCAACCCGAGATTGGCCCGCAGCCGCTTGACGTTCTCCGTGGTGTAGCGGTTGGCGTCGCGGTAGGTGGTCCCCGAGGCCCGGTTGGTCCAGTAGCCCATGGTCATCCAGACGTCGTAGTAGGGGACCAGCTGGCGGTACGGGAACGATGGCCAGTACGCCGGGTTCACCGCCTCGAGGACCACGGGCGGCAGCACGATCCCCCCGATGCTCCTTCCGGGCAGCGCCCGGCGCACGTCTGCGCTGAACGCGACGAGCCGGCGGTTTCGCTCCTCGAGCTGGGCCACGTCCTTGGACTCGATGTCCACGGCCACGCTGTCCACCGGCAACGCCCCGATCGCCCTCATCCGGGCCAGGTCCCGGGCCGGGTGGACCAAAGTGGGCAGGTACCAGGCCACGACGCGAATGCCCTGCCCCCGGGCCTTGTCTATCCAGCGCCGCAGGAGGTCGGCCTCCAAGACGTCGGAGGGTGCGTCGTGCTTGGACGCCTGTATGTAGAGGGTCTGCACGCCCTGCTCGGCCATGCGGTCGACGGCGTCGGGCGAGATCTGGGGCCCGCCCCTGGCGTAGGTGGCGCTCCAGTCGTAGACGTCCACCCAGGTGCCCATGCCCCGATAGGCGGCCGTGCCCGCTGCCCCGCCGAGGCCGGCCGGGCGGCGAGGGGGAGCCGGCTTGGGCTTGGGGGGAGCCTTCGCCGTGCTGGACGACCGGCCGTCCTCCTTCTTGGCGGTTGGCGGCGGTGCCGGCGCGACCGAGTCGGTCTTGGCCTGCTCCACCGTCTGCACGGCGAGGCCTTCCTCGACGGGAGCCGGAGCCTCGACGACGCGCTGCTCAGGCGAGTCGTGGAGGGCGAGGGCAATCGACGACGAGAGGAACAGGATCGCCACCACCATCCAAAGGGCCCGGCGGGACGGCATTCGCCAGCGAGTGGGAGTCACTCGGATCAGACGGCGGAAGGCGCGGGTGACGTTCATGGCAGTTTGGACCCGGTGACCCCAGGCCCCGACGACGAGCCCGTGGCGCTACCTAGTGTTCCCAGCTGCTGGCCTCATCCGAGGGGGCGTCCTCGGCGACCATGCACCACGACGCATGGTCATCCTCGGGATCTGCTCCGCACTCCACACACGGGTCGGGTGACAGCTCTGTTGTGCGCAATTTGAAGGCGCGGGCTTCCTCGAAGCGCCGGTGCCGTCCCTTTTTCACGTGCAGCCCCCCGGGAGACGCCGTTTGACGGTGTTCACTGTACCAACGGGGCAAGGCACAGAGGGCGTATGGCAGGCCGGAGTCACAGCTTCGGGCGGTAGGGTTGGGTCGTGGCGGAGGAGCTCGACGTCGAGGCCATGATCCAGCGCTTCAGGGAGCGGGCCAGGGCCGTTCGCAGTCGGGGCGTCCCCCCCGTCGAGGGGCCCGAACGCTCCCGCTTCATAGAGCAGTCCAAAGCCGACTACATGGACTACGCCATGATCGGCGACGCTCAGGGGTCCGTCGAGGACGGGATCCTCACCCTTCGGGTGGACCTGCGTCCGAAGAGCTGAGCCCCGGCTGATTCGAGCTCGGCTGGGTCAGCGGGACGAAGCCAACTAACGTCGTCCCGACCTGCGGCACCCCTGCTGGCGGCAACCTCCAGGAGTCGGACCATCTGATGCCCATAAACGAGATCCTCATGCGTCCCGAGTTCGTCGGGTCCATACTCGCCATCGTCTTCGTGACCGCCGTGGCCCTGCGACTGGCACGACCCCGGCGGGAGACCACCAAACTGCCCCGGGCGTACCGGTCGAAGGAGGGGCAGCCACCCCGCTCCCGTCGGGCGGCTGGGCAGTACCAGACGGCTGGGCAGTACCACACGGCAGGTTCCCCTCAGCCGTCACCGTCCCCGTACCAGGTGCGCAGGCACGAACCAGGACCACAACAGCCGGCGGCGCAACAGTCAGCGGCTGACCAATCGTCCACCCAGCCGCCGCCCCAGCCACCGGGCAACCCTCCTCCGGTCGCCGGCCAGGTCGAGGCATCTCACCCCACGGTCACCTTCGCCGACGTGGCCGGTCTGGACGAGGCCATGGCCGAGCTGCGCGAGGTGGCCGAGTACCTCTCTGACCCGGACCGGTTCCGAGCCCTCGGTGCCGAGATGCCCAGAGGCGTGCTCCTCCACGGGCTTCCCGGTTGCGGCAAGACGCTGCTGGCCCGGGCCCTCGCCGGCGAGACCGGCGTTCCGTTCTACTTCGCCTCGGCCGCCGGCTTCGTGGAGCAGTTCGTGGGTCTGGGCGCGGCCAGGGTCCGCCAGCTGTTCGAGGAGGCCAAGCGCACTTCGCCGTGCATCGTCTTCATCGACGAGCTCGACGCCGTGGGCCGCAAGCGTGACGCCGACGCCGCCGGAGGCCGTGAGTTCGACCACACTCTCAACCAGCTCCTGGTGGAGCTCGACGGCTTCCTCGGTTCCTCCGGCGTGCTGGTCCTGGGCGCCACGAACCGCCCGGAGCTGATAGATCCGGCCCTGCTCCGGCCCGGTCGCTTCGACCGGCGCATCCAGGTCGACCGGCCCGATCGCATCGGCCGGGAGCAGATCCTGCGACTTCACGCCGCCAAGCGCCCGTTCTCCAGCCGCGTCGACTGGGACGACGTGGCGGCCAACACTGCCGGTCTCACCGCCGCCGAGCTGGCCAACATCGTGAACGAGGCGTCCCTGCTGGCGGCCCGGCGGCGCCGGGAGAGGATCCCGCCCGAGGACGTCGAGGAGGCTTCCAACCGCGTGCTCTCGGGGATGAGGACCTCACGCCTGATGGGCGAGGAGGAGAAGATCCTCGTGGCCGTTCACGAGGCGGGGCACTCCCTGCTCTCCATGCTCGTACGAGGGATGAGCCCGCCGGCCCGTGTGTCCATCATGCAGCGCACCGGCGCCTTCGGGCGATCCATCTGGTCGGCGGCCAACGACCGCGAGATCCGCACCAAGCGCGAGCTGATGGCCCAGCTGATCGTTCTCCTGGGGGGGCGGGCGGCTGAGTTCAACACCTTCGGCGAGCCCAGCACCAGGGCCGAGGACGACCTCGACCACGCTGCTGTCCTGGCCCGACAGATGGTGGAGCGCTGGGCGATGACAGGTCGGTACGACCTGGCCGGAGCCGGCCAGGAAGCTGCGACCTCGAGCTGGTCTCCGGGAGGCCAGGAGATCGGCCAGCTACTCGCTCGGGCCGAGCAGGCCGGGCGGATGATCCTCCGCGACAACTCGGCGCCGCTCCGGGCCGTGGCCGAGGCGCTGGTGGAGCGCGAGACCCTCACCGCCGCCGACCTCGAGGCGATCACCGGGCTGGGCCGTGGCCGGACACCCACCGCCACGCTGTCCTCCATCGGCGACGCGCGGGCGCGGGCCTCCCGGGCGGGTTGAGCCCACGCCGTACCACTGACCACGCGGGGGCCCTGCACACACAGGCTGCCGGCGAGCCGTGGTGGAAGTCCGCCGTGGTCTACCAGATCTACCCCCGGTCCTTCGCCGACGCCAACGGCGACGGGGTCGGTGACCTGGAAGGCATCCGCCGCCACCTCGACCACTTGACCTGGCTGGGCGTAGACGCGGTGTGGATCTCTCCCTTCTTCCGCTCGCCGATGGCCGACTTCGGCTACGACGTCGCCGACTACTGCGACGTGGACCCCCTGTTCGGCACCCTGGCCGACTTCGACTCCTTGTTGGCCGAGGCCCACGACCGGGGCCTCCGGGTGCTGATCGACTGGGTACCCAACCACACCAGCGACCAGCACCCCTGGTTCGCGGACTCCCGGTCGTCCCGGTCGTCGGCCAAACGGGACTGGTACGTGTGGCGGGATCGCCCCAACAACTGGAAGGCCGCCTTCGACGAGACGCAGAGCGCGTGGAGCTGGGACGAGGCCACGGAGCAGTACTACCTGCACCTCTTCCTCCCCCAGCAGCCCGACCTGAACTGGGCCAACCCGGAGATGGTGGAGGCGATGCACGGCGTGCTGCGGTTCTGGCTCGATCGCGGTGTGGACGGCTTTCGCGTCGACGTCGTCCACGGCTTGGGCAAGGACCCGAGCTTTCCCGACGCTCCGCCGGAAACGGCTGCCCGGGCTTGGTCCGGACAGAACGACCACGAGTCCACCCATGCCATCCTCCGGGACCTGAGGCGCCTGGTGGACGGTTATCCCGAGGACCGCGTGCTGGTAGGCGAGGTGTACCTGCTCTCCACGCGCCAGGTCGCCACGTATTACGGGACAGGTGACGAGCTGCACCTGGCCTTCAACTTCCCGCCCCTCTTCGCCCCCTGGGAGTCGGCCTCGTGGCGGCAGAACGTGGACCAAGTGGTCGAGGAGCTGGACCCCCGTGGCGCGTGGCCGACGTGGGTCCTGTCCAACCACGACAACCCTCGTCACCGCACCCGCTACGGCTCCGAGTCTCGGGCTCGGGCCGCAGCGGTGCTGCTCCTCACCCTTCGGGGCACTCCGTTCGTCTACGCCGGCGAGGAGCTGGGACTGGAGGACGCCTCCGTGCCGCCCGAGAAGCAGGTGGATCCGGGGCGGCGGGACGGCTGCCGGGCACCGATCCCCTGGGACGCCTCGCCCCGCCATGGGTGGGTGGGCGAGGACCCATGGCTGCCCTGGCCGCCGGAGCCCGATGCCCGCAACGCCGCTGCACAGCGCGAGGACGAGGGCTCGGTGCTGCACCTGTACCGGCGCCTCCTGGCCGCACGTCGGGAGTCGGTCGCCCTGAGGCTCGGGTCATGGACAGCGCTGCCCTCGCCGTCCGGCGTGCTCGCCTACGAGCGAGACGGCGAAGGTGACCGGAGGGCGGTGGTGGTCAACTACGGCGACGCCGACGTCGAGGTGAACGTGGCGGGGTCGTGGACGATCCAAGTGGCCAGCGACGGCCGGGGCGAGGGCCGGGGCTACGAGGGGATATTGGGCCCATCCCAGGCGCTGGTCCTGATGCCCACCGTCCCCGGCTGAGCCGGCCGGCCGGCGTCAACCGCCGTAGTTCATGCGGGTGTCCTCCATCCGCAGGACGGGCGTCTCCTCCGGCTTCTGGAAGGCGGCGTCCACCACCTCGCCGATGAAGAAGGTGTGGTTGCCCACCTCGACCTGCTGTCGGACCTCGCAGTCCACGTAGGCCAGGGCCTGGTCGAGTATCGGTGCGCCACTGCGGCCCTCATGGAAGGGGAAGCCGTTGGCTTCGCCGGCTGCCACGTCGACCTCCACAGGCTTGGTGAACTTCCGCACGATGGCCCGGTCCTCACGGTCGAGGAGGCAGAGGCTGAACACCCGGCCCTCTTCCATGAGCTCATGGGTGAGCGACTGGCGCTCCACGCCCACGCCCACGAGCTTCGGGTCGAAGGACAGCTGGGTCGCCCAATTGAGGGTCATGAGGTTGTACCGGTCCCCGGCCCGGCTGCCCACCACGTATAGGCCGTAGGGCATGGCCCACAGCACCCTCCGTCGGAGCTTGTCGTACTCCTCTGGGTCCTGGCCCTCCGGGATTGGTCCGACTATCCCCTGCTGCACCGGCACCCGAGTGAGTACAGCACGTCTCCCTCGCCGGTGCACTGAGGATCAGAAGTCGCCGCCCCCGAAGTCGCCCCCGCCGAAATCTCCTCCGAAGTCGCCCCCGCCGAAGTCTCCGCCCCCAAAGTCGCCGCCGCCCCAGTCCCCGCCCCCCTGGTCTCCGGAGTCGCCGCCTTGGTCATGGTGGCC
>JALYGF010000046.1 GCA_030777325.1 Actinomycetota bacterium | reverse complement strand
CGCTGGCGGTCGAGGCAGGCCGCAAGGGTTTCCTCGCCGGGTTGGCGTCTGAGCGCCGGACCGCAGCAGCCAGCTCACCGCTCACGGGCTTCCTGTCCTCCTCGTGACGCCCTTCCCGGTCGTCCTCGAGTCCCGGCCAGAAGGCGTACCCCAAGGCACGGCGGCCGCCGACCTCCTCTCAACCGACCTGACTGAACTTCGGGCGCGGGTGGACGCCGCCAACCCTGCCGACGTGGAGCGGGCTCTGCGCTCGCCCCGCCGGTCTCTCGACGACTTCGCCGCCCTGCTGTCGCCAGCGGCCGGGGCCCGGCTCGAGGACCTGGCCCAGCTGGCGCACCGGACCACCGTGCGCCGCTTCGGGCGCACCATTCACCTCTTCGCCCCTCTTTACCTGTCCAGCGAGTGCGTCAGCACCTGCACCTACTGCGGCTTCTCAGCCGCCAACCAGATCGCCCGCCGCACCCTGTCGGTCGAGGAGGTACTGGCCGAGGCCCGGTCGCTCATCCGTCGTGGCTTCCGCCACCTGCTGCTGGTGGCCGGCGAGCACGCACGGATCGTCAGCAAGGACTACCTGGTGGAGTGCGTGAGGGTGCTGGCCCCCGAAGTCCCGTCGATATCAGTGGAGGTGCAGGTGTGGGACACCGACACCTACCGCCGCCTGGTGGAAGCCGGCTGCGAGGGGCTGGTGGTCTACCAGGAGACCTACGACCGGAGTACCTACGCCGACGTCCATCTGAAGGGCAAGAAGCGCAACTACGACTGGCGACTGGCCGCCCTCGATCGCGGAGCCGAGGGAGGCATGCGCCGGCTCGGCCTCGGGGCTCTTCTGGGCCTGCACCACGACTGGCGCTCCGAAGCCCTGGCCGTCGCCGCGCACGCCCGCGCCCTGCTGCGACGGGCATGGCGATGTGAGGTGTCGATCTCCCTCCCCCGCCTGCGTCCCGCCGCCGGCGGGTTCGAGCCCTCGGACCCGGTTGACGACCGCCAGTTCGTGCAGCTCCTGTGCGCCTTGCGGCTGCTCCTCCCCGACGTCGCCCTTGTGCTCTCCACCCGCGAGGAGCCGGCCTTCCGCGACGCCGTGCTGGGCCTGGGCATCACCCACCTTTCGGCGGGCTCGCACACGGAGCCTGGTGGGTACACCGACCCGAGCGACGCCGAGCCTCAGTTCCGCACCTGCGACAACCGCTCTCCCGCCGAGGTGGCCGACCTCCTGCGGGCCAACGGCTACGACCCGGTGTGGAAGGACTGGCAGCGGACATAGGACGCAGTCAGTGCAGGTCACCAACGACACGGGCATCGAGTTCCCCCGAGGAGTCGGCGAAGAGCTGACGGGTGCCGGCGTGGTAACTGAGTAGCCGCCCATCGGGGGATTGCCCTCATAGCCGGATGGGTCGCCGGCAGAGCCGTTTGGCGGGCAAGATGCTTGCCGCCCTGTTCGGATGGACCCGCGACTCCCTCGAGCAGGTCCTGGCGTGGATCGGCTAGCCAGCGCCCAACGATGACCGCGGATAGTGACCAAGACGTCTCAAGCCATTGCGGGTTTCCGCCGATCATCTTCTCGTGCCCAAGCGCTCCGCCCAGATGCTCACCCTTTTCGCCGAGGCCGCCAGCTTGATGCTGGTGTCCAACGACCGCAGCGGACCCTCCGGCCTCCAAGCCAGCGCTGTCCTGCAGTCGGGGAACGAGGGCCGTCCAGCCTGAGGGGTCTTGCGTCGTGATGCTCTCGCAGCATGACGCTTGCTCATCAGGCGTCCCGGGCTGGTCCCCAACCACCCCCGCCGGGGGTGAGCATCCGAAGGACGTCGCCGGCCTTCAGCCGGACCGTGCACTTGTCCGGTAGCCGCTCGGCTCGGCTCTGGTCCCCGCCGGGCAGCAGCCAGTTCTCCCCCGTTGCTCCCGGCTCGCCGCCGGCCAAGCCCCACGGCCGGGACGCCCGGCGCTCGGTGACCAAGGACACGGTTGCGTCGGTCAGCACCTGCAGGTCGCGCTCGATGCCCTCGCCGCCCGGCGCCGAGCCGGCACCGCCACTCCCCCGCCTCAGCCGGTAGCGCAACACCCGCAGCGGGAACGACCGCTCCAGGGCCTCGATGGGCGTGTTGCGGGTGTTCGTCATGGCCGTGTGCACGCCGCTCATACCTGCCCGGCCCGGCTCCGTGCCCGAACGGCGTGGCGGCCGGCCACCCTGCCCACCGGCCACGGTCTCGTAGTAGACCCAAGGGGCACCGTCGGCCGTCTGGCCGCCCATCATGAGGTTGTTCATCGTCCCCTGGCCGGCGGCCCCCACCCGCTCCGGGACGGCCTGGGCCAGTGCCCCCAGGCAGACGTCGGCCACCCGCTGGCTCACCTCCACATTGCCCGCACCCACCGCCACCGGAGTCAGTGCGTTGACGATGGTCCCGGCCGGGGCCACAACCTCCACGGCGCGGAGGGCCCCGCCGTTGGCGGGGATGCTGGGATCGGTGGCCGAACGAAGCGCAAAGGCGACGGCACTCACCGTCACCGCCTCCACGGCATTGACGTTGCCCTCGCGCTGGCGGTCCGTCCCGGTGAAGTCGAAGATGGCAGTCTCACCGTCGACAGTGAGGGTGAGGGCGATCCGAGCCCGTTGTTGCTGCTCGGGCCGGGGCCCGCAGGAATCGATGACGTCCTCGAACCGCCACTGCCCGTCGGCCACGCCGGCGAGCGCAGCCCGCATGCGGCGATCGCCGTAGTCGACCACCTCCCCAAGGGGCTCGTGGGCCAGGGCAGCCAGGCGCTCCACGCCCACCACGTTGGCGCCCACCTGTGCGTCGAGATCCCCGTCACGCTCTCTCGGCGTGCGGGAGTTGGCCCGGAGCATGGCCGCCACCTCGGGACCGAACCGCACGGGCGGGATGCGCAGGCCCTCCTGTTACACCTCCGTGGACTCGGGTGGGATGGAGCCCGGCGCCATGCCACCCACGTCGGCGTGGTGGGCACGGTTGGCGGCCCAGCCGACCAGGCGGTCCGCCTCGAAGCAAGGGGCAACGAGCGTGAGGTCGTTCAGGTGCGTCCCGCCGGCGAAGGGGTCGTTGAGCACGACCTGGTCGCCGGGGCCCAGTCGGTTCCCCGGGAACGCCTCGATGGCGGCCCGTACCGACGCGGGCATGGCGCCCAGGTGCACCGGGATGTGCTCGGCTTGCACCAACAACTCCCCGTCAGCGGTGAACAACGCCGCCGAGCAGTCGGCCCGTTCCTTGATGTTGGGGCTGGAGGCAGAGCGTCGAAGGACGGCGCCCATCTCGTCGGCGATCCCCGTGAGGCGGGAGATCAGGACTTGGAGCGACGCAGGATCCACGTGCCTCCCTTCCCCACCTGTGCCGACCACCCGGCCGGGATCCACACGGTGCAGTCCGGCTCGGCCAACACGCGCGGACCCCTGGCTGCCTCCCGGCGCCCAGTGGCCGGCAACCGGCCGGGATCGACGGGCGCCGGCAGGCGGGCGGCGGCCCGAAGCGCCGTCACCTCCACCGCCGCTCCTGGCCGGGCGAAACCGTTCCGGCGCCGGTGCTCGTCCGCGAACGCGGCCACGCTGGGCACTGTGAGCTCGTGGCTCTGGCCCTCGTAACGGCAGTCCAGCGACAACTCGACTTCCACCGTCGTGGCGTCCTCGAAGCTGACCGTGGCCGTTGCCGTGGCCTGGTTGAGCAGGAGCCTGGCCGGGGTGTCGGGATCGACTCCGACCACCTGGCGAGCGGCGGCCCTCGCCAGGTCGAGACGGGCCTCGGCCAGGCCGTGACGGTCCCCGAGCCCGGGCCAGGAGCGCACCAGCACGGCCTGGGGAGGGGCGCTCAGCAGGCCCACGGCCGACAGCACGCCGGCCCGGGGAGGCACCACCACCGCAGCCATGTCGAGGGCGTCAGCGAGCGCGCAGGCGTGCAGGGGCCCAGCCCCGCCGAAGGCCACCAGAGCCCGGTGGCGGGGGTCCACGCCCCGCTCCACAGTCACGGCGCGGATCGCCTGCTCCATGGCGGCGTCGACCACGGCTACGACGCCCTCGGGTACCACGCCCGCCTTCTCCAGTGCAGCGGCGGCCGCCCCGCGGTCGAGCCTGCCGATGCCCGGGAACTCGGTGTCCTCGGGGATGCGCCCGGCCACCAGGTCGGCGTCGGTGACCGTGGGCTCGTTTCCGCCCCGCCCGTAACAGGCGGGGCCCGGTTCGGCTCCGGCGCTGTGTGGCCCCACTACGAGGGCCCCGCCGGGGTCGATGCTGGCGATGGACCCGCCGCCCGCCCCGATGGTGTGGATGTCGAGGGACGTGAGACGCACGGGGAAGCCGGCCACCCGCCGCTCGGCGGCGGGCTCGGGCGCGCCCCCGGTGATGAGGCACACGTCGGTGCTGGTGCCACCCATGTCGAAGCTGACGGCGTCGGGGAAGCCGGCGCCGGCTGCCGCTTCGGCTGCCGCCCGCACCCCGCCGGCAGGCCCCGAGAGCAGCAACGAAGCGGGGTGGTCAGCGGCTTCGTCCAGCGCCACCAGGCCGCCGGCCGACGTCATGACCAGGACCCATTCGGCCGCGTCGGACAGACCGTGGAGATAGGACCGGATGGCCGGGCGCAGGTAGGCGTCCACCACCGTCGTCACGCTGCGCTCGTACTCACGGAACTCGGGGGACACCTCGTGCGAGCAGACGACCTCGTGACCCCGTTGGGCCAGCACGGCGGCCACACGCCGCTCGTGGGAGGGGTCGAGGTCGGCGTGCAGGAGGCAGACGGCCACGGCGTCGACACCCTCGGGGATCCGGGGGATCCCCGCGTCGGGGAGCGGCGCCACCTCGGCCCCGTCCGCACCGAGGCGCCCGGCGACTTCCAGGCGCAGGTCCCTGGCCACCAGCGGCTCCGGGCGGTCGGCGAAGGAGTCGTAGAGGGAAGGACGGTCCTGGCGGGCGATCTCCACGACGTCGCCCAGGCCCTCGGTCGTGATCAGCGCCACGGTGGCGCCCCGGCGCTGGAGCAAGGCGTTGGTGGCCACTGTGGTGCCGTGGGCGAGCAGCTGCGGGCGCCCGGCACCGAGCCCGTCCAAGCCGCGGCGTACCGCCTCGCCCGGATCCGTCGGGGTGGAGAGGACCTTGACCACGCGCCCGTCGTCGCCGACGACGTCGGTGAAGGTTCCCCCCGTGTCGACCCCCGCCCGCACCCCTCGGAACCTACCGGCCCAGCCCTTACCGGCCCCAGCCCCGCCGCCCCCTGACTACCAGGACGGCCTAGGGTGCCCATTCCGCCCATGCCCTCCGCACCGCAGTCGCCCGTGGCCGACCTGGCCGGGATCGTCCTTCCCGACGCCACCGGCGGGGACCCCGTCGACCTCGGCGGGCCGTGCCTGGCTCTGGTGAGCGTGATCCGGCACCGCTACTGACTGCCGTGCCAGGAGCACCTCGTGGAGGTGAGGGACCAGCGAGACCGGCTCGAGGCCCTGGGCGCCGTGGCCATCGCCGTGGGTTTCAGCCCTGCCGACGCACTGGCCGCACTGGCCGCGGAGCTGGCGTGGCCGTGGCCCTTTCTGAGCGACCCCGATCGCGTCCTCTACGCACGGCTGGGACTGGAGCGAGCCCCCCGCCGCGCCGTGTACAACCCCGGAACGCTCAACGTCTACCGCAAGGCCGTTGGCCGTGGGGTGCCGCTCAAGAGGCCGGTTGAGGACGTGCGCCAGCTGGGCGGGGACGCCGTGGTGAACGACGGCCGCGTGGTCCGGGTCTTCCGACCGGCCAGCCCCGACGACCGGGCCCCGGTGGAGGCTCTGCTCGCCGCAGTGTCCGAGGCAGCGGGTGAAGCGTGACTGCTGACCAGCCGGGTCAGGGAGTCCGAGCGATCCTGGAGAGCCAGGCCGCTCGGCTGGGCCCACGGCCTCTGCTCGTGCTGCCGGACGCCACCCTCACCTACGCCCAGACCGACGAGGTGGCCAACCGCGCCGCCGACCTGCTCCGCGGGCTCGGCGTGAGCAGCGGGGACACGGTGATGGCCTTCTGTGGCAACGGCCTCGCCATCATGGCCACCTGGTTCGCCTGCATGAAGGTGGGTGCCGTCTTCATGCCCGTCAACGCCATGTTGAAGGCCGAGCCCCTGCGCAACGTCATGGCCCATGCCGGCGCCGGCGTGCTGGTGTGCGACTCCGCGCTCTACCCCGAGGTGGCAGCCATCCGCGCCCACCTTCCCCACCTGCGCGCCGTGCTGGTCTCCGGCGCGCCTCACCCCGGGACGTCGCGCTTCGAGGCCGGGCTCGAGCGGGCATCGCCGGCGCCGCCTCCGCCGCTGGCCGACGAACCCGGCGCCCCGGCCAAGCTCGTCTACACCTCGGGCACGACCGGGGCGTCGAAGGGCGTCGTGTGGAGCCGGGCCTGCGAGGCCACCTGGGCCAACTGCTACAACGAGGAGCTGCTCCAGCTGGGCGAGGGCAACGCCACCTACTGCTGCCTGCCCCTGTACCACGTCACCTGCCAGGGCACGACCCTGGCCACCCTGGTCGCCGGCGGGCGGATCACCGTCGACGACCGCTTCCGCCCGTTCGGTTTCTGGCACCGTCTGCGCCAGGCCGACGCCACGGCCTTCACCTTCGTGGGGACGATCCTGTCCATGCTCGTCCGACTGCCCCCCCAGCCCGACGACGCCGACAACCCGGTCCGCCTCATCCTGGGATCGGCCGCCCCGGCCGACCGCTGGCGGGAGATCGAGCAGCGATTCGACCTCGAGGTGATGGACGTGTGGGGCCAGACGGAGACGGCCTCGTGCTGGACCCGTCCGGAGCGACTGCCTCAGCAGCCCGGCACGGTGGGCCGTCCGAGCCCCCGCTTCGAGGCGCAGATCCTCGACGAGGCGGGCCGCGAGGTGGGACCCGACGTGCCCGGTGAGATGTGGCTCCGCCCGCTCCGCCCTCACGTGATGTTCGAGGGCTACCGGCGGGACGACGGGAGCGTGGTCGCCCCCTGGGAGGGTGACGGGTGGTACCGCACCGGTGACCTCATGGTGCGTCACTCCGACGGTGACTTCGCCTTCATCGGCCGCCTCCGCGACGCCATACGCCGCCGCGGCGAGATGATCTCCGCCACCGAAGTGGAGAGGGCGGCCCTGGCACATCCCGCCGTCCTAGAGGCCGCCGCCGTCGGGGTGCCGGCCGAGGAGGACGTGGAGGAAGAGATCAAGCTGTGCGTGGTCCTCCGTCCGGAGACCAGCTTGGAACCCGACGGCCTCCACCGGTTCCTTTGCGATCGGCTGCCCCTCTTCATGGTGCCGCGGTACGTGGACGTTCGGCCCGAGCTGCCCAAGACGGCGACCACCCGCGTGCAGAAGTTCCGCCTCAAGGAGGAGAAGACCGCCGGAAGCTGGGATTCCAGGCACCCCCGGGCCTGAACCCCGCCAGGTACGGCCGCCCTGACCGTTCCGGTCGCCGACGTGGTAGGTGGCGACGGCCACTTTGGCTGCCAGAAGCCCCAGTGGAGAGGCTCAGGGCTCTCAGGCGCTGAGCACCCGTCCCAGCACCTCGGCCTTCAGCTGCACGAAGCCGGGGTCGGAGAGGGTGTCACGGCCGCGTTGGTCGCCCAGGTCCACGTCCACCGAGTCCACCACCCGGCACGGCCGCGCCGACAGCAGGCCCACCCGGTCGCCGAGCAGGAGTGCCTCGTCCACGTCGTGGGTGACGAGCACCACCGTGGTGGGGCGCTCGGCCAGGAGGCTCCGGAACCACTCGTGCATCCGCAGGCGAGTCTGGGCGTCGAGGGCGCCGAAGGGCTCGTCCAGCAGCAGCACGGGTGGGCGATTGGCGAGAACCTGGGCGATGGCACCGCGCTGGCGCATGCCGCCGGAAAGCTCCCTCGGCAGCGACTGGTCGAACCCCGACAGGCCGGTGGCGGACACCAGCTCGTCGACGGTCCTGTCCACGTCCTTGCGGCCGGCCTGGCGGGGCCCGTAGCCCAGGTTCTTGCGGAGCGACAGCCAGGGGAAGAGCGTGCCCGCCTGGGCCACCATGCCCCGCTCCGGAGACGGTCCTCGCACGGGTCGGCCACCGAGCTCGACCACGCCCCCGTCGGCCTGCTCGAAGCCGGCCAGCACCCGGAGCAGCGTGGACTTGCCGCACCCGCTGGGACCGAGCAGGGCCAGAACCTCCCCGGGCCCCACCCACAGGTCGATGCCGGCGAGCACCTCGACTGCTCCAAAGGACTTGGTCACGTCACGCGCCACGAGCGTTGCCGGTGGTTGAGGCCCGTTCGATGGGGCCGCCTCTGCCTGGTTCACCGGTCGCTCCAGGCCACGAAGGGCCGGGTTGCCGCCCGAAGGACGGTGTCGCCCAGCAGGCCCACCAAGGCGAAACACAGCATCCCCACCAGGATCTGGTCGAGGCGGCCGCCCTCCCGGGCCGCGTTCATCATGGCGCCTATGCCGGTCTGGGTACCGGTGAGCTCGCCCACGATCACGCTCATCCACCCGAGCGTCAGCCCCAGCCGGAGGCCGGTCACGATGCCGGGCAATGCGGCGGGAACGTAGACCCGGCGGGCCAGCGAGCGACGAGGGGTGCCGAGCATGAGGGCGGTCTCCACGTAGGCGGCGGGCACACGGCTCACGCTGTCGGCGGTGGCGATCAGTATGGGCGAGACGGCGCCGATGAAGACGAGGTACCGGGCCGCGCCCTCGCCCAGCCCGAACCACACCAGGGCGAGGGGAAGCCACGCGAAGATCGGAATGGCCCGCACGGCCTGCACGAGAGGGTCCACCAGGTCGGCCACCAGGCGGGAAAGGCCGATGCCGAGGCCGACTGTGAGCCCGACTCCCACCGCCAGCCCGTAACCCGACAACCAGCGGAGGATGCTGGCCGACAGGTGTTCGGAGGCGGCACCGCTGAAGGGCACCACGCCGGCGAGGGAGTCGACACGCGTGCCGGCCGCGAAGTCCCATGCCGCCTCGGCGACATCCCACGGGGCAGGCAGCAGCTTGATGGAGATGATGCCCCGGGCGCTACAAAGCCACCAGGCACCGAGGAGGGCCGCCGGCACCACGAGGCCCAGGGCCCGCCGCCGCCTGGGCCAGCGCGTGCTCCTCCGGGCACCGGGGAGCGTGACCGCGTCGGCGGCGATGTCGGCGCTGGGTGCGAGGGCCACCTCCTCGATTGACGACCCGGCGCTGGGCAACCGGCCGTTCCCCACCGTCTCGACCTGCTCCGAGGAGGTTGACGCGGTCACGGCTCGACGAGCAATCGAGTCAGCTCTGGGGCTGGTGCTGCAGCTCGAACACCTGGGAGAAGTCCACGTCCTTCTTGAGCACGCCGGTGGCTCGCATCTCCTTGGCAGCGGCCTCGAACTGGGACTTGCGGGCGTCGTCGAACCGCCACTCGGCGCCGACGTTGGATAGAACCTCCTTGTAGACCGCCTCGCTGTACCCGAACTGGTTCACCAGCAGGTCCTTCCAGACCTCGGGATCGTTCTTGCCACCGGGCGAGAGGTACTCGGCGGCGTCACGCTGCATCTTGGTGACGGCCTTGAGCACCTCGGGCCGGGCCAGCATCTTGGGCGACGCCCAGATCGCGGTGTTGAAGTTGCCCAGACCGGTGGTGTACGGGTCGGCGAGACGCTTGCCGACGTTCGCCAACACGCTCTGGGTGGCGAGGGGCTCGGTTCCGAAGTAGGCGTCCACGTCACCCCGCTCCAACGCCGCGGGCATGTCCGCGTAGCCCAGGGGCACCGCCTTAAGGTCCCTGTCCAGCTTGAGGCCAGCGCGTTCGAGGAGGTTGTTGAGGATGAGCACGAGGATCCCGGGGGGCGGGACGGCGAAGCTCTTGCCCTTCAGGTCGGCAATGCTCTCTATCCCCCGGTCCTTTCGGCCAATGATGCCGATGCCGTTGCGCGAGCACATGCAGATGACCTTCGACCCGAAGCCCTGCTCCTTCTCGATCAGGCCGTTGTAGGGACCGAAGAGCCCGAAGTCGAGGTCCCCGGCCTGAAGAGCCCGGTTCATGTCCGAGCCGCTGGTGAAGATCTTCACCTCGACCTTGACACCCTCTGGGGCGAAGCGCTGCCAGAAGAGCGGCGAGGAGGCATGGTTCTTGGCGTACACCGCGGTGGTCAGGCTGGTCCCCGCCAGCGAAGCCCCTTGGCCGGCGGCCGTTGTCTGCGAGCTGCTCGACCCGTTCTCGTCGTCCGAGCCGCAGGCACCGAAGGCGATGGCCGCCGCCCCCGCACCGGCCAGGCTCAAGAAGCGCCGACGTGACAGCGCGCCCAGATCGTCGTGACCCATCCCCGTCTCCCCTCTGCCGGCCGGCGGGCCGGCTTCCCCGCGAAAGCTAGCCGCAGGGTCCCCGGAGCGGCTGTCGCCAAGCACTCATTGCCCGGCAGGCGGCTCCACCACCCATACCTCTTCCTCGCCGAGGTGGTCGCGTAGCGAGCGCACCTGGCTCCCGACAGCGGCGTCCTTGCCATCCCACACCACCAGCGCCTCGTGGGCGTGGCGGGCCAGCCAGGAGTCGCGGCGCCTGAGCGCCATCCCGGCCGCCTGCTTGGACTCCGGCGCCTTGGCCTGCAGCAGCACCTGGCCCGCGGCCCCGTCGAGAAGCCGCCTGTAACGTTCCCGGGCGGAGGCCGGCCACACCTCCTCCTGGCTGGGAAAGGCCAAGACGGCCACGTAGGCCACGCCGGCCCCGGCCGCTGCCTCGGCACCGAGCTGCTCGGCCCCCAGCCCGAGCCCGGTGAGCACCAGGAGGTCGGAGTGCAACTCCAGCTTGGCGGTGAGGATCCGACGTAGCTGCTCGTAGACGCCTTGGGAGACAGGATTGTCCTCGTAACCTCCGAGGGCGGGCGGGCGGTGACCAGCCACCACCAGGCGGTGGCCTTCGGGGATGCGGGGATCGGAGTCGGGCCCGACAGGAACGAGGTCGGGGGCACCGAGGCCCTCGGGCATCCCCTCCCCGGTCCGGCTGCGCTGGCTCCGGGCCGCCTCCACGGCGAGGCGGTCGACCAGGTCGTTCATCCTGTCCTCGGAGTGCCCCTTCACCCATGTGAAGCCCACCCGCTGCGAGTCCGCCCGAACAGCTTCCACGAGCGGCTCCCAGACGTCTCGGTTGGCCACCGGCTTCTTGGCCTTGTTGAGCCAGCCCCGGGCCAGCCACCCCTCCCACCAGCGGTCCCGGAAGCAGTTGACCACGTAGGTCGAGTCGCTCACCACCTCCAGCCGCCCGTCCAGCGACGTCACCGCCTCCAGGGCGGCCCGTACCTCCATGCGCTGGTTCGTTGTCTCGGGGTCGGCCCCGCTCGCATAGCGCCCGCCGGGTACAGCCCACGCCCATCCGCCGGGCCCCGGGTTCCCCAGGCAGGCGCCGTCGGTGTACACCGTCGTGACCACGACCGACTCTCGCGCAATCGACGCCGCCGGTGGGAGCTCGCATCGTGCCAGAGTGGCATGGTGACCGGCGAAGACCGAGTAAGCGTCTACTTCAACCCGAGCTGTTCGAAGTGCCGGGTCACCCGCGAGCTCCTGGACGAGCAGGGAGTGGACGCCGAGTACTACCGCTACCTCGACGAGTCACCGTCCCTCGCAGAGTTGCAGCGGGTGATGAGCATGCTGGGCATCGAGGACCCCAGGGCCATGATGCGCACCGGCGAGCCGCGTTACGCCGAGCTGGGCCTGGAGGCCGTCGAGGGCGAGGGCCTGCTCGAGGCCATGGCCGCCAACCCGATCCTCATCGAGCGGCCCATCGTCATCCGCGGCGACCGGGCCGTCATCGCCCGCCCACCCGACCGGTTGCTCGAGCTCTGGGACTGACCGGTGGCGCGCGGGGATGGCGCCAGGTGCGACGATAGGACCCCATGGACCCGCTGATCATCGACGGCTTCACCCACCAGCTGCCCGACATCGACCCCCAGGAGACCGGCGAGTGGATCGACTCGTTCGACGCCGTGGTCCAGCACCTGGGCAAGCCCCGGGCCCAGTTCCTGCTGCTCAAGCTGCTGGAGCGGGCCCGTGAGCAGCAGGTGGGCTTCCCCGCCACCGTATCCACCCCCTACGTCAACACCATCCCGCCCCACCAGGAACCGTGGTTCCCCGGCGACGAGCACGTCGAGCGACGCATCCGTGCCTTCATCCGCTGGAACGCGGCGGTCATGGTCACCCGGGCCAACACCCTGTCC
The DNA here is from genome assembly GCA_030777325.1 of Actinomycetota bacterium. Classification (GTDB taxonomy): domain Bacteria; phylum Actinomycetota; class Acidimicrobiia; order Acidimicrobiales; genus YB1-3. The sequence goes on along the minus strand of JALYGF010000046.1, from coordinate 15,644 downwards.
GAGGGGATCGGCGGCCACCTGGCCACCTACGCCAGCTCGGCCAGCCTGTACGAGGTGGGGTTCAACCACTTCTTCCGGGGCAAGGCCGGCGGACGTGGCGACCAGGTGTACTTCCAGGGCCACGCCGCTCCGGGCATCTACGCCCGGGCCTTCCTGGAGCGCCGCCTGAGCGAGGACCAGCTCGACCACTTCCGCATGGAGATCGGCGGCGGCGGCCTGTCCTCCTACCCCCACCCTCGGCTCATGCCCGACTTCTGGGAGTACCCCACGGTTTCGATGGGAATCGGCCCCATCAACGCCATCTACCAGGCCCGCTTCAACCGCTACCTGCACAACCGCGGCATCGTCGACACGTCGGGCTCCAAGGTGTGGTGCTTCATAGGGGACGGCGAGACCGACGAGCCCGAGACCCTCGGCGCCCTCTCACTGGCCGCCCGCGAGCAGCTGGACAACCTGATCTTCGTCGTCAACTGCAACCTCCAGCGCCTCGACGGTCCGGTGCGAGGCAACGGCAAGATCATCCAGGAGCTCGAGGCCATCTTCCGCGGCGCGGGCTGGAACGTCCTAAAGGTCATCTGGGGGTCGGCGTGGGACCAGTTGCTGGCCCGGGACACCGACGGCGTGCTTCTCAACAAGATGAACTCCACCGTCGACGGCGAGTTCCAGAAGTACTCGGTGGAGTCGGGGGCCTACATCCGTGAGCACTTCTTCGGCCCCGACCCCCGGCTTCGCCAGATGGTCGAGCATCTCTCCGACGACGAGTTGCGCACCCTGCCACGGGGCGGGCACGACTACCGCAAGCTCTACGGCGCGTACCAGGCGGCGGTGGAGCACACCGGCTCGCCGACGGTGATCCTGGCCAAGACCGTGAAGGGCTGGACCCTCGGCCCGGAGGTGGAAGCCCGCAACGCTACCCACCAGATCAAGAAGATGACCAAGGCCCAGCTCCACACGCTGCGGGACCGTCTGTACCTCCAGGACGAGATCCCCGACGACGCCCTCGACGCCGAGTTCCCGCCCTACTACCGCCCCGGCGAGGACTCTCCCGAGTTCGCCTACCTCATGGATCGCCGGCGGGCTCTGGGCGGCTGCCTCCCCGAGCGGCGATACGAGCACAAGTCCCTGCCCGCGCCCCAGGACAAGACCTTTGCCGACTTCCTCTCGGGGTCCGGAGGCCAGGCCGTCTCCACCACCATGGGCTTCGCCCGTCTCGTCAGGAACCTCCTGCGGGACAAGGGGCTCGGCGCCCGGGTGGTCCCCATCATCCCCGACGAGGCTCGTACCTTCGGCATGGACGCCCTGTTCAAGGAGTACAAGATCTACGCCGCCCTGGGCCAGCGCTACGAGCCGGTGGACGCCAAGCTCCTCCTCTCCTACACCGAGTCCCAGTCGGGCCAGATCCTCGAGGAGGGCATCACCGAGGCGGGGTCCATGGCGTCGTTCACCGCCGCCGGAACGTCCTACGCCACATGGGGCGAGCCCATGGTGCCCTTCTACATCTTCTACTCCATGTTCGGCTTCCAGCGGACGGGTGACCTCATCTGGGCGTTCGGCGACTCGAGAGGCCGTGGATTCATGCTCGGTGCCACCGCCGGGCGCACCACCCTCAACGGAGAGGGCCTCCAGCACGAGGATGGACACTCCCTCCTGCTGGCCAGCACGGTTCCCAACGTGTCGGCCTATGACCCGGCCTTCGCCTACGAGGTGGCGGTGATCGTCCGCCATGGGCTGGCCGCCATGTACGGCGACGAACCCGAAGACCGCTTCTACTACCTCACCCTCTACAACGAGAACTACGAGATGCCGGCCATGCCCGAGGGGGTCGAGGACGGCATCATCAGCGGCATCTACCGGTTCGCCGGCGCCCCCGAAGGCCCCGGGCGCCGGGCCACCATCCTGTTCAGCGGGCCGGCCTACGGTGCGGCCATGGAAGCCCAGCGCCTCCTGGCCGCCGACCACGACGTGGCCGCCGACTGCTGGAGCGTCACGTCCTACAAGGCGCTGCGCGAAGAGGCTCTGGAGACGGAAAGGTGGAACCGCCTCCACCCCCACGAGCCAGCCCGTGTGGCCCACATCACCCAGGTGCTTTCCTCGGAGAGCGAAGGCCCCTTCGTCGCCGTCACCGACTTCATGAAGGCCGTCCCCGACCAGGTGGGTCGATGGGTACCCGGCCACTTCACGCCGCTCGGCACCGACGGCTATGGCCGCTCCGACGACCGCCCCGCCCTCCGGCGCCACTTCGAGACCGACGCCGCCCACGTGGTAGTAGCCGTGCTCAAGGCCCTGGCCGACACCGGCGATGCCAAAGAGGAGGAGGTGGCCGACGCCATCGCCCGCTACTCCATAGACGCAGAGGCGCCTGACCCTCGGCTGGCGTGACTTAGGGCCTGGGGGGAGTAGGTCCCGATCCGGTGGCCAACCCCGCCTACCCACCGGGTCGGGACCTCCTCCCCCCGGCCTAGGCTGAAGCTGCGATGGCGACTCTGCGTCTTTCTCAAGACCCGGCCGCTGACGAGTTGCTCAGCAAAGATGCGCTGGCTCTGTTGATTGGGATGGTGCTCGACCAGCAGATACCGCTGGAGCGGGCGTTCAGGAGCCCCTACGACTTGAAGGAACGCCTGGGCGGGCGACTCGACCCAGCGGAGATCGCCGCCATGGACCCCAACCGGCTGGCCCAGGTCTTCGCCCAGCCGCCGGCTCTCCACCGCTTCTGGGGGTCGAACGCCAAGCGGGTGCAGGAACTGTGCCGGATCGTCGTGGAGCACTACGGGGGACGGGCGGAGCAAGTCTGGGAGTCGGCTGACAACGGGGCCGACCTGCTGACCAAGCTGAAGGCGCTGCCCGGCTTCGGGGACCAGAAGTCCCGCATCTTCGTGGCCCTGCTCGGGAAGCAACTCGGCGTGCGGCCTACCGGATGGCAGGAGGCGGCCGGCGAGTACGCCACGCCCGGCAGCCACCTGTCGGTGGCCGACATCGACGGGCCGGAGAGCCTGGCTCTGGTGCGGCAGGCGAAGCGGGAGAAGAAGAAGGCGGCGGCCGAGGCCATCGGCGGCTGAGCATGCGGGTCATCGCCAACGGCAAGGGCGTCGACCTGGCCGAGGGTGCCACCGTGGAGGACCTCCTCGACACCCTGGGCCTCGGCGGCCGGTGGGTGCTGGTGGAGCGCAACGGCGAGCCGGTACCCCGGGCGTTGCTGGCCTCCACGCACCTGGGCGAAGGCGACCGCCTTGAGCTGGTCCGGGCCGTCGCAGGTGGCTGAAGGCATTAGTCGTCCGAAGGGTCCTGTGGCCGGTCGCCGCCTGTACCTGTGCACGCCCGACCGGAGCGATCTGAGCTCGTTCCTCGCCGCGTGCATCCGGGGTGGTGTGGACGTGATCCAGCTGCGCGACAAGGCCCTCGAAGCCCGAACCGTGGTGGAGCGGGCACGGCTGGCCATGTCGGTGTGCCGCGACCATGACGTTCCCTTCATCCTCAACGACCGTCCCGACTTGGCCCTCGAAGTCGGGGCCGACGGCGTGCACGTGGGTCAGGACGACGCCCCGCCCACCCTGGCCCGGCGCATCCTCGGCCCGGACGCCATCGTGGGGCTCTCCACCCACACGCCGGCCGAGCTCGACGCCAGCGCGGTCGAGCCGGTGGACTACGTCTCGACCGGTCCGGTGGAGCCCACCCCGACCAAGCCGGGCCGACCCGGTGCGGGGCTCGGGTACCTCACCTACGCGGCCCGCAATGCCGCTCATCCCTTCTTCGTCACGGGGGGGGTCACGCCCGGCACGGTTGATCCCATGGTGGCCGCCGGCGCTCGACGGTTCGTCGTGGTGCGCTGGCTCACCGAGGCTGCCGACCCCGAGGCCAACGCCAGGGAGCTGTCGAGGGTGATCGACCGCGGTCTGAGCACGGTGCGCTGAGGCGTCGGGGCGCGGCACCCGACGCCACCGGTTGCACCCACCTTGGGCCGGGTAGGACCGCAGCGTGTCGAGCATCGCCCGCAACGGCCCCAGGGTGGCGGCGGCGGCGGGCGCCTTCGTCCTTCTCCCGAACCTGGCCATCGCCCTCTTGCACCGCTTGGGCCGGAGAGCCCACCCCGGGCCTCCACCTCGCCTGCCCATGGTGAACTTCGCCGAGGTGGACGAGCGGCTCTGGCGGGGAGCGGCGCCTAGTGAGGTAGGCCTCGAGGCCCTCGCCGCCGATGGGGTCGCCACCGTGGTCGACCTGCGGGCCGAGAAGGGGATCGAGCCCTACGACGCGCTACGGAACCGCCTCGGGATCGACCGGGTCCACATCCCGCTGCGGGACGGCCAGGCACCTACGCCGCCCCAGGTCGAACGCTTCCTGGACGCGGTGGCGCGAAGCCCGGGCAGGGTGTTCGTGCACTGCGGCGCCGGCGTGGGGCGCACGGGGACGATGGCCGCCGCCTACCTCGTGTCCACGGGCCAAGCCACGCGTGAGGAGGCGGTGGCGCGGAACCTTTCGGTGGGGCCTCCCTCGATCGAGCAGCTGGCCTTCTCCGCCATGCTCGCCGGCCACGATGTGCGCCGCCCCCGGGCTCCGGTGGTGGCCTACAGCCGGGTGGTCGACGGCCCCCGCCGATTCTGGGCGAGGGCCCGCGCGCTACGGCAAGCACGCACGAGCCTCTGGGCTGCCCGATGAGCGCGAATCAGCGGCTAGCGCTCGACGGGTGCGATCGACTGCACGTGAGCCCCCACCTTGTCGGCAGCCCCGTCTGCGATGCAGCCCCGCAGGCGGCGTTCAGCGTATTTGCCGATCCGCGGCCTGACCACGACCTCCACCGAGCCGCCACCGACATCGGTCATGGAGAGCGCCTCGTAGCCGGCGCCCAGCTGGGTGGTGCACGCGCCCCAGAGCGCCTGGGTGGCCTGAAGAGACGTTCGGGCCGGGCCCTTGGCCGACGCCGATATGAGGACGGAGCTCTCCTGGTCCGGGAGCACTGGGTCGGGGCGGTCCTGGGTGAGGTCGCTCAGCCGGTCGACGCCCACCGAGCCGATGACCACGGCCACGGCCGCCGCGGCCAGGTGGGGCGCGATCGACCGCTTCCGCACCGGGGTGGACTCGGCACCCCCCCACAAGGCCCCATCGGGCAGGGCGAAGGGCGCAAGCTGGAGGGTGAGGCCGCGCTCGAGCGCCGATCCCGCCGTCAGGCGCGCCAGGCGCTCCACCAGCCACGCCACGCCTGAGAGCACCACTCCGGCGCCGAGCAGGACGGGCACGAAGACGGACAGCTCGTCCGGCCGGGAGAGCCACTGGAAGCTGACCTTGGGGGCCGGAGCACTCTGCTCGAGCCGGGCCATGATGTCGGCCGTTGCGTCGACCGGCTCCTCGGCCACGTTCTGCGCTGCGCCGGTTCCCGCGCCGCCCAACCTGGCCGAGATCCTCTCCTCCATGGAGCGCAGGCGATCCAGGATGACCGACCCGGTGAGCGCCACCTCGGCGATGAGGAACATCACGCCGGCCACCACCGCCCGGTGCCATTCCCAACGGTAGAGGTAGACGAACAGGTAGAGGCCCGAAGCCACCATGGCGCCGCCGACGATGGCGTAGCGCAGCCTCCTCATGCGCTCACCGCCTTCGCACCCTCGTGCGACTCGGCCAAGGTGACCTCACCGGTGGTGCCGTCGACGACGACGATGGAACCGGCCGGGAAGCGATGAACGGCATCGGGCACGCCGACCACGGTGGGAATGCCCAGCTCCCTGGCCAGGATGGCCAGGTGGGACAGCACACTTCCCGTCTCGGCCACCAGCCCGCCAAGACCCGGGAGTGCCGCCGCCAGGCCGGGATCGAGGGTGCGCACGACGAGGACCTCGCCGGGCTTCACCGGACCGTCACCGTGGACGGGGCCTGCTGCGCGTCCCCCGCCGGCCCCCTGCCCCTCCTGGTCCCCCTGCCGCATCGGTACCACGTCACCTCCGGCGGTGAGCCGGAAGGCGGCGGGAAGAGGAGCCGGCCGTCCGACTCGCTGCCTCTTGTCGAGGTCGTCGGGCACGGCGCCACCGCTGACAGCGGCGTCGAGCTCATCGGCACTCAACCACCGCACTGCTCCGGCCTCTGGCAGGAGATCACGGCGGGCCAGCCGAGAGCCCAGCTCCTCGGCCACCCGGGCCGTGAGCTCGTGGACCCAACGAGCCCGCAGCCGCAGCGCTTCTCGGAGGGCGGCGATCTCGTCGCTGACAGGGGGTGCCGGCAGCTGGCCCGCGTCGGACACAGGGGGCAGGGACGTCGGAACCCCGATGGCAGGCGGCACCAGGGCCAGGGCGACCGGATGGCGCGCCACGACGCCGGCGTCGTCGAGTCCCTCGGCTAGGCCCTGGCTCACCGCCCGCAACGCGGTGGCCGCCGACGTGGGGGCACCGTCGGGTGACGGAGTGAGCATGCCGGCCAGGATCTCGTAGCCGTGCACGGCGCGCAGCACTTGGCGGGAGCCGCGGAGCAGGGAGAGCAGGGCCTCGTCGGACAGGCTCGCTGGAGCCGGGACCGATGCCAGCTCACGGTCGACCTTCGCCGTCAGGTCGGCTGCCAGGCCTGGGAGGGCGGCGCGGAGCCGGCCCGTCCGCCACGCCGCCCGCAGGCGGCGAGCCGGGGGGCGAGGGTCGAAACGGGCCCAGATGGACTTGTTGGGGAGCACGCCCAGAAGAGCCAGGTCGGCGGCCACCCGGCCGCCCACCGAAGCGATCACCGGCGATGCTGCCAGCCGGCGCCGTGACACCGCTCCGGTCAGGCGTACCGCCTCGGTGAGCGCCTGCCGGAGGGGCGGGAGCCACAGGTCCTGCTCCAGGGGAGACAGAGGATCAGGGAACGTCTCGGCCACCGGGCCTGGCCCCAGCACGGGCCCTTCGGCGTCGGCGGCAACCCCCACCGCGGTGACCGGGCGGCTCTGCAGCAGCAGGAGGTGGTCCTCCTCGCTGTACGCCCACTCGATGTCCTGGTGGCCGCCGAAAGCGCGCTCGGCCCTCGCCGCCAGGCGGGCCAGGCTGCGACGGTGACCGGCGGGAAGGCGGACGGACCCCACTCCCTCCGAAGCCACGAGGTGGCCGTGGCGAGTGAGGGTGTAGCGGGCGCCGTCGACCGTGCCGCTCACGAGCTGGTCCGGCCCCCCCTGCACCGCAGCGACCACCATGCGGTCGGTGCGGCCGGTAACCGGGTCGACGCCGAACAGGACGCCACCCCAAGCCGGGAAGACCTGCCGCTGGACGAGCACGGCCATAGGCGTCGGAGTGCCGTCCTCGACGCCGTCCAGAACGATCATCCGGCCCGACTCGAGCACGGCATGGAGCGCGGAGTGGAACTCGGACCAGGTGCGGACCCCCAGCACCGACGTGAACTGGCCGGCCATGGAGGAGGTGCCGCCGTCCTCCCCCGGCGAGGACGAGCGGACCACGAGGGTGCGCTGGCCGTCGGCCGACAACTCCGCCCAGGCCTGCTTCAGCGAGGCCGAGACGAGCGGGGGCAGGCAGGACCCCACCCCCTCCTCACTGATGGCGTTGGCCGCCGCGGTGGTGACGACGAATCCGGGAACGACCGCGAAACCGAGCCGCCGGGCGGTGGCCAGGTTGGCTGCCTTGCGTCCGCACAGAAGCGGGTCGACCGCTTCGGGATCGTCGAGGGAGAGCACCAACCGGGGTTGTGCGCTTCCCCTCAGGACAGTGGTATCGGAGGGCGGTGCGCCTGGTTCGGAGCCGTGCTCTCGGCATCGGGGCTTGGACGACTTCCGACATCTGATCCGCACCGCCCTGCCTCCTTCGACGACGGCGGCCGCTCAGCCAGTGTGTGCAACTGGGCAAGCACTCTAAGTGCTCCATCGATCGGCGGTCAATCGGCGTTCAGCTTCGTTACGGGAGGATGAAGTCCCTAGTCACAGGGGATCAGGCGGTGGCGACTCGCCGCTTTGGATACCTGCTATTTGCCCTTGTGAACGCCCAGCGCTCGTACTCCATTGGGAGCAACCAGGGCTTGCCGAGACTGGCGCCGGGACCTAGCGCTGGTTCTCCAGCCACCCCAGGAGCACGGCGATGGCCCTGGGGTCGTGGCGCAGCCGATGCCCGGCGCCGGTGATGATGCGCAGCTCGGCCTCCCCCTCGGTGGCGTCCGCCAGGGCACGAGCATCCGTCACCGCCACCGTGTCGTCCTCCGAGCCGTGCACCACAAGCACCGGTCGGGGCGGAACCTTGCTCACCAGCACCACCGGACGGATCTCGCTCAGCTCCCGCGCCCAGTCGGCGAACGACTCCGGGAAGCCCTCGCTGTGGACGGCGCCCACGCGGCGGGCGTGTTCGAGGAATCCCTCGGGGTCGTTGGCCCAGCGCCCGAAGTCGCAGGGGGCGGCGAAGGAAGCCACCCCCCGCACGCGCTCGTCCTCGCCCGCGGCGCAGAGGGCCAGCGCCCCCCCGGCGCTGAAGCCGGCCAGCCACACGCCCTCCACGTCGGCCGCGTCGAGCAGGTGCTCCGTGGCCCGGCGCAGGTCCGTGAGCCACCCGCCGAGCGAGAAGTCCCCCGGGGAGCCATTGGTCCCCCGGAAGCTGAAGGTGAGCACGGCCCAGCCGGCATCGGCAGCCAGCCGGTCGGCGAGCTCGGGGTAGCTCTCCCCCGCCGTGGCCGCCCCCTGAGTGTCGGCAGGGAAACCGTGGCAGAGGACGAGCCCCCGCAGGCTGGCACCGTCCCCGGGCTCGGGTGGTCGGGCCAGGTGACCATGGAGCAGCAGGCCATCGGACTCGATCATGGTCTCCACCCTGATCACCGTAGCCAGGCTGGGGAGCGGTGCGAACCAGGGCCCTCATGCCGCTCGCATCCGGCGCCAGCGCACCCCGCCCAGGCCGAGCTGCCCACGACGAACGCCCGCCCCCGGAAGGGCGGGCGTTCGCTCGAATGAGTATCGATGAAAAGCGAACTGGATTGGATCGAGCACCCACTGCGCCGGATGGGACCAGCCTCCGGCCGGTGTCTCGAGCGGTGCCTGGCTGGGATTCGCCGGGTGGTCCAGCGGCCGCCTAGCGGCCAGCCACCTCCGAGGTCCCAAGAATTTGACTATGCAGTTTGGACCACCTCCTTTCCTCGGTACGCATATGAAAGCACACGAGGCGTGGTCCGTGGGACATGCCCTGGGCGGCGTCAGGCGGGCCGCTCGTCGGGGGGTGCCTCCGGCCCGATGGCACCGATGGCTTCGAGGTAGCTCATCTGGGCGTCGAGCACGGCGTGGACCTGTGGAGGCGTGTAAAGGCTGCCGATTGACTCGGCCCGGGTGAGCACGTATTCCACCGTCTCCGCGCCGCCCACCACCACCGGCCCCTCGGGCACTGCCGAGTGGCCGTTGCCGGACACGCCCTTCATGCGGAAGTACTCGAGGTTCCAGTCGATGATCTGACGTACGTCGTCGTGGCTCAGGCTGGCCCTGACCTCGTAGGGGAGGTTGTTGGCGACCCACCTCACGGCCTCGTCGAGATCGAAGGTGGGCCGCGGCGCCACGGAGTCCAGGCGTCGAGCCTCGCGGCCGACCACGATGGCGGCGAGGACCAAGACGATGGCCAGAGCGAGGGCCGAGTAGACGATGAGCACCGTCCGAAGGCTACGCCGCCTGCAACTCGAACCAACTGCCCAAACCGTCGAATAGCTCCGGTTCGGACATGGTTAGCCTCCCCACCGATGCATTACGAGGACCACCAGGCCGAGGTTCACAGGGTCGTCGTCGGTCCCATGGACAACAACGTGTTCGTCCTTCGGTGCAAGGCCACCGGGCAGGCCGTCCTCGTCGACGCCGCCAACGAGGCCGACCGGCTGCTCGCAATGTGTCGGAGCCTCGGTGTGAGGCTGGTCCTCCAGACCCATGGCCACCACGATCACATCGGGGCCGTGCCTGCCCTGCGCCATGCCGGCTACGGGGTGGGCATCGGCACCGGGGACGCTCCAATGCTGCCCGGGGCCGACTTCACCATCGAGGACGATGCCGTCTTCGACGTCGGGCGCCTCCGCCTGCACGCCCTGGCAACCCCCGGCCACACACGAGGGTCCATGTGCTTCCTCGTGGAGGATTCCCCGGTGCTCTTTGCCGGTGACACCCTCTTCCCCGGTGGGCCGGGTAAGACGTCCGGCGCTGGGGGTGACTTCCCCACCATCATCCGCTCCATCGAGGAGCGCCTCTTCTCCTGCCTGGCTCCCGACACCGTCGTCATGCCCGGTCACGGAGAGGACACCATCATCGGCGCCGAGCAACCCCACCTCGACGAGTGGGTCGAGCGGGGTTGGTAAACGCTCCTCCGAGGGGACGGTCCTGTCAGGATGGCCCTGTCATGGAGACCTTCGAAGCCATCCTCGCTCGCCGGTCCATAGGACGACTCGTGGAGCCCGGGCCCGCCGGCGACGACCTCGATCGCATCCTGGAGGCGGCCCTTGCCGCGCCCGACCACGGCGAGCTGCGGCCCTGGAAGCTGGTTGTCCTCGCCGGGGCGGCCAAGGACGCGTTCGGGGACGTGCTGGCCGATGCCTACGTCCAGCGCTGCCAGGCGCTCGGAGCCGCGCCCACGGACGGGCAGCTCAGCAAAGAGCGCACCAAGCTGGGCCGCGCCCCGGTGGTCCTGGTGGTGGCTGCCGTACACCGCCACAGCGACAAGATCCCCTGGGAGGAGCAGTTCGCAGCAGCGGCAGCCGCCGCACAGAACGCCCTCATCGCCGCCACCGCCCTCGGCTACGGGTCGATGTGGCGCACCGGCGACGCCGCCTTCGACCTCCGGGTGAAGGAGGCGCTCGGCCTCGGCCCCCACGACGCCATCGTCGGATTCCTCTATCTGGGCATGCCCGCCGAGGGCAGCGCCAAGCCGCCGCGCCGGCCACGCCTGAGCGACCCGGAGTTCGACGGGGTGGTGCAGCGATGGCAGCCCCGGTGACCGGCGGCGGCCATCTCCCCTACGACCAACGGCCCCTCGACCACACGCCCCGCCACACCGCAGATCTCCCGGCCACGCCGGTCCGGGACCGCAACATCCCGGCCACGGCCTGGCTGCAGGCTCCGGCGTCGTTGCTGCGGCTCGGCGACGACATAGGCCAGGCTCACGACATCACCTATAAGCGGCGCATCGGCCCCTGGCTGGTCTGGCGAGCCGGCCCCGCCACCGGTGCCGACGCCCGCTACCTGGCCCTCCGGGCCGACGACCCCGGCCGCGCCCACACGTTCCGCCTCTTTGCCGACGGCAGCGGAAGCGGCATTGGGCCCGACGGCGAGGAGCACGCACGCTTCCGGGCCTGGAAGCAATCCCTGCAGGCGGGCTGAGCCCTGTACTAGGTGGCTCGCCGGTAACGGCGCACTGCGAGGGGGCCGAACACGGCAAGGATCCCGGCCGTCCAGAGCAGCGACTGCATCACATAGCTGCCCGTGGACGCCCCTTGGGAGAGGACGCGTACGGCGGCGTCTCCCTGCGACAGCGCCCGGATGGCGTCGACCACCACCGACACGGGCTGGTACTTGGCGAAGGCTTGCAGCCACCCGGGCATGGACCGGATGGGGACGAACGCCGAAGATGCGAAGACCAGCGGCGCCAACATCGGGAAGGCCGCCGCCTGGGCCGCCTCGTCATTGGGCACCGACAACCCGACGAGGGCGAAGATGGCGGACAGCGCGCACCCGAAGAGCAGCAGCACCACCAGCCCGGCAAGGAACTGCACCACGTTCGTGTTGACCCGGAAGCCAACGGCGAAGCCCACGATGCACATGAGCACGACGACGAAGACGTTCCGGACCAGGTCGCTCAGGATGCGGCCGGCCAGAATGGCCGAGCGGGCCATGGGCAGCGAGCGGAACCGCTCGATCAGGCCCTTGTTCAGGTCCTCCGCCAGGCCAATGCCAGTTCCCATGGAGCCGAGGCCACGGTCTGGGCGAAGATGCCCGGCATCAGGTAGTCCACGTAGGCCAGACCGGGCGTGTTGATGGCTCCGCCAAAGGCGTAGCGGAACAGCAGGACGAAGATCACGGGCTGGATGGTGCTGAACACCAGCAGCTGCGGCAGGCGCACGAGGGTCACCAGGTTTCGCCCGGCAATGGCCATGGTGTCCCCCACCGCCCGGTTGAGTGGGCCGGGCGTGCGGGCGAGGGATAGAGGGGCCGGGGCGGACACGGTGTTGGTGGACATGCTCACGGGCCTCCTTCACCGATACCGACCAGCTCGTCGGCTGCGGCGTCGGCCGGTTCCTCGGGCTCGGCCGGGTGGCCGGTGAGGGCAAGGAACACGTCGTCCAGGCTCGGCTCGCGCAAGGAGACCGACACGGGGACGATGCCCTCACGGTCAAGGGCCCCGAGCACGCCCATCAGGGCCCGGGGCCCCTCCGTGACATCCAGTCGTACCACCGAGCCGTCCCGTTCCGGCTCACCGCTGCCGAGGCGGGCGAACAAGGGCTGCGCCTTCGCCGCCTCACCGTCGTCGGAGAAGCCGATTTCCACGGCGGTGGTGCCGAGGCCGGCCTTTAGCTCGGCGGCGGTACCCTCCGCGATGACGCGCCCGCCGTCCATGACCGAGATGCCGTTGGCTAGGCGGTCGGCCTCCTCCAGGTACTGGGTGGTGAGCATCAAGGTGGTGCCCTCGTCCACCAGCTCCCTCATCAGCTTCCACAGCTCCACCCGGCTCCGGGGATCCAGTCCGGTGGTGGGCTCGTCGAGGAACAGCACGGGTGGCTGATGGACCAGAGCCGCGGCCAGATCCAGCCGGCGCCGCATGCCTCCCGAGTAGGTACGGGCGGCACGATCGCCGGCATCGCCCAGCTCGAACCGTTCCAGCAGCTCGTCGGCACGGCTCACAAGTTGCTTGCGCTCGAGGTGGGTGAGGCGTCCGATGAGGCGCAGGTTCTCCCGACCGGTGAGGTTCTCGTCCACCCCGGCGTACTGTCCGGCCAGTCCGATGTATGCCCTCACCTCGTCGGCGTGGACCACCACGTCCCGGCCCAGGACCCTTGCCCTCCCGGTGTCGGGCGTAATGATGGTTGTAAGGATCCGGACTGCCGTGGTCTTGCCTGCCCCGTTGGGGCCGAGCAGAGCGAACACTGTGCCCCGAGGCACCTCCAGGCTCACGTCGTCGAGGGCGAGAACCTTGCCGCCGCCGAAGGTCTTGCTTACGCCTTCGAGGCTTATGGCTGGTCCGTTGGTCGACGGTCCGCTGGTCTTGCCCATGCCATACGCTCACACGGTTCGTTGAAGTATGTCAAGGGTCTAGTTATTCAACTAACGACCTAACTGAAGGACTGCTGGCTTCAGGCTAGGCTGGCAGCGTGAGCCCAGGTCAATCGAAGCCGGCTTTGGCTGAGGAGGCATGGCGGCTCCTGCTTGGTTATTTCCTCGCCCACAGGGACCGCACGGCGGGCATTGCCGCCGAGTTGGGGCTCACCCTGGGCGAGATGAAGGCCCTCCTGTCCCTCGATGCCGGCCGCGCCAAGCCCATGCGGGTGCTGGCCGACGACTGGAATTGCGACGCCTCCAACGTCACCTGGGTCGTCGACCGCCTGGAGGAGCGTGGCGTTGCGGAGCGCCGCGGCTTACCGGATGACCGCCGTATCAAGACCGTGGCCATTACGCCCGCCGGAGAGAAGACCAAGGCCGAGCTGCTCAGGCGGATCTACGAACCGAGCGACGAGGTGCTCGACTTGTCGCGGGCCGACCTCGTTGCCCTCATCGACGTCCTGCGCAAGGTCGTCCCCTCCACCTCTGCCTCGTCATCCACCACTGCGCCGGGCTGAGCGCCCGCCTCACCTGACCGTCAGGGCGGTATGACGGGCCAGGACGCAGAGTCGGCGTCGGCGTGGAGCAGCGGGATCCGGGCGATCCAGGAACTCCACCCACGCAGACGTGTCGACTACACCACGATGAGCATAGGGCTGGCTCAGCCTGCGAGGCCGTATAGCGCCACCACTACACCGGCGGCCAGGAGCAGCACGGCGGCGGCGTAGCGCGCTGCCCACTCCCAAGCCCGGGAACGAGTGCCGTCGGCCGCAACCACCTCACGAAGCTCCACCACCGGACCGGGCATCCGGCGGTACCAGCCCTTGGCCGTGACCTCCTCACCCATGTAGCGCTCCGCCCGGAACAGGGCGAAGATCGCGGCCACGAAGGGCAGAGGCTGGCGATAGAGCAACGGGACGAAGCCGGAGGGGTCCTGCACGACCAGATCGGGCGAGAGGACATAACCGGGGAAGCCGCGGCCGATGACCTGGCCCTTCACCTCTACCCCGATGCCGGCCACCGGGCTGGCGTCGAGGCGTCCCAGGAGCTCGGTGACCTCACCGACAGGAGTGAACACGCCCGGGTAGCGCACGTGCTGCTTGACGAAGAAAAGAACCCCCGCGCCCATGAGGGCCACGCCGACGGAGTCCACAGAGCCGGTGAAGGCCCCGAAGGCCACAAGGGGTACCAGCACGGCCCACGGTGCGACGGCAATTGCCAGCTCCTTGGCGAAGCCGGCCCGGGCCGCCCAGCGGTCGGTTTCGGAGATGGTGGCCAGCGAACGCAGAACGCTCCAGCGCTTGGGGGCTCCTGCTAGCCCGCTCTGCTCGAGGGCCTCGATGCGGTGGACGACCAACGGGTGCGTGGACATCAGCTCGAGGGTGCGACCCCACGGGTTCACCGACTCCCACCGCATCGCCCCCAGGACCCGCTCAGGGTCCACTCCGGCTGCCAGGGCGGTGGACATGGCTTCGGCGGTCTTGGGCTCGAAGATGCCCATGGCCCGCATGGACTGGGCCCGACGCTGGCGAGCCTGAAGCTTGTTCGCCTCCTTCTTGCCCTCCTTGCCCTGTGCCGCTAGCGCAGCCACCTGCTCGCGCTGCTGGGTCGAGGCCTGGCCCATGCCGTAGGCCACCTTCACCAGGGCCGAGGCGAGGGCGTCGCCGTCGCCGGTGCACTGGCAGGACCAGTGGTCGGCGGCGTACTCGCGGGCCCGGCTCAGGGATAAAAGCACGAACTGGGACACGACGTATGAGATGTAGGCGCCAACGGCGACTGCCCTGGCCTCCTTGCCGCTGGTACGGGTGCCAACGTAGATGAGGTAGAGCACCATCGGGATGACGGCTGCAACGGTCATCACCGCGAAGTCCCAGTTCTTGACGTGGCCCACCTCGTGGGTGACGACGGCGTCGAGCTCCCGCTCGTCGAGGCGCTCCAACAGGCCGCGAGTCACCCAGAGTCTTGCGTCCCGAGACGTGCGGCCGAAGGTGAAGGCGTTGGGAGTCCCGTCGTCCACCAGTCCCAGCTTCACCAGGGGAATACCAGCCTCGGCGCAGCGCCTGGCCACCATCTCGCCCACGGGATGGTCGGTGAGGTAACGCCCACCCTCGTGGCCGATCACCGTGGCCAGCACCAGCCACTGGATGAGCCACGGGTTCACCGCGTACTGCACGAGCACGACGACGATGGCGAACGCCATCGGGAACCACAGCGGTGCTCCCACCAAGACGGTGAATGCGAACCCGACCAGCAGGAGCAGCCCGAGCAGACCACCAAGAGAGGGAAGCGACTTCCGAAGCACGAAACTCATCTCATCAACTCCTCATGCAGAGGTCCTGCCGCCCAACCTCGAGCGCTCCCCAGAGGGTACGCCCTCGGCCGACGCAGTCAGGCCGGGGCGCCGAGTCCCAGGCGGTGGGGTCGGGCGGGGTTGGCC
>JALYGF010000045.1 GCA_030777325.1 Actinomycetota bacterium | reverse complement strand
GGTCTCCCCCTCCGAACCAGCCCCCGCCCCCGTACCAACCACCGCCGTACCCGGCGTAGGCAGGCTCACCGCGTTCGTCGACCACCACGGCCGGCTCCTGGTTCGGGCCCGGGACCGACAGCTCCGGAGGCGGTGGCGGCGGCTCACGGCCGTCCACCCGCGCCCTGACCCTGGCCATGGCGTAGTTGCCCTCGGCCAGCACTCGCCGCAACCGCTCGACCTGGTCCATCGACCGCATCTGGTCGATGGCGGCATCGGCCGCTCGATAGCGGCTCACGGCGGCGTCGTAGTCGCCCCGGGCATCAGGATGCAGCTCCACGTCGGGCTCCAAGGCAAGCACGTCGTCGGCCAGCATCTGCAGGTAAGGGCGCAGGCCCTCGCGAGCGTCCGTAAGCTCCCGATCCTTCTTGCGCTTTCTCCAGAACAGGTAACCGCCCCCACCGCCGACGGCCCCCAACAGGAGCAACGGCAGGAGAAGGCTCGCCCCGCCACCACCCGAAGAACCCCCGGACCCCTCGGAGCCGTCTAAGCGGTCCTGGCCGCTTCCGGGCGAGGCTCCGCCCGCGGACTCGTTCACCCGGTCGACGAAGTCCAGCAGCACCGCTGTGGTGCCTTTGGCCCGACTGCGCTGGAAGGCCGCAGTGGCCAACGTGCCCACCGTCCCCCTGGGCAAGCTATTGCTCGCGGCCCGGAACCTCGTCCCCACCAGCACGGCGTAGGTGCCCTGTAGGCCCGTCGCCTGGCCCAGTGCCGCCGCCACCTTGGTTGGGTCACCACCCTCCTCGTCGGCTGCCGCCTCGGGCAGGACGGCCACGAAGACCGGCTGGCCGCCCTTGCGGATCCGCTCTCGGATCTGCTCCGCATCCACCGACGTCCTGCTCTGGGCGGCATCGTCCACGAACACCGGATCGCGCCTTAGTGCCTCCGCAGCTCGGTCGACCAACGCTCCGGCGGAGGCAGGTCCGGCGACCAGCACGAGCAGCACCACGATGGCGGCCACAGCGGCGAGCAGGCGGCGGGCGGTCATCCGTTCGAGGGCATGCCGCGCCACTCCGGGTCGAGCTGGCGCAGAAACTGGGCGCATCGCTCCTCCTCCCCCTGTTCGCCAATGGCAGCCGCCGATTGGCGCAGCCCGTCCAATGCCCGCAGGAAGCCTCTGTTCTGCTCGTGGGCCCAGCGCACGTACCCCGAGCCACGCCACCCCGCCTGGCGAAGGGCGTCTAGTCCCCGGTGGTAACCCACCCGGAAGTACGCGTATGCCTCCACGTCGTCGCGCCCGAGCGAGCCCAAGCGGGACCACGCGTCCAGATACTCGGGGAAGGTCGCCACCACAGCCGCAACCGCGTCGCGCCGGCGCTCGTGCGGCTCGGCGAGGGCCGCCACCAAGCGGTCCCGTGCCTCTGGAGACGGCGGGGACAGGATCGTCTCCGGGAGGCCGGTGGTCAGGTGAACGGGCGACTGGCTCATGGCGCCGATCGTAGGCTCGCCCTCCCATGGCGGTTGACAACATGGTCAAGGACTGCCTCTTCTGCGACATCGCCGCGGGCTACCAGGCTGCCCACACGGTGTTGGACGAAGACGCCATCCTGGCCTTCCTGGACTTCAGGCCCCTGTTCCCCGGACATGTCCTGGTCATCCCGCGGCCCCATCACGTGACGCTGCTCGACCTCCCCGTCACCTCCTTGGGCCCTCTCTTCGGCGCTGTGCAGCGGGTGGCGGCGGCGGTGACCCATTCGATGGGTGCCGACGGCACCTTCGTGGCCATGAACAACGGCGTGAGCCAGAGCGTTCCCCACCTGCACGTGCATGTTGTCCCCCGCCGCACCAAGGACGGCCTACGCGGGTTCTTCTGGCCGAGGACGCGGTACGGCAGCGAAGCCGAGGCGAGCGGCATAGCCAGCCGCATCCGTGCTTCCTTCTGAAACATTGCGAGGTTGACTATTGCCTTGTGTCACGGGGAATTGACCGGCGTGTGGCCGGGTAGGAAACCTAGATGCGAACCTCCCACAGAGCGATCATCTCCGCAGCTGGTGGGTTGCTCCTCACCGCCGGCACGGTGGGGGCGGCGAACGCCAACATCGTGAAGGGGCTCCTCGGCGGGCCGCCACCTCCCAAGGCGGCATCAGATCAGCGCCCCTCCACTCCCCCGCCTCCCGACGGCGGAAGCGGGCACCGAATCGTCTACTCCAACTCGGGGCAGCGGGTCTGGCTGGTCAACGACAACAACACCGTCAGCCGCTCGTACGCCGTGTCGGGCAAGCAGGGCGTTCCAGCACCCGGCAACTACAGCGTGTTCTCCAAGTCACGGGTGAGCCGGTCGGCGTCGGGCAACTTGAAGCTCGAGTACATGGTGCGCTTTGCCCAGGGTGAGTCCCTGGCCATCGGCTTCCACGCCATCCCCACCAAGCCCAACGGCAGCACCATCCAGTCGGAGGAAGAGCTCGGCCAGTACCGCAGCGCCGGCTGCGTCCGCCAGCGCCGCTCGGACGCCGCTGCCCTCTGGGATCATGCCCATATGGGAACCAGGGTGACCGTGCTCGGCTGACCAGCCGGAGTACCCGGCGGGGCTTACCCGACGCGGACCATGTGGTGGTGGCGTTTTCCCTTACGCAGTATCAGGTAGCGGCCAAGGAGGAAATCGTCCGTGCTCAACCGGCGGCCGGGGTCCATTTCCCGGACGTTGTTCACGTAGGCACCCCCTTGCTCGATGGTGGTCCTTGCCGCTGACCTCGACGAGGCCAGGCTGGTTCGTACCAGTGCATCGGCGAGCTCCATCCCCGAGTCGTCGAAACAGCTCCGGGGCAGGTCGGTGGAGGGTGTCTCGGCGAAGAGCTCCAGCAGCGTCCTCTCGTCCAGAGAGGCGATCTCCTGGCTGAACAGCACGCTTGCGGCGTGCTCGGCGCGCGCCGCCTCCGAGTCACCGTGCACCAGGGCAGTGACCTCCCTGGCCAGCACACGCTGTGCCTCGCGCCGCTCCGGATGGTCGGCGGTGAGGGTCTCCAACTCCTCGATACGAGACCGGTCGAGCCACGTGAAGAAGCGCAGGTACTGGGCGACCACGGCGTCCTCCGTTCGCACGAACGCCTGAAAGAACTGATAGGGACTGGTGCGGTTCGCGTCGAGCCACACGTTCCCGGCCTCGGTCTTGCCGAACTTGGTGCCGTCGGCCTTCACGACCAGCGGTGTGGTCAGACCGAAGCACTGCGCCCCGCGGACGCGACGGACGAGGTCGACGCCCATGACGATGTTGCCCCACTGGTCGCTGCCACCCACTTGGAGTCGGCAGCCCTGGGTGTCGAACAGGTGCAGGAAGTCGTAGGCCTGGAGGAGCATGTAGCTGAACTCGGTGTAGGAGATGCTCCGCTCGACTGCCTCCAGGCGGGCGCGCACCGTCTCCTTGGCGACCATGGTGTTCACCGTGAAGTGCTTGCCCACGTCGCGAAGGAACTCGAGCAGTCCCAACTTCCACAGCCACTCACCGTTGTCCAGGAGAAGAGCTCCGGCATCGAAATCGAGGAACCGCCCGAGCTGCGGGCGGATGCCCGAGAGATTGGCCTGCAGCTGCTCGCGGGTGAGAAGGGGTCGCTCCTCCGACTTGCCACCAGGATCGCCAATGGAGCCGGTTCCTCCTCCGGCCAGCGCGATGGGCCGGTGCCCGCCCTCTTGGAGGCGGCGGAGGGTGCACAGCTGCAGGAGATTCCCCACCCCCAGGCTGGCCGCCGTGGGGTCGAAACCGACATACACCGTGAGCTGATCGTGGTCGAGCCTCCTGGCCAGCTCAGGATCGGTGAGCTGGTTCACCAGGCCACGCCAACGCAACTCCTCCCACAGTGGATGCATCACGCGACACTGCCACGGGTGGGCGACCGGGGCCGGACTGCGGGGAAGGAGGCGGCGTCACAGTTCCAAGGTCACCACGTGGTGCGGGTGCCCGGCCATGACGAAGCCCTGCCCTACGACCTGCCAGCCCAACCGGCGGTAGAACCCCAGCACCGTGTCCCGGCCGTTGGCCCACAGCACCTCATAGCCCTGGCTCCGGAGCCGCTCGATGGCGGTGCCGAGGAGCATCCGGCCAACGCCCGCCTGCTGAAGCGTCGGCTCCACCGCCAGTCCCCTCAGTCGGACCGCCCTGGCACCCGGGCGGTGAGGAGCGGTCCCCGGCGAGAAGCTTGCCACCGCCAGGAGCGCTCCGTCGTCATCCCTCACCCCAAGGTGCAGGGCCCCGGCCATGTGGTCCTCGGCAAAGGACACATCCGCTGCCGGCCGGTCCTCACGGAGGACGCGCCGGCGAAGGTCATGGGCGTCGACCGCCTCGATCTCGACGACGCGCACGCCCTCGCCTACCACGCCCTCGACTGCCAGCTCCAATTGGCCGGGCTACCCGGCCCGGAGAAGACCTTCACGTGCACTACGTTGCCGTTGGTGGCTGAGGTCCTCGTCATCGGTGCCGGCGTCGCCGGTCTGGGATCGGCCCTGGCACTCTCGCAGAGGGGCCACCGGGTCACAGTCGTCGAGCGGGACACGACCAGCGTCCCGGAGTCTCCCGACGCCGCCTTCCAGGAGTGGGAACGTCGAGGGGCCCCACAGGTGCGCCACTCGCATGCCTTCCTGGCCCGCCTCCGGAACCTGCTTCGCGACCGCGCCCCCGACGTCCTGCACCGTCTCCTCGACGCCGGCGCCAGTGAGGTGCGCTTCGTCGACCAGCCTCCGGTCACCCTCGAGGATCGAGAGCGGCGTCCGGGCGACGAGGACCTGGTGGCGCTTGCTTGCCGGAGGACGACCTTCGAGTGGGTCCTTCGCCGACACACCCTGGCGGCCGGGAACGTGTGCCTGGTGGAGGGGTCAGTGAACCGCCTGATCAGCGACGGGACCGCCCGCGGCGGGGTGCCAAACATCGTGGGCGTCGGATGGGAGGGTGGTGGCGAGCTGCACGCCGACCTGGTCATCGACGCCTCTGGCGTGCGCTCGCCGCTGACGAAGTGGCTGGCGGCGATCGGCGCCGCCCCGGTCGCGGAGAAGGAGAAGGACACCGGCATCGTCTACTCCAGTCGCTTCTACCGACTGCTCGAGGGCCAGGAGCTGCCGGTTCAGGAAGGTCCCGTTCTGGGGGACCTCGACTACCTGAAGTACGCCGTCTTCGTCGGCGACAACCGCACTTTCTCGATCACCTTCGGGCTTCATGCCGGGGACGGCGAGCTGCGGCAGCTGCTGCGCCCGGGTCCGTTCACCGTGGCCGCCGAGTCGCTCCCGGGGCTACGGCCGTGGATCCCGCCGACACGCTGCGAGCCCATAACCGGCGTGGAGGTCATGGCCCGCCTCGTCAACCGCCGGCGGCGCTTCGTCAACGCCGGCCGGCCCGTCGCCACCGGCATCTTCGCCGTAGGCGACAGCGCCATTTGCACCAACCCCCTCTACGGCCGTGGGTGCTCCCTCGCCATGGTGCACGCCTACCTCCTGGCCGACGTCCTGGAGGACCACCCCCGCGACCCGGTGGAGGCGGCCCTCGCCTTCGCGGCCGTGACTCGCGACGAGATCGAGCCGTGGTACACGGCTGCCGTCGCCCAGGACCGTCAGAGTCGCACCGGCCCTGACATTCCGCTCAGCAGCGACGACCCCTCGAGCGACGACGCCCTCGACGACGACGACGCGGACCCGCCCGTGGACGCGCAGACCATGCGCTCGATCATGCGCGACGGCCTCCTTCCCGCGGCCCGCACGGACCCGATCGTCTACCGCGCCTTCCTGCGCGCCTTCAACCTTCTCGACCAGCCCAATGCCATCATGGCCGACGCCGACGTCGTGGGCCGCGTGCTTGCCGCCTGGCAGCTGCGGGACCAGCGACCGCCGCCGCCAGTCCTCGGACCCGACCGCGAGGAGATGCTGCGGATCCTGGCCCGAGCGGCGGCCTGAGCAGAGCGGCCGGTCCCCTTTGCGGCGCTCCCACGCAACCCGGCCGCAAAGGTTGCAGGAAGGTGTCGCCCCCGGGTTGCGGGGCCGGCAGGATGCGACCACTCTAAGTGCCAATAGCAGTAGGATTGCGGCGGGCGGTCCGCCGTGGCCAAAGCCCCCTGAGTAGGAAGGACGGGTCCGGCCATGTCAGGAGGGTCTTGGGATGAGAGCGCCGCCATGGCGATCCTCGACGCCCTGGCCGCCCATGCCGCCATCCTCGACTCGAACGGCCTGGTCGTAGCCACCAACGACGCCTGGTCGGCATTTGCCAAGGAGCACCCTTCCGACCCCTGGCGCCCAGAGGTCGGCCAGAACTACCTCGAAGCCTGTGAGAAGGCGGCCAGGTCCGGCTCCGGGGAGGCGACGGCCGTAGCCGACGCCGTTCGTTCGGTTCTGGCGGGGACCCAGGTCAGGTTCCACGTCGACTACCCCTCGTCCTCCGGTGGCGACGACCTGTGGTTCAGCCTAAGAGTCTCAGCCCTGGCCGTCGAAGGAGGCGGGGCGGTCGTAACCCACAACGACATCACAGGCCGCAAGCGAGCCGAGATGAAGCTCGCACACCAAGCCTTGCACGACCCCCTCACCGGCCTGCCGAACCGCACCCTGTTCCTCGACCGGCTCAGCCTCGGCCTGGCTCGCATGGAGAGAAGTCAGACCGCGGTTGCCGTCCTGTTCTTGGACCTCGACAAGTTCAAGGCGGTCAACGACACCCTCGGCCACGACGTGGGGGACCAGCTCCTGGTGGACGTGGCCAACCGCCTGCGCGCCGCGCTGCGGCCCGGGGACACCGCCGCTCGATACGGCGGCGACGAGTTCACGGTCCTCTGCGAGGGCATCACCTCGGAGAACGACGCCGTGGTCATCGCCGAGCGGGTGAGCGCCGCCATCGGCCGGCCGTTCGCGGTCGACGACGCAGACACCGTGCTCACCTCCAGCATCGGAATCGCCATCACCAGCGGGGAGGACGCCAGCCCCGAGAGGCTCATCCACGACGCCGACACAGCCATGTACCGCGCCAAGCAACGGGGCAGGGCGCGCTACGAGTTGTTCAGCGGGGCCATACGCCAGCGGGCCATAGAGCGGCTCGAGGTCGAGAACGCCCTGCACCGTGCCTTGGAGGGGGGAGAGTTCCGGCTCCGCTACCAGCCCGAGATCGATCTGGCAAACAACCGCATGACCAGCGTCGAGGCCCTCGTGCGCTGGGAGCACCCGCACAGCGGCCTGCTCCCTCCCGCCGACTGGCTGCCCTTGGCCGAGGAGCTGGGCTTGATCGTTCCCATCGGCGCCTGGGTGGTCGGCCAGGCCTGCCGGCAGGCCGCTGCCTGGCACCACTACCCAGACCGCCGTGACCTTCGCGTCACCGTCAACCTCTCGCAGCGCGAGCTGGTCCAGCCCGGAGTGGTGGACACCTTCCTCGAAGCGGCGAGCGCCAGCGGTGTGCAGCCCTCATCGCTCGGAGTCGAGGTTCGACAGACGGCGCTAGCCGACGGCGGAGAAATCGTTGCAGCAACGCTCAGCCGCTTCCGCGCCGAAGGCGTGAGCGTGGCCGTGGACGACTTCGGTACTGCTTCGGCCTGGCTCGCCCATCCGGTGGACACTGTGAAGCTCGACCTCTCCACCATCGACGACGACCCCGAGGGCCGAGTCGTGAGCGCCCTCATAGCGCTGGGACATGCGCTGGGGATGCGGGTCGTGGGCAAGAAGGTGGAGACCGCCGACCAACTCGACCGGCTCGCCACCGCCGGTTGCGAAGGAGCCCAAGGGTTCTATCTCGCCCAGCCGCAGGCCGCCCAGGAGCTGCAGGAACCTCGAACCGGCTAGAGCGGGCCGGCGCAGTCATCCGTGACCGGCGGCCCAAGCCACCAGATCGTCGGCGCCTCGAGTGTTGACCACTCGGTCCGGTTCCACGCGGCACTCGGCGGCGCGATCACACCCGAAGCTCAGCCATTCCAGCTGGCCCGGCGCATGAGCATCGCTGTCGATGGTGATGGTGCAGCCAAGCTCCAGCGCCTGGCGCAACAGCCGCTTGGGCGGGTCCAGGCGCTCCGGCCGGGAGTTCACCTCCACGGCCTTGCCATGCTCCGCGGCGGCGGAGAAGACCCGCTCGGCGTCGAAGGCGGACTCGGGACGGCCCCGTCCCGTCACCTTGCGGCCGGTGCAATGGCCGAGGATGTCGAGGTGCGGGTTGCGGAGCGCCTTCACCATCCGGTCGGTCATGGCCGGCCCGTCCATCCGCAGCTTCGAGTGGACGCTGCCCACGACCACGTCCAGGCCCTCGAGCAGGTCATCCTCCTGGTCGAGCGAGCCGTCCACCAGGATGTCGACCTCGATGCCCGTGAGGACGCGGAAGGGGGCCATCTGGCGGTTCACCTCCCCAACCAGCTCCAGCTGGAGGCGAAGGCGTTCGGCAGAGAGCCCGTTGGCCACCTTGAGACTGGGCGAGTGGTCCGTGAGGACCATGTACTCGTGGCCAAGGTCCCTGGCCGCTCGGGCCATCTCCTGCACCGGGCTGCCCCCGTCGGACCAGTCCGAGTGGGTGTGACAGTCCCCCTTCAGCATCGCTCGCAACTCGAACCCCGGTCCGTTTGCCGTCTGCGCTGCGTCCTCGCTCTGCAGGCGGACCAGGTAGGAGGGGACCGACCCGGCCAGGGCTTCGACCACCACCCGCTCCGTCGTCTCGCCTATGCCCGGCAGGGAACGCAGCCGTCCGGTGCGCGCCCGGGTGGACAAGTCCTCCGGATCCAGCTCCCGGACCGTGCGGGCCGCGCCACGAAAGGCGCGAACCCGGTAAGTAGGTTGCCCGGAGCTCTCGAGCAGGTACGCGATGCGCTCCAGGGCGTCAACCGGATCCACGGAGCGAAGCGGCCGTCAGGGCCCAGCCGCCTCGGGGACGCGCAGGACGACGATGGCCAGGTCGTCGTTCGGCCCGTTCTCCTCCTGGAAGGCCAGGATGGCGTCCTCCAGACGATGGGCGATCTCGGCCGCTCGCAGGCCGGTGCAGGTGCTCACGATGGCGCGTAACCGGTTCTCTCCGAGGAGCACCCTTCTGCGCTTGGCCTCGGTGGCGCCGTCGGTGAAGAAGATGGCTGCGTCTCCGGGAGCAAGCTCCACGTCGGTGTCGACGAGGTCGGGCTCCTCGAAAAGGCCCAAGAGCGTTCCCGGGCTGCCGACGGCCTCCACCGAGCCGTCGGCGCGCAGGACGAGTGGCAGCGGGTGGCCCCCGCACGACAGGGACATCCTCACGCCGTCGGCTCCGGGTAGGACCCTGGCGTAGAGGGCGGTGCAGAACCGCTCGCCGGCATCCTGGTTCAGCACGGCGTCGTTCAGCTGGCTGAGGACCCCGCTCGGCCGCGGCTCCCGCATGGCGGCGGCCCGTACGGTGTGGCGAGCCACCGCGGTCAAGGCCGCCGCCTCGGGCCCCTTCCCGCAGACGTCACCGATCACCACGCCCCAACCCTCGCCCCCGCCGGCCCCGGCGCCCAGGTCGAACAGGTCGTAGAAGTCGCCCACCACCTCCAGGCCGTCCTCGGCGGATCGGTACCGTGCGGCCACGTCCAGACCGGCGATGTCGGGGAGGTGCGGAGGCAGCAGGCTGGCCTGGAGCGTCCGGGCCAGCGAGGCGAACCGTTGGCGGCTCTCCAACAGGACCAGCTCCGCCCGCTTGCGCCGGGTGACGTCGACCATGATGCCCACGAGCCGCTGCGGGCGGCCGTCCTCGCCGACGTCGACGAAGACGAGGTCCTGGAACCAGACCTTGCGGCCGTCGGCGGCCACCATGCGGTACTCGAGCTCGTGGTCACGACCCTCGCTGGTCGCGACTCGGCGGTAGCTGACCGTGTAGTCCCGGTCGGCGGGGTGGATCTTGCTGGCCCAGAAGCCCGGTTCGTGCAGCCAGCGCTCCACGGGGAAACCAAGCAGGTCCTCGGCCCTGCGGCTGACGAAGGACATGGCCAGGGTGTCCGGGTCCGCCTCCCACACGATGGCGCCCAGACTGTCGACGAAGGAACGGAACCGCCGTTCGACCACGGCCAGGGACTCGTGGACCTCGGCGTTCTCCACGGCGAGACCTCCCAGGCGGGCGATCTCCTCGGCCAGGGCGAGGTCGTCGGCACCGTAGGGGTCCCTGTAGTCACCACGTACCAGCGTGACCGCTCCCACGGCGCGACCCCGTCCCACCATGGGCACCACCATCACCGACCGCAGCCCGACGTGGCGCAGTAACGCGTGGGCAGAATGGACCCGGCCCACGTCGAGCCCGTCGGGGGACATCCGGGGAACCAGCTGTGAACGCCCGGTGGCGATGGCGTGCCCTACGTGAGCCTCGGGACCGGTTCCCGGAGGCAGTTGGTCCGTGACTGCCCGGACCGCCTCTTCACACGAGGGGTCGGCGGTGGCCCAGGCCGTCCGGCGGGGGGCGCCTTCGTCGTCGAGCGTGACCACGGTGCACCAGTCCGCCAGGTAACGCGACATCACCTGAGCCACGCCGACCAGCGTGGGTTGGACCTCCAAGGAGCTGAGCAGCACCTGGGCCGCGTCACCCAGCACACTGGCGCGGTCGACCGCGGTCACGGCGACGGAGGCGGCTCCGGCGTCGGCCTGGTGCCCCTCCGAGACGTCGTCGAACATGGCCTTCCCCCTCGCGCAGGCTACCGCTCCCCTTGCGGGGCGACCACCGCGGAGGGAGAACCTATTTCTGGCCTTCACTCCGCGCCCGAGACGGCCGATAAGAGTCCGTGGCGATGCGTGAGATGGACATGCCGCGTACCTCGACACGGCAGCGGTTGGGCGACCTCCTCATGGCTGACGGGATATTGACCGAGGAGCAGCTGGACGCCGCCCTGATCGAGCAACGAAGCACAGGGGAGCGACTGGGGAAGATCCTCCTCGCCAACCGGGCCATCACCGACGTCCAGCTCGTCTCGGTGCTGGCTCGCCAGTACGGCCTCGACTTCGTCGATCTGGAGGAGCACGTCCCCGACTTCACCGCCAGCCGCCTGGTGCGGGAGTCGTTCGCCCGCCGGCACCGGGCCCTGGCCATCGGGTGGGACGAGAGTCGCCTGGTGGTGGCCATGGTCAACCCGGTCGACGTCTTCGCCCTCGACGACATCCGGAGCATGACCGGCCACGAGGTGAAGCCGGTCATGGCCGAACCCGCCCAGCTCGTGCGGGCCATCGACCGGGTGTGGAACTCGAAGGCCGAGGACATCATGCGCCTGGCCTCGGACAGCGCCGAGGAGGAGGCGACAGACAGCCCCCTGTCCAACCTCCGGGAGGCCGCCGAGGACGCCCCGGTCGTGATGTTCGTCAACGAGCTCATCACTCGGGCGGTGCAGGGGCGGGCCTCCGACATCCACCTGGAGCCGGGCGAACGGGAGCTGCGCATTCGGTTCCGAGTCGACGGCGTGCTCCAGGACGTCATGACCGTCCCTCGCGCCATCCAGGCCAGCGTGGTGAGCCGGATCAAGATCATGGGCGACCTCGACATCGCCGAGCGACGCCTCCCCCAGGACGGTCGCACCACCCTCCCCCTGCCGAGCGGCAAGGTCGACCTCCGCCTCGTCACCCTTCCGACGAACCAGGGCGAGGCCCTCGTCATCCGCATCCTCGACCGCTCCAGCGGCCTGCTGAGCGTCGGCGACCTCGGCTTCCTACCCGAGACGCTGAAGCGCTGGCGAGCCAGCTACAGCCAGCCCTGGGGGGCCGTGCTCGTGACCGGGCCGACCGGTTCCGGCAAGTCGACGACGCTCTACGCCAGCCTCAACGAGCTCAACGACCCCCAGCGGGGGATCATCACCGTCGAGGACCCGATCGAATACCACCTGGGCGGCATCAAGCAGGTCCAGGTGAACCGCAAGGCCGGTCTCACCTTCAGCAGCGCCCTGCGCTCGATCCTCCGAGCCGACCCCGACATCGTGCTCGTGGGCGAGATCCGAGACCGGGAGACGGCGACGATCGCGGTCGAAGCTGCCCTCACCGGTCACGTCGTGCTCTCCACCCTCCACACCAACGACGCATCTTCCACGCCGGCCCGCCTACTGGACATGGGCGTGGAGCCGTTCCTGGTGACCTCGGCCGTGACCTGCATCCTGGCCCAGCGACTCGTGCGCCGGCTCTGCCAGCGCTGCAAGGAGCCCTACCAGCCCTCCCCAGAGGAATTGGCCAGCGCGGGGTGGAACGAGGCCATCGCCGGCACTGTGGAGTCACCCCAGTTCTACCGCCAGGTCGGGTGCGGAAGCTGCTCTCGCTCCGGCTACCGGGGACGGTTCGCCATCCACGAGGTGATGCCGCTCACCGAGGAAATCACCCAGGTCGTACTCAGCCGGTCGTCTTCGGAGACGGTGCAGCAGCTCGCGATCGAGCAGGGGATGATCACCCTTCGAGAAGATGGTCTGCGCAAGGTGGCGTCGGGCAGCACCACCCTGGAGGAGCTCTTCCGAGTGGTGACCTGAGCCGGCCGCCGGGCACTCAGCGGCGGGGCTCGGACTGCCCGCTCTCGGGGGGCCGAGATGGCCGCCCCCTGCCTCGCCGACCGAGATCGGTGGCCAGGCGCCGACCAGCGGTGGAGGCGCGGCGGCCGAGGAGGGACGCCGGCTCGGGGGCTTCCGGGCTCGTTCCGCCCTCGGGGCTCGACTCCGCCAGGGATCTGTCCAGCTCCACCAGACGCCGTCGTACGTCGTCCACCCTGGCCACGACGCTCTCCATCCCGGCGGCCAGGGTCTCCAACATCTCACGTGGCAGGTGGTCAGGGGCGGCCTCGGGCGCGGTCTGAGGCGCCGCCTGAGGCGCGGCCTGCAGTCCCTCGAGCCGCCTCACCACGCCCTCCATCGAGTCCGCCATCGACTCCTGGTTGTCGATCACATGCTCGAGCGCCTCTCCCACGGCCAGCTCGTCGAAAGCCCCTCCGTCGAGCATGCCCTCTATGCGCTCCCACGTGAGGCGCACGTAAGCGGCGTGGGCTTCGAGCAACTCGGTGAGGGCCTGCGTGCGCTCCTCGAAGCGCTCGGCCAAGCCGGCGGCCACCATGGCCACGGCCGCTCCGGGGGCCGGCTGGGCCGCCAGCTGGTCGGTGAGGCGCGCCAGCTGGGCCTCCAAGTTGGTGACGCTGCCCCGCAGATCCGCCACGGGCTGAGTCTGGAGATCCTCCCGCAGCTCCCCGATACCCTCGCTCAGGTCGAGGAGGCCCGCTCGCAGCTCCTGGGGCCACTCCTCGCTCTGGCTCGTAGACGCCGCCATGAGGTCCGTGATGCCGGCCAGGCCGTAGCCGATGCTGTCCACGGCCGCCGAGAGGTCGTCCAGGCGCGACGCGGTGCTCTGAGACGCCTGGGCCGTCACCTGAGCCCTGATGTCGGCGATGCCCTCCCCGAGGTCCGTGAGCGAGTCGTGCAGCCCTTCGGGCCATTCCTCCTCCGCTTCGGACGACAACGTCAGGAGGTCGCTCAGCTCCGTGAGCCGGCGACCGATGTCCTCCACCGAACCCGTCAGGTCGTCCAGCCGGGCCAGCGCCCGCTCGGGGGGGATCGCCGTCGGCTCACGGTCCTCCAGCCGCTCGAGGCGTTCGGAGATGCGCTCGAGTGCGCCCACGACGCGCGTCATCCCCTCGTCGCGTGCGAGGACGATCTCGGACCCCTGGGCCTTCACCTGAGCCCCGATGACGGCCACGCCCTCTCCGAGGGCCGCCAACGACGCCTGCAGCCCTTCGGGCCATTCCTCCTCCGCTTCGGACTTCGCGGCCATGAGATCGGTCAGGCCTGCGACCCGCTGACCGATTTCCTCGACCGACCCGGACAGGTCCTCCAGCCGGGCCAGCGCCCGCTCTGCGGGGATCGCAGCCGGGTCCCGGGCCTCCAGTCGCTCCAGGCGCTCGGACACGCGCTCCAGAGCGACGGCGACCATGTCGCTCGCATCCTCACCCTGGGGATCCGGTCCTTGCCCGCTCGGTGCCTTCAGAGTGGCCTCGAGGGAGGACAGGCGGCGGTCCACCCGGCCGAGGACCTCCCCGAGCATGGCCATCAGCGCCTCGAGGAACGCAGTGGTGCCGCTCGGCGTCTCGTCGCCGGCGAAAACCTCCCCTCGGTTGGGCTGACCATCATCGGGCAAGTGCCGTGTCCTCCTTCGACCGCTGCTGCCTCATTCTCTTCCACCGAGCCGCCGACTGCGACCCGGCCGGGACGGCACCCCCCGGGCAATACCTCAGGGCCGCCAGACCTCGCCGGTGCGGAGCTCGCTCACCAGGCAGTCGACCACGTCCGAGAGTGAGCCTCCGCCGGCCACGATCTCCCGCTGGCGGAGGTAGCTCGGGCGCTCGGCCATGGCCAGAGCCCCGCCGAGCTCCTCCTCACACCCGAGCTGGCGGGCCACCGGGCGAAGCTCGTCGGTGAGCCGGCGCAGCGCCTCTCGCAGCGGAACCACGTGGCCCTCGCCGTCGACGATGATCTCCGCCTCCACTCCGTACCGGGCGGCCCGCCACTTGTTCTGGCGCACGATCCAGTCCGGTTGAACCTCCAACCCCTCCCCTCGCTCGTGGCGCTGATCCATCCACTCCACCAGGCACTGGCTCAAGGCGGCCACAGTCGCCACCTCTGGGAGGGTCGGTATGCCGTCGCAGATGCGCAGCTCTACGGTCCCGAACGTGGGGTGCGGACGGATGTCCCACCACACCTCTCGGATGGTCTTGATGGCGTCGGCGAAGATCAGCGCCTTCATGAAGCGCTGGAACTCCTCCCAGCTCTCGAACTGGTAGGGCAGGCCCGCCGTCGGCAGCCCCTCGAAGACCTTCGAGCGGGCCGAGGCCAGACCGGTGTCGTGACCGTGCCAGTACGGGCTCGACGCCGAGAGTCCGAGGAGGTGGGGTATGTACACCCCGAGCGCATTGGAGATGGCGATGGCCTTCGCCGCCGAGCGGACACCGACGTGGACGTGGATGCCGAAGATCTGGAGCCGGCGGGCCGGCCACTGAACCTGTTCCACCAAGTCGTGGTAGCGGGAGTCGGGGCTGATCTCCTGCGCGCTCCAGCTCGAGAAGGGGTGGGTGCCCGAGCAGAGCAGCTCCAGACCGGCTTCGTCGGTGCGGCCACGAAGCTCGGCCAGCGTCTCCTCGAGGTCCGACCTGGCCTCGGCGGCGGTCTGGCAGACGCCGGTGATCACCTCGACGGTCGACTCGAGAAGCTCGTGCTTGGCCTTCGGGTGTTGTCCCCCGGGATGGCCGGCGCCCATCTCGGCGAGGACCTTCGTAGCTGCGCTGCAGAGCTCGCGCGTCTCCGGGTCGACGATCTGCAGCTCCATCTCCACGCCCAGGCTCGAACGCTGCGAAGAGTGGAACTCGATGTCCATGCGACCCTGATTCTGCCCGCCCGATGTCCGGCTCCGGCGCATCCTCGGGGACGCGCCTCACCGAGCAGGAGGGAGGGCCGCCCGCGGCCTCCCCTCGACTCAGCGTCTAGTGACGGTGGCGACGCCGGTTAACCGCACGGCGGCGATTGGTCCGCTTCGTCGTCTTGGCGCGCCTGACCTTTCCGCAGGATGTCCTGCGGACGAACGTGGTGATCTTCCTTCCGCCCCTCCTGCGCACTCGGCGGGCCACACGGGTCTTGCAACGCCGACCAGAGACGGCGGCCTTCGCCCGCGCGCCGGTCGGGGCCGGAGAGCTCGCCGACACGGGAGCCGCGCCACCGCCGCCGGTGCGGGCGAACATCTGCGTCACCCAGAGACGCCCGTCGCCGCCCACTGCGACTCCGACACCGGCGGTATTGAAGTTGCCGAGGATTGCAGCACGGTGGGGGGAGGAGGCCATGAACGAGTCCGTCACCGAAGCAACCGACTGGCCGTAACCAACGTTCTCGGCCGCCCCGGTATACGAGGGCAACACCGAGCCCACCTCACCACCGAGGTTGCTGCTGTGGAACAGGCCGCCCGCGGCGGCCATCTGCACCGACTGCTGTCTGGCCAGGGCCGTGAGGCCCCCATCCTCGGTCACGGGGGCCAGCCCCGCCTCGGCCCGCTCCTGGTTGATGGCGCCGACGTCGGCGCTGGCGAAGGCCGGAGTGACGAGCACCGTCACCGCGGTGGCCGCCGCTGCCACCCCTCGCCATCTCGACCGCCGTCGCTGCCGGCGTACCGCGTCGTCGATGGAGTCATCCCCCGCCGTCTCCGGTACGTGCTTCGACAAGCCCTTCCTATCCATGGAATCCGCCCTTTCTTTGGGGCTGCCGCCCGCACCACACAACCTGGTCCCCGGTGACCTGGTCCTGGGTGAGTGGGGCCGCGCCACCGCAAACGTCTTGAACCGGGGTGCCCAGACTGTAACCGCCTCCACCCTGAGGGGCAACCACTGTCCGTTCTGGCGCCGCCTCGCTCTGCGACGGCCATGACCCTTCGCCTTCTCCAGAACGGCTGTGGCCGCCTCCCTTCGCCAGTGGCCTCCGAACCGCCCGGACGCAAGACAGTGAGGCCCGAGCCGGCTGCAGAGGCAGCCAAAGCACTCATTCTCCGGCCGCCGACCGGCTCGAAGGCGGGTCGTCGAGCCGGCCGGCGGCGGCTGCAACCCTTGCACGCCTCGCTTGGCGCACCGCCCCCCTGGGCGTACGCTCGGGTGATGGAGCACGGTCGTAAGGGGAGGAGAGCGCGCCGGTCCTCGAGCCATTACACGGTCGACGACCTGGCCGAGCGCAGCCAGCTCACGGCCCGGACGATCCGCTCCTATCAGACCCAAGGGCTCCTTCCCCCGCCCGACCGTCACGGCCGCGTCGCTTACTACGACGAGTCACATCTCGATCGCCTCGAGGAGATCACCGAGTTGAAGGAAGAGGGTCTCAGCCTGGCGAGCATCCAGGACCTGATCGCCCGCAAGGAGGCCGCAGCCGCAACCCGGGCGAAGGCGTCCAAGGCCAAGGCCAGAGCCGACGCCCGAGGGACCTCGGAACCGCTCGGCTCCACTCCCGGCGGCTCCGGCGGTGTGGCCGCCCAGGCGCCCCTCGCGCGCTACGGGGTCGGAAGCTCAGGACTCGGCCGCGGGACCGGCATGACCCGCCTGTCCACACTCGGCTCCGCTGCCGCCGCCGCCAAGTCTCACGAGTCTGCGGGCGCTCCCGGCGCCCCGGGTGCCGAGGTGACGGACAAGGACCCCGGCCCCCCGAGGAGACGCTTGGGCCTGCTCGCTTCGGTGATCGTCGCCCTCCTGCTGACTGTCGCCGCGGTCAGCTCGGTGGTCGCCGTCTTCAGCCTCAGCGACGCGGCCGAGGAAAGGAAGCGGCTCGGCCGGCAGGTGTCCGACCTCCAGAGTGACCTGTCCCGGCTAGACGGCAACCAGGGGCCCCCGGCGACCGTGGTGGTCCCAGGACCTGCCCAGCAGGTACCTGCTCCACAGACACCGCCGACGACTGACCCGCCGGCCACCAGGACCGTCGTCGTGCCGGGCCCCCGCCAGCCTGCCCCTGCGCCGGCCGCGCCGCCCGCGGCGCCCCCGCCTACCGCTCCCCCGACCACGGCACCCTGCACGCTCAGCATCCTGGGTCGCTGCCTTCCCTGAGCGGCGCCGGCTGTGATCGAAGGCCGGGCGTTCGACGATCCGGTCGTCTTCTTTCACGCTCATCCTGACGACGAAGCAATCTTCACCGGGGGAACGATCGCCCTCCTTGCGGGGCATGGCTGTCGTGTCGTGCTGGTGACGGCCACCGGCGGGGAGCACGGCGCTCGCACGTCCTCCGCCGCCGCCAAGTCCGAGCTCGCCGGTCAACGGGCGGCGGAGACCCTTCGGGCGGCAGCGCTCCTCGGCTTGGCCAGGGTGGAGTTCCTCGGGTACCGGGACTCGGGGATGCTCGGCGACCCGGGCAACACCGCCCCTGGCGCGTTCTGGTCCGCCGACCAGAGCGTCGCTTCGGACCACCTCTCGGGGATCCTCCGGGAGGAGCGAGCGGGGACCCTCGTCGTCTACGACCAGGTCGGCATCTACGGGCATCCGGATCACGTCCAGGCGCATCGAGTGGGAGTCAAAGCCGCAGAGAAGGCGGGGGTCGACTGCGTCTACGAGGTCACCGTCGACCGTGAGTACCTCCACTTCGTCGAGACCCACCTGGTCGTGGAAGCCGGCGTGCCCGGTGCGCTCGGCGTCCCTCCGGACCAGCTGGGGCTGGCCGGGTCATCTCTGGGTGTGCCGACCGTCGAGGTCACCACCACCGTGGACGTGCGTCCCGTCCTCGGCGTGAAGCGCGCCGCCATGGCGGCACATGCCAGCCAGATCCCCGAGACGGCGTCGGCGATGCGGCTCCCGACCGAGGCGTTCGGCGCTGTCTACGGCTTCGAATGGTTCGTCCGTCGAGGCCGTCCCGGGCCACTCGACCACCTCTAGCCCCCTGCCTCTGGGTCCCACTCCCGGCCGCCGCGACGGCGAACGATCGCCTTACCGTCGACGACGCCGACCGGCGTGGAGCCACGTGCGGCGCGAGACTCCGCATCATGGATCGCAGTCCCCTGGCCCGTGCCTGTCGCATCGTCGTCGTGGTGGCAGCCCTCGCTCCGCTGCTGGTCACCCTGATCGTGTGGATGGTGTGGCGCTACGGCGGGGCTTCCGGGGAGTTTCCCGAGCCCTTGGCCCTCGAGGGCGGCCAGGTCAGCCGGGTGTTCGACGTCAACGGGCAGCAGATCGGCCAGTTCCAGCAGTTCGACCAGAACATCCCCGTGAAGGAGGGCGACATCCCCCTGCGCCTGAAGCAGGCCGTCGTGGCCGCCGAGGACAAGTCCTTCTACTCTCACGGGGGCGTCGACCCCCGGGGCCTGGCGCGGGCGGCTCGAGCCGACATCCTCTCCCAGGAGATCATCCAGGGCGGCTCCACGATCACCCAGCAGTACGTCAGGAACGCGTACACGGGCAAGGAGCGAACGACCGGGCGAAAGCTCCGAGAGGTCGTGCTGGCCGGAAGGCTGGACCGGGCGATGGCCAAGGACGAGATCCTCTTCAAGTACCTCTCCAGCCTCTACCTGGGCGAGGGCTCCTATGGCGTCGGCGCCGCATCCGAGAACTACTTCCGCAAGCCCGTCAGCCAGCTCAACCTCTCCGAGTCCGCCTTGCTGGCGGGGCTCATACCCGCACCGAGCCGGTACGAGCCCCGTGGCGACCCCGGGGCCGCCGAGGAGAAGCGTCGGATCGTCCTCGACAAGATGCGCGAGGAGGGTTACATCACGGCCGAGGAGCACTCCGAAGCCTCGTCCCAGACCATCTGGACCGCGGCCAACGTGGTACCCAACCGACCGGCCACCGTGGTCCATCCGCCGCAGCAGGCCGTGCCCCGGTTCCCGTACTTCTTCGACTACCTGCGCCGCTACATGGTGAACAAGTACGGCCCCGAGGCTCTGTTCAAGGGTGGACTGGAGATCCACACCACGCTCGACCCCAAGCGTCAGGCGGCAGCCGAGAAGGCCGTCTCCGATTCCTTGTCGGGCACTTCGCCTCCCTTGGAGATGGCCCTCAGCGCGGTCGAGCCCGAAACCGGCTTCGTGCGGGCCATGGTCGGCGGACGGGACTTCTTCGGGCCGGGCGGCCAGTCCAACCTCGCCCTCGGGGGCTGCACTCGGCCGCCGGAGCGGCTCAAGGACAAGGTCGACGTCTCCGCCACCTGCTGGGATCCCAAGGGCAACGCCGTTGTCGGCGGGGGCACAGGGCGCCAGGCGGGCTCCTCATGGAAGCCGTTCGTTCTGGCTGCCGCCCTGGCCAAGGGCATACCCGACACCAAGGTGTACCCCGCCCCGAGCTCGTACCGGTTCAAGGGGTGCACCGGAGATCAGGGCTGCACCATCCAGAACTACGAGGGCAGCGGCGGAGGGAGCGCCAACCTCCGCAGCGCCACGGCGCGGTCCATCAACACCGTCTACGCCCAGCTCATCGGCGACGTGGGGGTCAAGGAGACGGCCGACATGGCCAAGAAGCTCGGCATCACGTCGGCGTGGGTGGCTACCCCCGAGATCCAGGGCCCGAGCTATGCCATCGGCACGCAGGAGGTGGCCCCGCTTGACATGGCCTCTGCGTTCGGCGTGTTCGCCAACCAGGGCAGGCGGGCCCCGGCCACGCCCGTGGAATGGATCAAGGCCCCAGACGGCGGCACGCCCGAAGACAACCGCCGCCGCAGCCCCGAGCGGGTCCTCGACGCCGGCGTGGCCAACCAGGTCACGGACATCCTGAGGGGCGTCATCACGGGCGGGACGGGCACCAACGCCGACATCGGACGCCCCGCGGCCGGCAAGACCGGGACGGCCCAGGAGTGGCGCGACGCCTGGTTCGTCGGCTACACCCCGCAGCTCTCGACGGCGGTGTGGATCGGCAACCGGGACAGGCCTACGTCGCTGTTCGGGATCAAGGGGGTGCCCCGGGTGACGGGAGGCTCCATTCCCGCCGAGACGTGGAGGGCCTTCATGAGCGAGGCCCTGAGGGACGTGGCGCCGACCGACTTCGCCGGAGCTCCGGCCCCCCTCCCGCCACCGGTAACCGCCCCCCTTCCCCGCCCTCGTCCGTCCACGCCCTCACCTCCCGTCAGCGATCCCTCACAGCCGTCCTTCTCCGACCCGCCCCCCGAGCCCTTCGGCCCCTACGGGCCCTACGGGCCCCCGTCCGGCACCATCAACCCGACTACCACCACGACCTCCGGACGAACCCGCCCGCTCGAGACCCCGCCGCGATGATCGTCGTCGTCATCGTCCTCGTCTGCGTGGTTTTCGCCCTCGGCACCTGCTTCATCCTCTACCAGCTGGGCGTGGTGCCGGGCGCCCCGGACTCGGCCGAGCGCCAGCCGTGGCTCATGCCGCGTGCCGGCGGCCGTACGCCCCTCCAAGACGCACGGCGGGGTGATCGCGAGTGGCCTCAGGGCTGTCTGATCGGGCTCCTGGTAGGCGCTGCGATCTGGTTCCTTCTCTGGGGCGTGGTCCTCGTCCTCGCGCTCCGGGTCTTGAGCAACCCCTTCGGTTAGCGCTGGGCCAAGGGCGCGGCAACCCTTGCACACCACTCAGCCCAGTCTGGGCCGCAGCTCCTCCTGCCAGAAGCGGAGAAACCCCTCCTGGTCGTCGCCGCACTGCACGAGCGCCACGTGGTCGAAGCCGGCGTCGACGAACTGGCCGACGGCGGCCACGTGGCGGTCGGGATCGGGGCCACAGGGAACCAACTCGGCCACGTCGTCCTCGGTCACCCCGGCCGTCGCCGCCTCGAAGTTCGACGGACTGGGCAGCTCGGACATCACCGGCCAGCCCGGCACGGCGAAGCGCCAGAGCTCGCGTGCCGTGGCGCGGGCCGACGCCTCGTCCTCGGCCCAGCACACCGGGATCTGTCCATACCTGGGACCATCGCCGCCGGCCTCGGCATACTTGGACACCAGCTCCGCTTCGGGCTCTACGGCGATGATGCCGTCAGCGTGCTCGGCCGCCAGTCTCGTCGAGAGGCCCCCGCTCACCGCCAGGCAGATCTTGGGCGGTGCTTCGGGAAGGGTGTAGAGACAGGCGTCGTCGACCCTGAAATGCCGGCCCCGGTAGCGCTGCGTGCCGCCGCCCCAGAGCAGTTGGATGATCTCGACGGCCTCCCTCAGCATGTCCAACCGGATGTCGGCTGGTGGCCAACCCCGGCCCACGACGTGCTCGTTCAGGTTCTCCCCCGAGCCGAGACCCAGGCTGAATCGTCCGCCGGACATGACCGCCACCGTTGCCGCGGCCTGGGCGACTATGGCGGGGTGATAGCGGATGGTGGGGCACGTGACTGCGGTCATCAGGCC
Organism: Actinomycetota bacterium; assembly: GCA_030777325.1. Lineage (GTDB taxonomy): Bacteria > Actinomycetota > Acidimicrobiia > Acidimicrobiales > YB1-3. The sequence goes on along the minus strand of JALYGF010000045.1, from coordinate 18,128 downwards.
GATGCGCTCCGTGCGGTCGGCCACAGCCCCGAGCACGCTCCACGCGAAGGGACTGTTGCCCTGCGACTCGAGCCAGGGATGGAAGTGATCGGACATGACGGCGAAGTCGAAGCCCGCCTCCTCTGCCAACTGCGCCTCTCGCAGGAGTTCGTGCGGGTTCCTTTGCTCGGTCATGAGCGTGTAGCCGAATGCCGTCATGAGTGAACCTTGGGATACCGGCTCAAACCCGCTCGTCCTTGCGGACGGCTGCCTTCTCCATCACTCGGATGACGTCCTCCACGGTGGTCCGCGGATGGTCGTTGAAGCGCGAGACGCCCACGCCTCCGGCGCGCTCGGGGAGCTCGGCCTCGACGACCTCGTTCACGAGCCGGACGTCGTCCGCCAGCTGCCCCGTCAGCGGCACCCCGACGTGGCGCCTGTCGAAGGGGCGAAGCCCGTAGCACTCGTACAGAGCTCCCTGTATGCAATGGCGGCCGGACTCGTCGGTGAACGCATCCTTGGTCCAGCCGGCCCGACTCAGGACTCTGATCGCTTCCCGGATCGTGTTGGTCATGTGCCCCCCCGTTGCGGTTCCGTCATGACCCCGGGACCATAACGCACGCCCGACCGTCCTAACGTCGAGCTGCACATGGACCAGACGGACAACCCCCTGCTCGTGGAGGACGGACCCAAGCGGGTGCGTACCTACTTCGGCGGCCGGCTGATCGCCGACACCATCCGGCCCAAGCTGGTGTGGGAGGGACGCCCGTACCCCGCGTACTACTTCCGGCGCGCGGACGTGAACATGCAGCTCCTGTCACCGAGTGGCCGAGGGGGGCGCTCCGAAGCGATGGGCCAAGCCACCCTCTTCGACGTCACCGGCGGCGGGCGGACGGCGGAAGCCGTCGCCTGGAGCTTCCCCGACTCGCCCGTCGCGGAGATGCAAGACCTGATCCGGTTCGACTGGGGGGCCATGGACGCCTGGTTCGAGGAGGACGAGCAGGTGTACGTCCACCCCAGGAGTCCCTACGTCCGGGTTGACGTCCTCGCCAGCTCCCGCTACGTAGAGGTAGTGCTCGGTGGCGTGAAGGTGGCCGCCTCCCACCAGCCCCGGCTCCTGTTCGAGACTGGTCTGCCCACCCGCTACTACCTGCCCCGGCTGGACCTGCACATGGACCTCCTGCTTCCCTCGACCACCATCACCCGCTGTCCGTACAAGGGGACGGCCGAGTACTGGTCGGTGAGCACGGGAGTAGCAGTGTTCGAGGACGTCGTATGGACCTATCCGACGCCCGCATTGGAGAGCGCGAAGATCGCCGGGCTGGCCTGCTTCCTCAACGAGAAGGTGGACCTCTACGTCGACGGCGTCCTCCAGGAGCGCCCGGACAGCCCCTTCGCCTGAGGGCGCTCCGCTTCAGCAGGGGCTGAAGGCGACGTCGGCAGAGGGATGCCGCAGCTTCGACATGGCCTTCGCCTCGATCTGGCGGATCCGCTCACGGGTAAGCAGGAAGTGCTCTCCGACGTCTTCGAGCGTCCGGGGCTCCCCCCCGCCCAGCCCGTAGCGCAGGCGGAGGATGGTGCGCTCACGGTCGTCGAGGGGAGCGAGCACATGCTCGACCTCGTCGACGAGGGCGGCTTCGAGCATGGCCTCCTCGGGCGAGACGGCCGACTGGTCGCCGACGGTGTCGCCGAGCTCGGCGTCGGAGTCCTCGCGCAGCGGCGCCGACAGCGACAGCGGCTCCGACAGGTGGAACAACAGAGTGCGCACCTTGTCCACGGGCTCCTCCATGGCGGCGGCGATCTCGGCGGTCGTAGGGCCACGACCCAAGCTGTCCTCCAGCTCCGCCCGGGTGCGCTGGAGCTGCTTGACCGTGTCCCCTGCCTGCACCGGCAGGCGGATGCTGCGCCCGGTGTTGGCAATCCCGCGGGTTATGGACTGGCGGATCCACCAGGTGGCGTACGTCGAGAACTTGAAGCCCTTGCGATGGTCGAACTTCTCGACGGCATGCATCAAGCCGAGGTTGCCCTCCTGGACGAGGTCGAGCAGCGGCACCCCCGAACCCTGGTACCTCTTGGCGATGGAGACGACCAGGCGCAGGTTCGACTGGACGAAGCGGAGCTCTGCGGCCTCACCCTGCTGGACGAGGCGCCGCAGCTCGCGCCTGCGCGATGGCGAAGGCTTGCTGCGGCTGAGCTCCTCCCGGGCCTCGAGGCCGACCAGGCGCTGTTCGGCGAGGGTGGCCTCGTCCTCCTTCGACAACAGCGGGTGCTGGCCGATGTCGCTGAGGTACAGCCGGACAAGGTCTTCTTCGGGAGCCGCTAGGTCGCGCTTCGCCACTGGTTGGAATCCTCCAGTTGCCCGCCGGACAGCGGGTACCGCCATCTTAGAACAGCCCGGCGCACTCCACGAACCACCCAACCACGGAGAGGAGGCGTCAATCGCCGGCAGGCTCAGCTTGGTCAGGCTCAGCGTGGTGGGCCTCGGCCAGGAGGCCGGCCGCGGCGGCGAGCGCCGTGGCCAGGCCCGCGGCCCGCTCCACCACGGCCACCAGGTGGTGCTCGGCCACAGCGCCCTGCCCCTGCAGCGGCACGTCTCCCAGCGAGCGCAGGACCACCCCCGGATCACCGGCGGGCCTGATCGGCTCGGGCGCGGCCAGCTCGGGGACCGGCCGCCAGAGGTCCACCGGCTTGGCCTTGTTCCCTCGCCGGCGGCCGCCCTGACGCGGTTCTTGTTGGCCTTGGCGTCGCCGGCCTTGGTCTCTTCGCGCTTGGTTCCGTCGGGGTGGGCTCATGATCAGGCCTCGTCCTCGGTGAGGACCGTGTCGGAGCGAAGGCCGAGCGCGAGCTGCAGCTGGTCCGTGTCCAGGTCGGACAGGGAGCTGGACTTGGGGAGGACGACGTCGGCTATGTGCCGCTTGCCGGCCACCACCTCCTCCACCCGCTCGTCCACCGTCCCCGGGCAGACCAGCCGGTGCGACACGACCGTTCGGTTCTGACCGATCCGCCACGCCCGGTCTCGAGCCTGATCCTCCACCGCAGGGTTCCACCAACGGTCGTAGAGAACGACGTGACTGGCGGCCGTGAGGTTGAGGCCCGTGCCGCCCGCCTTGAGCGACAGGACCAGAGCGCCCGGTCCCTGTCCCTCCTGGAACTCGGCTACGAGGCGGTCGCGGGCGCCGCGCGCCACACCGCCGTGGTAGCAGGCGATCGGTGTCCCTGTGATCTCCGTGAGGTGGTCGGCCAGGCGCTTGCCCCATTCGGCGAAGTGCGTGAACACGAGGATCCGCTCCCCGGCGGCGAACACCGACTCGACGATCTGCTCGAGGCGGGCCAGCTTCCCCGACCTGCCCGCCAGGTGCCGCCCGTCGTCCTGGTACGCCGCGGGATGGTTGCAGATCTGCTTCAGGGCGGTGATGGCGGCGAGAATGGCGCCCTGCTTGGGTGTAGTGCCCGGCTCGGCCGACCCAGTCACCAACCCGTCCAGCACGGCCTGGTAGAGCCCGATCTGCTCCGAGGTCATGGTGCAGTGGTCGAGCTCGTCGATGCGATCGGGGAGCTCCTCGGCCACGACCGGCTCGGCCTTGGTGCGACGGAACACGAGTATCCCGTTCAGGGCCCGAAGCGCAGCTTCCCCCTCGCCCGACAGCTGGGCTACGAAGGTGGGCCGCGATCCCACGAGGCCCGGGTTGGTGAAGTCGAGGATGGCCCAGAGGTCTCCGAGGCCGTTCTCGATCGGGGTCCCGGTGAGGGCCAGACGAGACCCGGCCGGGATGCGACGGAGCTGCTGGGCGGTCTCGCTGGTGGGGTTCTTGATGGCCTGGGCCTCGTCGAGGACGAGCCGGTCCCACGACTGCTCGCTCAGCGCCTCCACGTCCCGGACGGCGGTGCCGTAGGTGGTGATCACCACGTCTGCATCGGCGACTTCGGACTTGAGCTCGTGGTGCGCGGCCCTGGAGGCGCCGTGGTGGACGACGACCCGTAGGCCAGGCGTGAAGCGCGCCGCCTCGGCGGCCCAGTTGCCGACGACGGCCGGCGGCGCGATCACGAGCGCAGATCCACCGCCGGGCCCCCGGGCCAGGTCGGCCAGCACGGTCGGTGTCTTGCCCAGGCCCATGTCGAGGGCGAGGCAGCCTCCGAGCTCGGCGGCACGGAGGAAACCCAACCAGGCCAGGGCGTCGGCCTGGTAGCTGCGGAGCTCGCCGGTGAAACCCTGGGGCCGAGTCTCGGGAGCGGTGGGGGCCTCTCTGGCCCGCTCGAGCAGGGCGGTGGCCCAGCCGCTCCCACCGACGGTGAGCCCGCCGCCGAGCGGCGAGCCCTCCAAGCCGACGGCGTGGCGAAGGATCTCGGCACCCGTGAGTCGGGTCTTGGTCGCCCGCTCGGCCAGCGCCGCCGCCGCCTCCTTGAGGTCGACCCGGTCGAGCTCCACCCATTGCCCGCGGGACTTCACGAGGGGCCTGGCTTCGGTGGCCAGTCGGGTGATCTCGGCCGGGCTCAGCTCGACGTCGTCGAACACGGCCGACCACCGCACGTTGCTCAGCTGGTGGGCCCCGACGACGCTGTCCCCCGCCGGCTCGCTGAAGAGCCTGAGGCCCGGTGTAGGCCTGCGCCGCGACATCGCCGGCACCCGCACATCGAACCCGGCCGCCTCCAGCGACGCCCCGGTGGTGGTCATCAGCTCCCAGGCTTCAGCCTGGCTCAGGAACACCTGGCCCCTGCGCATGGCGCCTGGACGCAGCAGCACCGGCAGGATCCGCTCGAGTCGCGCCAGCTCGTCGGCAATGGGCTTGGTGGCAGCGCTGTCGGCGAGGGCGAGCTCCACCGGCAGCAGGCCTTCGGCACCCGGGCCGAGTACCGATAGGAACCACGCATCGCCCTCGTCCGGTGGGTCGAGCTGGACCACGAGCCGGGTGCCGGACGTGCCGGTCACGGGCTTGGCCCAGCGCTCGAGCCGCTTCGAGACTTCGGCCCCCGCGGCCAGCGGCGCCTCGAACGATGAGCCGTCGAGGCGGGTCAGCACGGCCTCGGCTACGGCGGCCGCCTTGCGGGTGGTGGGCGGCGGCGCCGGCAGCTCGATCCGGCCCGCGGCGTCGGTGGCGATGGCATTGACCACAGCGCCGAGCACATCGAGGGTGAGCGCTCGAGGGTCTAGCGGCGGACCGAGCGCCATGACCGGTCCGGGAAGCGCCTCGGCCAGCTCGGCGATCCCGGCTTCGTCGACCAATGCCGGCAACCATTGCACCTCGAGCTCCAGGGTCTTGCCCTCACGCCGCCTCTCAGTGCGCAGAGCGGGCACCAGCCGACCCTGGGCCACGAGCCGCACCGCCACCACGGCCACTCGCCCGAGCCAGTTGATGCTCGCGCCCACGCCGTCCTGGCCGGGTCCCCCGCCGACTACCACCAGCCAGCCCAATGCCTCTGCCATGGGAATCGACAGCGCCGGAGCGCGTGCTCCGCCGGGCAGCCGCACGCCCGGGTGCAGCCTCCAGCCAAGGGCCGGGCCGCCGGTGGCCTCCAGCCGGTCCGACAGCTCATCGCTGCTGGCAGGCTCGGTGCCCGGGCCCGCCGCCCAGACGACCATCTCTCCAGCCGACCAGGAGGCATGAAGCTCGACTGGCCCGGTGGGAGCGGGCGCGTCCTCGGCGGCCACGTTGGCCGGTGCCGAGTCGGGCGGTCCGGCCAGCCGACGGTAGGCCGCCTCCAGGGCCGCCAGCTCGTCCTCGAAGTCGCTGATCACCTGTTCCCGCTCGGGACCCTCGATCTTCCCGTCGACGTCATCCAGGCGCCGCTCGGCTTCGGACCGCAGCCGTTCGAGCGTGCGCCGGTGGGCGCTTGGATCGGACTCGAGGAGCTTCAGCTGGGCGTCGGTGGCCCGGTGTTCGGCCGCCGCCCAAGCCGCGGCCTCAACCGCTGATGTGGTGTCGTCCATGTGTGATTCGGCGTTCCTCCGCCGTAGGCCGCCGTCAGGGCAGCGGACATGTCATTCCCCGGTTCGGACCTCACCCCCTCCTCGGCTGGGAGGATTGGGTTCCGAGCACGGCGGGCTCTCTTCTTCAATGGCGATCGACGCACCGGCTGCGTCCTGGTATCGCTCAGCGGGAGGGCCCTCACCCGCCGGATCAGAGTGTACCGGACCGGTGCCGCCGCGCTGTCGATGATTATCTGTCGTTCACTGGCGGCGGAGCGCTCTTGTCAGCCAGTCGAGAGCTGGCAAAGAGAATTGGCAATCTAGTTCAAGTCCTCGGGGCCTATCGTCACCCCGATTACGAAGTGATAGACGGCATCGTTCGCCATGTGCGTCACGCCGATCCCATTGATCTCCAAGAAGGTGGCGGTCGCCAGCCAACCGAGCCGCTTGTTGCCGTCGACGAGCGCGCGGTTGTTGAGAATCGACTGCAGTAGCGCGGCGGCCTTCGTCCACAGGTCCGGGTAGGCGTCCTCGTCAAAGGCAGTCGTGCGGACGGGCAACCGCTGAGCCGAGCAAGCCGATGTCCCGGATAGGCGCTGGGTCGCCCAACGGTCCGAAAGCCAGGTTGATGAGGTCGTCGAGGTCCGGGTACTCGACCGGGCTCGCTCACTCCCCCAAGCGTTCGAGAGTCACCGCGGCCGAGGGCGGGCGACCGTCAAGCGCCTGGGCGGCCTCGTCAGGCTCCCCAGAGTGAGTGACACGACGCTCCGGAGCCGATTCTACGAGAGGTCGACCTGAGCGGGACTTACGACCCGGTCAGCAGATCAGTGGAAGCCGTCGCGGACATTGGTGTCCGTAAGGTTCGTGTCGGAGGGGGGACTTGAACCCGTGACGTCGGGGTGCCGTCCCGTGTTGTGTAATTCGTGTTCGTCCTGGTCAGAGCACCTTTCTGGCCGGTCTTCGTGATGCCTTCTAATTTCCCGTACCCCCCTATTCGGGGCCGTTCGCGGACAGATTGCTGACAAATTGCTGACAAGCGACACACCCCCTCGCCATAGGCCCCGTCGTCCAGCACAAGGGAGAGGTCCGTCGGCTCCAATTGGCGCCCTGGGTCGCCCGAGTTCAGGAGCGCGAGGGGCGCGGCGGTTCCGCCTTCGGGCCACCGCTAACCGTGCAAGCCATCCATGGGTCGATCAGGCTCGCTTGCCCCGCCCGCGGCGGTGAGTAATAGCCGGTCACCCTGGCTTGGCACCGCGCGGCACGCCTTCCAAGAGCTACGTCTCTGCGAGGACGGTCAGCATCGTCATCGGCGGGGCAGCTCGGCGAACCTGGGTGACAGCGTCACGGAGCAGCTCCGGCCAGGCCCGGTCGCCGGGATCGTTGTGGACCCGCACCCACTCCCACCACGGCATCTCCTCCCCCACTTGGCGAGCCACGATCGAGCGTGTGCGGTCCTCGACGCCCAACAGGTCAGCGCAGACCCCGCGGCCCGCCCACAGCGGTACCCCATCGGGGTGATCAAGGGGAACCATGGCGAGTAGTTCGAGCGGGAAAGCGAGCGGGAAGTGGACCCGCCTGTCTCGGAGCCTCAGCTGGTGATGTCGAGATACGTCCTCCAGTCGGGAGACGACGTTGGCACAGGCTTGGACCGCCCCGATCTTCACCGCAGTGCGGTCCGCGTGGGCGATGACGTATAGGGCCGGGGCTGGAGATGACCCGATCACCGCCTCTAGCGCCGCACCGATGGGAGCAGGAGGCAGCGCGGGTAGGCGCGGTGGCGGTGAGAACAGGCGGGCTTCGATGGCCAAACATGTACCAGACGCCAGGACAGCTCCCCGTTCCGGGCCGCCGGTGCCCGCGATGGCCTTGTGCGGCCGCCTGTTGTGCCACGCTAGGCGCTGTCACCATTCTGTTGACAGCGCCTCGGTTGTCAACCTACCCTTGACGACCATGAAGACCGAACACCGTGATTTTGCCCGCGTGGTGGATACCCTCGTGACAAACGTTCAGGATCTCCTTGACTCGCCCAACGCCCGCGACCGGGTCCGCGCGGTGCATCATCTCGCCACCGGTATCGAGGCCCTCGAACGTCAGGTTCTGCTGCACGCCCAAGCCTCAGGCATGACGTGGGCGGAGATCGGCGGCGTCTACGGCGTCTCACGACAGGCGGCGCACAGGAGGTTCTCCGACGAGACCGTCGTTCCATCTGATTACTTCGACACCCTCCTGGGGGATCTGGACGAGGGGGCCGAGGTCGTCCCGGCGTTGGCCCGGGCCGCCAAGCGCTCTCGACACCGGGCCGAGTCCCGGTAGGTGTCGCGGTTCGAACGGCTCTCACCCCATCACTCGATCCAGTCCTTCGTATCCGGAAACGCCGATCTCGACGGCTGGCTTCGAGACGCAGGCGAAACCGCCGATCGCGCCGGAACAGCCCGGGTGTACATCTGGTCCGATGGCGCAGACGGGGTGATCGGCTACTTCGCGATCCTCCCGCACAACATCCTCCGGGAAGAAGTCCCGTCGTCGGTTGGTCGTGGAGCTCCCAACGTGATTCCGGGATTCCTTCTTGCGCGACTGGCGCTGTCCGAGCACCTGCACGGCGGTGGCCGCGGCGGCGAATTGCTCGTAGGAGCGCTTGACACGACCTTGGCGGCCATCCGCATCGGTGGTGGCCGAGTGATCGTGGTCGACGCCATCAACGATCGTGCCCGCGGGTTCTATGAACACTTCGGCTTCCGCCCGATACCCGCGGACCCCAACCGCCTGGTGATGAAGGCCAGCACCGCGGCCACATCGCTGTCGCTCGAGTGGCCGTAGTCAGCCAAGAGCCGCTGACCACGTTTCACCAAGATCGCGCTACCCAGAGAGGACGCCAGTCGGATCGCAGCGTCTCAGCTACCGGGCCGTCAAGGCTCTCCCGGACAGTCCGGCGGTCCGGGCACGCGGTCTTTAGCGGCGCGCTGGAACGTCGGTTGCTCACCCGCTCGAGCAATCATCGGGGATGAGCCGCACCTACCGCTTTTCGCTGACCGTGACCATCGAGGAAGGCCACGAGGCGTACGCCGACCCCGAGTGGGTGGCGGACGCGGCATGGGGAACGCTCTCGAACGAATACGACCTTGCCTGCGTCTACGGCGACATCGAGCTCGTCGAGGAGTCGCCCTCCGAAGCACACTGAATGAGCACCGCCCGGGTACGACCGCCCGGGGCGATCACAACGAGAGCCCGAGACTCATGTGGGGCGGCTCGATCTCCGGCTGCCGTCCTAGAGGCCGGTCCAAACGGTCGATCGCCTGCCTCGCCGCCTGATGGCTTGACGCGTACACGTCATCGCCAACGAGGCGGGGCTGGCGTCCGAGGAGCGTGGTTCCGGGAAGCTCGAAGGCTGCGTGATGCTGGGCGAGACGGCCCACGGCATCGACCCAGAGGGCCGCGCCAGCGTCATCGGCTGGCTTTCGGCCGAGGTGCTCGATGATCACCGGCGCCAACTCCACGCTGGGGTGCTCGCCTCGCAGGCGGGCGTCTTGGTCGAGCTGGGACCGGACGATCGTTCGCTCGGCCATGAGCTTCGGGCGGCTCGCGTCAAGGGCGACCGCCTCGGTCAGCCGCTCAGCCGCGCGTCTCTCCTCGCCTTCCAACTGCGCGAGCTTGGCTCGCTCTCCTTCGATGGCGCGGGGAACCCAATCCAGCTGACGGCGCGCCCCGTCCAGCTCGACTCGATGCCGTCGCCGCATGAGAGGCCGGTCAAGCTCGTCGACCGTGCGTCGGGCTGCCTCGAGCCGTGCTTCGTGCTCTTCGATGGACCGGCTGAGGGATTGGCGCTCCCTAGAGAGCGAGGCGATTCTCGTCTGAGCGACGTCGAGCCCGAAGCGTGCCCCGCTCAGGTTTCGCTCGAGCTCGGCGGCGCGTTGGAGCAGGCGCCGGACCGCGCTGCCGACCAGGGCCTGCCGTCCGCTCCATCGGCTGTCGTCGGAGTCCGGGGCCCCTGCTTCGCACAGCTCAGCCTTGACGGAGATCGCCGGGCGGTCGATCCAGCTCCGGCTGAGGGCCTCGGCGACCACGTCGGCGGGTTTCTCCTCACCGCGGATCGCGACGAAGCATTCGTTCGACTCCCGGCCACGGGTCAGCGGGACGTAGATCCCGCTGCTCCCGGTTGGACCGTCGAGGTACAGCAGGGAGCGGTCGACCGTCCGTCCCTGGTTTGCCTGGCTCGTCTCTGCGTAGGCCAGCTCGACCTGCTCGGTGACGTACTCGGCTGGCAGCCGAACATTGCCCGTCTTCCCGGCAACGCTGAGGCCCCCATCACGGTGGACGGCTTCAACCGTCCAGCGGTCCCGATTCTTGACCATTAGGCCCCGGTCGGTGACGACCTGGCGTGCGTTGTGCCGGGTCGCCACCAGGTCTCCGACATGGATCCGGTAGGGGCCGACTTCGACCGACCGGCCTGCGTCGTCGAGCTGGCACGCGTCGAGGCGGCGGCGCTGGGCTTCACGGTTGAGCGCCACCACGGCGGCGTTCGTTGGCGCCATCATCGACGCGGTTTCGCCCCGCTCCGCCGCTTCCCACCAGGCGGCCACGACGGCTCGACGCATCTGGCCGGCGGTCCCACCGTGGAGACGGCCATGCTGCTCGTAGAGGTCGACGACCGACACGTCGCCGCCGCGGAGCCGGAGGCTGGCGTCGCGCTCCCAGTCGTGGTTGAACCGGTGGACCCGGCCGAGCTCGATCGCTCCGAACGTCTCGACGAAGTGCCCGAACATCCCAGAGCGGCCCACGGCGGTGAACTGGAGCGGGTCGCCTACCAAGGCGAGCCGCCAGCCTCGGCGATCGGCCAGCTCCATCAGCTCCGCCAGCCGCGGCGTTGCGACCATGGCCGCTTCGTCCACGATGACGGTCGCCCCTGTTGGCAGGTCATAGCGGTGGTCTGGCGGACGGTCGAGGGCATGCTCGATCAGGAGCTTGTCGAGGGTGTCGGCGTCGACACCGGTGTCCACGGCCAGGACTTCGGCAGCAGCGGCCGAGGGGGCGACGCCGAACACGACTCGCCCTTCCCGCCGCAACTGGTCGACGGCAGGGCGGATCGCCGTCGTCTTGCCGGTCCCGGCCGGTCCGACGGCAATCACCAGGGCGCGATCGCCGGCAACGGCGACGGCCAATCCTCGTTGCGGGCCGCTCAGCTCCTCGGTTGCCTCGACCTCGTGGTCGACGCCGCCGAGAGCGAGACGCCGCTCGGCAAGGGCTAGAAGCCGCTCCTCCTGGACAAGGATGTCGGGCAAGGTCAGCAACCGGTCGATAGCTGACTCGCTGATTGGGCGCCCGTCCCGGCGCAACGACACGTCATGGGAATCGGGCGCGACAGGTCGGTCATCCGTTCTGCGACGACCTCGTCGGCAACCTCGTCGATCCACCGGGCGAGCTGTTCGGCTGGCACGGCGAGTTTGGTCGGCACGGCTGCCGCCAGCTCTCGGACCACCTCCGCCACCCGCCATGTGGACTGTCTTTCCGCTAACGCCGCAAGGGCCTGCTCGACGAGCCGCTCCACCGCGGCGTGGTCGAGCCGCTCGCTGCCCCGCTCCGATCCGAGCGCCTCGGCAACGAGGCGCTCGGGCGTTACGCCTAGGTGGGCCAGGCGAGCGAGCCAGTCCTGTTCGAGCGTTGCCGGGTCGGCTTCGGACTTCGTCGGGCGACTGTCGAGGACGGCCTCTCGCTCGAGCCTCCAGCGCTCGCGTGGAGTCGGGGTGCGCTCGAAGGTCTCGGTGAAGCGCTCCAGCTTCTCGTCGATCCGGGCCTCGACCGCTTCTGCTCGCTGCGAGAACTCGGCCAGGACGTCGTCCGGCACATCGGCGATCTCGGCGATGCCGTTGACCGGCTCCATCCAGCGCACACCCAGGCGGCGGGTCAGCTCGCCTCGGAGGCCAACGTGGTAGAGCCGGCTGAGGGTCTGCTGATCGCGCTTGATCGTGCGGCCGTCGGGCGCCAACCACCGGCCGTCGGGCGAAAGGACCCGATTCACGATGACCACGTGGGAGTGCAGCTGCGGGTCGAGGGCGCGGCTGGTGTGCTGGCGGAAGACGGCGGCGGTGATCCCGTCGGCGTCGAACACGCAGACCTTGCCATCGATGCGGTAGCGGCAGTGGGCGTGGCGTTCGACCCAGTCGACCACGGCGCCCACGGCGGCGTCATGGCTCTCCAACACCTCGCGTCGCACGGCGTCGTCACCGACAGCGAACAGCACCGACGCTGACTTGGGTGCCGAGCAGGTCACGTCGAAGCCCCGCACCGTCCGGTCCGTGTGGGGGGTGCCGAGAAGGCGTCCGGTATCTGGGTCGACACCGGCCATCAGATCGAGGAAGTCTTCCTCGTCAACGGTGCCTTCGAGGCCGAGCCGGGCTGCGCCGCGACCACGCCACACACCGGGGGGCTCTCCGCTGTCGAGGTAGTAGCCGAGCTGGTCCTCGACGTAGTACCGGCCGGCGTCGGCGCCCCGCAGGGTGGTGGTCCGAGCGGTCACGGTCGGTTCCCGCACGGGCGCGTGCACTCGTCTGTCTGTTGATGCGACGGGTGGCTGGGGAGAGGGCGGATCATGAGGGCAGCTCGGTTCAGGCGGGGCAGGTCGTCACTGAGGACGGTGATGCCGGAGTCGTCGAGGTGCAGGACGTAGGTAGTAGGGGTGAAGGTGGAGCCAGGCCGGCGGTCGAGCGCTTCGATGACACCGGCCCGGGCGAGCTGACGCAGCCGGCGGTGAACGGTGTCCTTCGAGAGGAACTCGAGCCGTTCGGCGACGTCCCGGGTGCTGGCTTGGGCGAGAAGGCGGCCGTCACGGTTCTCGGCCCGGGCGAGCATGTCGTGGAGCACCGCCAGCGCCTGCGGCCCATGCTGGCGGAGGAACCCGAGGGCGGCCGGATAGCGGTGCTCGATGCGCACCTCAGGCGGCATCGCTGTCTCCCGCTGTCGTGTCGGCGTCGATGAGGGCCATGCGGAGCAGGGCAGCGGTGGGGATCCGCAGGCAACGGCCGAACTCGACGACGGGGATGCCTTCCTTGCCACCGGTCTCGCGCCACCGGCGCGTCTGCTCATACAGCTGGGATCGACCGAGCTGGGTCAGCTCCTGGGCCTGCTCGACTCGAAGGAAGGGAGGAAGGTCGTCGTAGCGCATCGCCACCTCCGGCGAACCGTGGACATTACACTGGCGTAACTCTCCATAGCATGATGGAATAGGCGAGCGGACGACGCAACACGAAAGCGCCGCTGCCCTGTCCCCCATCTGAGACGGAGGCCGCATGGCAAGAGCGAAGGCCGAAGACAACCGGGCGTGGACCGCCAGCCAGGTTGTCGCACACAACCTCACAAGAGCCCGAGTGCTGCGCAGCCTCACGCAGTCCGAGGTGGCCGAGCGCCTCAGCCGGTTCACGGGGTCCAAGTGGAGTCAGGCCACCGTCGCTCAGGCCGAGGGGTCGGTGGGTGGTCAGCGGGTGCGGCAGTTCACTGCCAACGAGCTCGTGGGCCTGGCTCGCACCTTCGATCTGCCCGTGCTGTTCTTCTTCCTACCGCCTGATGACGGCGAGGGTCGGCTGATGACGGATGATGCGAAGGGTGGGCTCCCGTGGGAGTACCTGCTGGTGCTCCTCCTCGGCCACCGCGACAACTTCTCGATCCTTGCCGGTCGGGCCGCCAACTGGTCCCACCTACTGACCCGGGCAATCGACATTCCACGGTCCGACGCGCTTGTGGGCCCGGAACCGATCCTCGCCGACATCGCCGGCACCCTCCGCCACCGTGAGCCCCTGCTGCCCGAGGACGTCCTCGTGGCGGTCTTTCACGGGTTGGCGGCCCGCCGCATTAGGGGGGCCAAGCATCCCGGGGACGACGTCGCTACGTTCGCCGAGAACCTTCGCGGTCTGGCTGACGCGTTGACCGCCTTCAACGACTACCGACCTGGCGCCTTCATCGACGAAGGAGTGGTGACCGACGTAGTCGAACAGCGCCGCCAGAGGGAGCGTCGACGGCGGGCAGCCCTCGAAGAGCCACTAGCCGAGGAGGACGACGATGAGTAGCCGGGCCAACATCTGCAAGCGGGGATCGACATGGACCTACTACGTGTACGTGACCGGCGGCGAAGGCCAACGCCGCCAGGTGAGCAAGGGCGGGTTCCGCACCCGCAGGGAAGCCGAGGCCGCTCGGGTCGAAGCGCTCAACTCCATGCGGTCCGGGACTTGGGTCCGGCCCGAGCGGGTGAGCGTTCGGGAGTTTCTGGAGGACGAGTGGCTACCGACCCAGCTGCCACCGACCTTGGAGGAGAGCACCTACCGCTCCTACGCCCGGTACGTCCGGCTGCACGTCGTCCCCTTCGTCGGGGGAATCCCGCTGCAGCTGCTCACGCCGATGGACCTCAACGTCATGTACCGCAAGCTGCTCGACGAGGGCCGACGACGCCCGAAGCCTCCGGTTCGAGAGCACCCACCGGATGTCGTTGAGCTCGTCGAGCGGTTGCGCAAGACGGGTCGGAGCTGGCAAGCCGTGGCTGACGATTGGCCGAGGCATTTCCCGACGAGGCCGGGATCACGCGCCATGCGGTCGCGGCTCTCCATCGACGTCGTCACCAGCGGAAGCCGGCACGGTCCGCGCCTCCCGGGCTCAAGCCCCGCACCGTGCGCTACGTCCACACGATCGTCCACGCGGCCCTGAGGGACGCCATGCGCTGGAACCGAGTGGCTCGCAACGTCGCCGACGCCGCCACTCCCCCTCCAGTCGGCTCGGTGCGCAACGGCCGGCCCGACGCCTGGACGTCCGCTCAGCTCCGGAGCTTCCTCGACTTCGTCGCCGACAGCCGCTACCTGCCGGCGTGGGTGTTCCTGGCCACCACTGGTTGCCGGCGAGGCGAGTGCCTCGGCTTGCAGTGGGGCGATCTGGACCTCGACGAGGGCACGGCGATCATCTCCCGTCAGGTGACGGTGATCGACCACGAGCTACGCGTCAAGGAGCTGCCGAAGACCAAACGAGGCCACATGATCCGCCTCGACGCCAGCACGGTCGGCATGCTCCGGCGCTGGCGGGCTCGCCAGGCCGAGGAGAAGCTCCTCATCGGCGCCGGCTACAGCGATCAGGACTTCGTCTTCTGCCACCCCGACGGCAGCGTCTACGAGCCGGACCGCTTCAGCCGAGAGTTCCTCCGCAAGCAGCTGCAGCACAACCGGGTGCATCCCGGCGAGCCGCTGCGTCGTCTGGTGCTCCACGGGCTCCGTCACACCTGGGCCACGCTGGCACTCCGAGAGGGCATCGACATCCAGGTCGTTAGCGAGCGCCTCAATCACTCGAGCACGCACGTGACGAGGGAGATCTACACCCATGTGACGCCACCCATGCAGAAAGACGCCGCGGAGCGCGTCGCCCGCACAATCTTGGGCAATCCAAGGGTCTGAAACCTTGGGCCGTTTCACCCCGCGGCGACAGCCCGAAAGGACCCGCGGTCGTATCTCCGACGGTGTCAGAGTTCTGAGGTCGGCGGAGGACGGGTCGGACACAAGCCATCTGTACTGGGCCAGTCGTTCTCAGACGGGCCCGGACGGGATCTGGGGCTACCCCCCGATCGTCCGACGTTGATCGTTATCGGGCGGTCGACGCACTGCGCTGCGCCGGAAGTCGGGCGGTCGCCGGCCTGCTGTTGTCGCTGCAGGGTCCGGCGATTCCGGTCCCGCATTATGCGCGGCGCTCGACGGGCAAGAAGGAAGCGGCCGGCCTCACGCAGGTCGTCGCCAAGGGCCGCCGACCGAACGCCGGATATCCGCGCACTGCTTGGTCATCCGATGCCGTCGTCATGTTCGCTGGTGCACCGCCTGTCGAACCACCGAGAGCCGTCAATCTGGCGTGTTTTCCGTCGACATCACTGGGCCGGCCGGCCCCGCGTCAAACGCTTGCTCATCAGCGGGAACCGGTTGCCTTCGGGGTCCTCGAACAGCGCCCAGCGGCCGAACGGCATGTCGATGGGCTCCTGCACGAAGCGAGTATCGCCGCGACAGCTCACCGAATCTTGCGTCGATATCGTCGGTGCCGAAGACCGGCGTGTTGGGCTGCCCGGGGCCGAACGGGATCGGCCCGGGGAGCACGTTCTCCAATACCAAAGCGACGCCATCGGGCAGCTGAAGCTGGAGCCAACGCTCCTCTCCGTAGGCTTCGTCCTGTGCGACCTCGCAGCCGATCGTGTCGACCCAGAACAGCGGGTCCGCTCGTGGTGCTGCACGTCGATGCGCAACTTGTGTACTGCGGTGGATATGAACAGCGTCTCCTTCGGGTGCTCGACATGATTCTCGCCTTCCTCCCGATCTCGACCAGTCGGTCGCTACGACATCACGCGCTTGACGAGGTCGAGGTGGTGAACGGCATGCCACCTCAGCTCTGGATGCTCTATCCCCGCCCAGCACCACGTGGCCGTCTTCACGCTGACGAGTGCCGCGCACAAGTCGCGGACACCTGCGTTCCAAGCGCCCGGGTAGGCGACGGCAGTGTCCGGACCGACGTGGGCTAGGTCCCACTCGACGGGACCTTCGCACACCGTCTCGAAATCGATGAACGTCGGCTTGCCGTCCGCCACGAGGACGTTGAAGGAGTGCGGCGAGCCGTCCAGGGGACGCTGGTCGACTTCCCGCGATGCCAGCTCGGTGCGGAATCGGTCCAGCGCGCTGAGCAGCAGCTCGCGGTCTACGTTCGTCAACGCCGGAGCCTGGGCAGGCTGGCTCAAAACGTTGCGGACCTCATCGAGCTCACGCTCGTAGGAGGCGAGCCGGCCGGGATAGGATCTGAGAACGCGGTGCAGCTCGAAAAGAGCCCGCCCGAGCAACTCCGGATCAGCTTCCTCGTCTCGATCATGGGCTTCGTACTCCCAGAACGTGACCTCGAACCCTTCGACCTGATGGACACGTTGGGGCAGCTCGCTAGCCGGAGCGACTACCGGAGCACACCGCTGGACGAGGTGCCGCGCGACAGCGAGCTCGAGGCTCAACGAACGGTGATGCCCGGTCCCGACCTTGGCTACGACCGGGGAGGGCGCGAGCCAAACGACGACGTTGTTCGAATCAGCCAGGATGACCGGATCCCTGACCTCGACACTGAAAAGGCTGGCAATGCCTATGGCCGCTTCGACAGCGCGCATGCCCCTATCCTGCCGTTCCGCCCCTCACCGTCGTCACAGGCGTCGGCGGACGGTGTGTCGTAACGCGGCGCCAGAGAAGTGACTCAGTCGGCGTCCCTGTTGAGCCAATCATTGCGGACCAGGCCATACGTGCTGAACAGATACGCGCCCGAATCTTGAATCAGCGATCCATCCCCATTCCGCCTCTCTGCCGCCGTCGCGATTAGACCACACCCATATGGCTCGCGGCCGAGGCCCTGGGGGGCGACGGAACGGCCCGTCGGGCTCGCTTCGGTTGACTGGAACCCCTTCTGGCGCTCGTCGTCGAGCAGACCTTCACGGTTGGCCTCGCCCTGCTGGCGGTCTTCGGAACACGCGCGACGTGGCGCTGCTAGGCCGCTGCCATTCTTCGAAGAGAATCTCGGTGCAGAGCTGTACGCAGTTCTCGCAGATCCACACCCCGGGTCCGGCGACCAGACGAACCTCGTCGAGGCGGCGCTTGCCGCAGAAGGAACACATGTCGTCCTTGTCCCACTTCCGCCCGCGGCGCCGCTTCCTGGTAGTCCCCTCGACGAAACAGGCAAGCTCCTGCTTGAGCTCGGCGAGATTGATGTCGAGGCGACTCAGGATTTGACGGCCACGAGAGCCGGGGTCGAACGCGATGGCGTACAGGAGGTGCTCGGTCCCGAGATAGTCGCAGCCCGCCCGACGGGCGAGACGTGCCGCCCGCTCCAGGCTGTCGCGGGCCTCTCTCGAGTTCGGCGGCGGCACGGCGCTCGGCGGCGCGGGCGGGACCACGGCGTTGGCGGTGGTCCGTGCGGCATCGACCGTCACGCCGAGCTTGTCGAGGATGCCCGCGGCGACGCCCTCGTGAAACAACCCCACGAGCTGATGATGAGTGCCCACCTCCGGGCTGCCGTCGCTCATCGCCTCGCGCTGAGCGGCGTCGAGACACCTCTGCAGGCGAGGCATCAACCGCAGGCCCTCCAGGGCGAAATTTCCTCCAGGCTCGCCGAAGCGCTGGCGCGCAGCCTGCTTGGAAACACCAAGACGCTCGCCGATTGCCGTCCACGAGTGGCCGTCTCGACGTGCCTCGTCGATGAAATGGCCTACCAGTTC
>JALYGF010000044.1 GCA_030777325.1 Actinomycetota bacterium | reverse complement strand
GTGGGAGTACGTCGGCGAGGACTATCACCAGGGCGTATGCCGTCCCGAGGAGCGCCACGCGGATGGCGCGACACTCACCCTGACCAGCGACATGAACATCGGCTTCGAAGGACCACGCGCCATCGCGCGCACGCTCATCAAGGAGGGCGAGACGCGGTTCTGCGCGCTCTCGTGGGGGAACGTGGCAATGCCGCAGACGTACGACGACGCGTACCGCCGCGTGGTGTGGACCGCGCACCACTGGCAGCACTGGCTGGCCCGCGGCAACTTCCCCGACCATCCGTGGCGCTCGTTCCTGGAGCGCTCGGCGCTCACCCTCAAGGGCCTGACCTATGCTCCGTCCGGCGCGGTCGTCGCCGCGCCCACCACCTCCCTTCCCGAGACGCCGGGCGGCGAGCGGAACTGGGACTACCGCTACTCGTGGGTCCGCGACTCCACCTTCATGCTGTGGGGCCTCTACACCCTGGGCTTCGACTGGGAGGCCAACGACTTCTTCTACTTCATCGCCGACGTCTGCGAGGACGACGAGGACCTCCAGGTCATGTACGGCGTGGGCGGCGAACGCCGGCTCGACGAGGTGGTCCTCGACCACCTGTCCGGCTACGAGGGCGCCCGGCCCGTCCGCGTCGGCAACGGTGCCTACGACCAGGACCAGCACGACGTGTGGGGCGCGGTGCTGGACTCTGTTTACCTGCACACCAAGTCGCGCGACCACCTTCCCGAGCGGGTGTGGCCCATCCTCGTGCGCCACGTGGAGGCGGCGCTGGCCCACTGGCGCGAGCCCGACCGCGGCATCTGGGAGGTGCGGGGCGAGCCGAAGCACTTCACGTCCTCCAAGTTGATGTGTTGGGTGGCCGCCGACCGCGGCACCCGACTGGCCGAGATGCGAGGCGACGAGGAGCGAGTCGCTCGCTGGCGGGCGGCGGCCGAGGAGATACACGCAGACATCTGCGCCAACGGACTGGACCACCGAGGCGTGTTCACCCAGGACTACGCCACCGACGCCCTCGACGCCTCTCTCCTCCTGATGCCGCTGGTGCGCTTCCTGCCATCGGACGACGAGCGGATCCGCCGTACGGTGCTGGCCATCGCCGAGGAGCTGACGGTCGACGGGCTGGTCCTGCGCTACCGCGTGCAGGAGACCGACGACGGCCTCTCGGGCGAGGAGGGCTCGTTCGCCATCTGCTCGTTCTGGCTGGTATCGGCGCTGGCCGAGATCGGAGAGATGGACCGGGCCCGCCAGCTGTGCGAGAAGCTGCTGAACCACGCCAGCCCCCTCGGGTTGTACGCCGAGGAGATAGACCCCCGCTCCGGCCGGCATCTGGGCAACTTCCCGCAGGCCTTCACCCACCTGGCCCAGATCAACGCCGTCATGCACATCATCCGCGCCGACGCCAATGTCCGCAGCCGGCGGCCGTCCGACGGATTCCGCCCCGCTCGCCAGGTCCGAGCCGCCGACCGGGCATCGGATGGGGGCGAGACACTCAGCCGAGCGCGGTGAAGTGCTGTCTCCCCGAGGGGCCGCTCAGAAGTTGGTACCCGGCTTGGTGGTCATGAGGAAGATGGCGAGGACCAGGAGGGCCAGGTCCACCCTGGAGACGAGGAGCAGCCGGTCGACGCGGGCCCTGACCGGCGCAGACTCAGGTCCCTCGGCCTGGGCCAGCTTCTGGACCCGCCCCAGCTCGGGGCCGAGGAACGTGGAGCCGACGACGGTGGACACGAGCCAGATGGCCAGGCCGCCTCCGATCCACGGCTCCCCCCACTCCCAGTTGCCGTTGATCACGAGGAAGATGCCGAAGAGGAGCAGGATCCCGGAGGCCGGTGTGAACACGCGGGTGCCCAACAGCTCGATCTCGGCGGTCAGAGCCGCTCGGCGGGCGGCGTCGCCCGACCTCATGACCCGAAAGGAGAGGATCTGCATGGCGACCGATCCGCCCACCCAGACGACGGCGGCCATGATGTGCACGAACTTGAGCAGCTCGTAGACGGACATCGTCACCTCCTGATGTATTGGGCCGCTCGTGTGTATCGAGACCTGACGGTCTCCTCGAGGCGGGACAGCGTGGTGAGCCAGCCGAAGCGCCGCGCGTTGTCGAAGCTGGACTCGGAGGCCAGCTGGCCGATGGACGTCGACAGCGTGGGGTAGACATGCACGAGTTTGGACAGCTCGCTCAGGCGGCCTCTGCGACTCACGACGTAGGCCAGCTCGTGGATCATCTCGCCGGCGTGGGGGCCGAGGATGTGCGCCCCCAGCAGGCGGTCGCTCGGGCCGCACACGGCCATGATGCGCCCGACCGAGTCACCGTCGGCCCGGGCCCGGTCGGAATGGGCCAGGTCCAGCCGGCGCACCCGGACCTTGTTGCCGTGGATGCGGCGGGCCTCCGCCTCGGTGAGACCGGCGTGGGCCAGCTCGGGGTCGGTGAAGGTGCACCAGGGGACCACGTCGCTGACGGTTCCCTTGCCGGGGAAGAACATGTCCCTCACCGCCCGCACGCTCTCGTGCCCCGCCGAATGGGTGAACAGGTAGCGCCCGGCCACGTCCCCACTTGCGTAGATCGAGGCCACGTTGGTTCGCATGCGGTCGTCCACTTCGATGCCGCGCTGCCCGACCGTGACTCCGGCTGCCTCCAGGCCCAGACCCTCGACGTTGGGTTTGCGGCCCACGCCGACGAGGAGCTCCTCGGCTGCGAAGCGCACCTCCCGGCCACCCTGGCGGCCCCCCTGATGGCAATGGACCACCTTGTGCCCATCCTCCACCGTCACCCGGTCGACGGCGACGCCGAGCTGGAGGTCGATGCCCTCCTCCACGAGGACCTCGGTCAGCAGGGCCACCAGCTCGGGTTCGTCCTTGGTGAGGATCCCGTCGCCCCTCTGGAGGACGGTGACGCCGAGGCCCAGGCGGCGGAGCCCCTGGGCCATCTCGATGGCGATGGGACCACCTCCGATGGCCACCACGGTCCTCGGTGCCCGCTCCAGCTCGAAGATGTTCTCGCTGGTGAGGTAGCCCGCCTCCTCCAACCCCTCGACGGGGGGTCGGGCCGGCCGGCTCCCGGTGCAGAGGAGGATGTACCGGGTGGACAGGGTGCGGCCGTCGACCTCCACGCTGTGAGGGCCCGTCAGGCGGGCGTCGCCCTGAATCACCTCGACGCCCAGGCTCCGGTAGCGCTCGGGGTTGTCATCGGTGGCGGCGATCTGGGCCTGGGTGTCGCGGATGCGCTTCCACACCAGCGACGTGTCGATGTCCAGCGTGTCCAGGGCGGGCAGCCCCCACCGGTCGGCGGTACGGAGGTGGTGGGCCACCTTGGCCGACGCCAACAGGGCCTTGGAGGGGACGCAGCCCGTCCAGAGGCAGTCACCGCCGACGCGGGCTCGTTCGACCACGGCCACCTCGAGCCCCAGCGAAGCGGCGAACTCCGACGCCACCATCCCACCCGAGCCCATCCCGACGATCACCAGGTCGTAGGGGTGGCTCACGCCGGTCAACGTAGCGCCGGCTACCGATGACAACTAGTACAGGCCCGGGCCATCGGTGGCAGCTTGAGGTACCGGGCTCCTATGGCAGCATCTTGCGGATGGGCTCGACCCAGCTCAGAGGCTCGAGGTCGGGACTCAGGATCTCGTCCGCGCCAAGGGGCAGCTCCTCGTTCGTCACCGCCAGCACGGGGAGGAAGCGCCCGCAGGCGTCGGCCCTGAACTCCATGATGAACTCCTTGGCCGGCTGGGTCCTGGCATCGACCAGGACCAGCGCGGGGCGCAGGGGCCCACATGCTCCGGGCCCCGCCTGCACGGGCACCGCTTCGAAGCGGCACTCGGGTATGGCCGGGCGCAGCTGCCTCAGTGCGGTGTCTTCGATGCCAACGGCGACGATCACCGACTCCGGCAGCCCTGCCATGCGCCGGGCCCCTTCGAGCTCGGCGCTCAGGTCGGTGACCTGTTCGGGCTCGGCGCTGTGGGACAGCATGCTGTCCTGGGCCGAGGAATCGGGATCCACCCTGGCCGCCAGCGCCGCCTCGCCCGAGGCCCGGTCAGTGGCCCACAGCGCCCAGCTCACCCCGGTGCCGAGCGACAGCTCGGTGTAGGCCAGGGCGATGGTGAGCGGCAGGTGGTCGCCCACGGCGGTCAGCCCCTGAGCCGCCAGCTCGGTGACCAGGTCGTCCATGACGGTGCCGGCCGAGGGTGGCTCGTCGATGCGGACCATGAAGGCGTCGGGCGCGATCCGGAAGGCGGCGTGCCACCATCCGTCGAGAAGGAGGACGTCCCTCTCCACGTTGACGGTGTCCCCGAAGCCCTGGCGGATCCCGTCGGCGACGAAGGCCCGCACAACCTCCCGGTCGTCCACTGGCTGGCTCGAACCCGAAGTCCCGAGGCTGGGGCTACGGAAGTTTCTCTCGGTCCGGGGGTGACCAGGTGGTGGCGGCCCGTCCCTCGCACGTGCACACGCCCGTGGCGGTGTTGCAGCCGTCACAGACCAGGGTGCCCTCTTCGCCGACGCTCACGCCGGCCCCGCACTTCTCGCAGACGCCTTCGACTGTGTCGGTCATGTGGTGTGCTCCTTTGTCCGAGGTACTGGTGCCTTGCTGATGGTGTCCGAGGACGTGACCCCATCCTTACTCGATTGGCCGGCTCTCTGCAGTCAGGCCTCGGGCCTGGACCTCGAGCACGTGCTCCACCAGGGCATCGGCGTCGACGAGGGGGAAACCGGGAACGGTTATACGCAGCGACGTGACCCCGTGCACGACCGCCCACAACCCGGTCGCCACCACGAAGGCGTCGCCGGGTGCAAAAGCCCCGGCGTCCATGCACGCCTGCACGCTCCCCACGACCTGGGTGAAGGCCTCCATCCCGGGGAGGGTGCCCGATTCGAAGTCCTCCCGGGTCATCTCCCGCTTGCCCATGAAGAGGATGCGGTACTGCGCCGGGTGCTCGGCGCCGAAGGTGATGTACGCCCTTCCCCGGTTGGTGAGGGCTTGAACCGGATCCTCCACGCCCCGAGCCGCCTCCTCCATTCGCCGGCCCAGCTCGGCGAACTGCTGCTGGCAGACGGCGAAGACGAGCTCGTCCTTGTCGGCGAAGTGGAGGTAGATGGACGGGGGCGTCACTCCGGCCGCATCGGCGATGGCCCGGACCGACACGGCGGCCTCGTCGCCGGTCTCGATAAGAAGCTGCTCGGTGGCGGCGAGGATCTCCGCTCGGAGGCGGTCGCCCTCTCCCTTGGGCGCCCGCCTCCGGCGCGCCGGCGCGGCCATGACTACGGCACCCGCTGGACCGTCGGCGCCGACCCGGCGACGTCGTCGGGAGTGGGCTCCGCCTCGCGCAGTCCCCATCGCTGGTGGAACCGCCGCATCGGCCCCGGTGCCCACCAGTTGGCCTCGCCGGCCAGCTTCATGAATGCCGGTACGAGCGTGGCCCGTATGAGGGTGGCGTCCATGAGCACCGCCATGGTAAGGCCGATGCCGAAGAGCTTCATGAACGAGACCCGGGAGGTGGCCATGGCCAGGAACACCACGCCGAGGAGGGCGGCGGCCGCGGTCACGATGCGTCCAGTGCGCTCGAGGCCCACCGCCACCGACCGCTCGTTGTCGCCCGTGCGGTCGTGCTCCTCCTTGATCCGCGAGAGGAGGAACACCTCGTAGTCCATGGAGAGGCCGAAGGCGATGCAGAACATGAGGATGGGCATGGCCACGACGATGGATCCGGTGGGAGTGAACCCCAGGAACCCGGACAGGTGGCCGTCCTGGAAGATCCACACCATGGCGCCGAAGGTGGCCGTCAGGCTCAGCAGGTTCAAGACCACGGCCTTGAGCGGAACCAGCACGCTCCCGAACATGAGGAACAGGAGCGTGAAGGTGATCACGGTGACGATGCCGGCGGCCAGGGGCAGCCGCCCCAGGATGCTCGCCTTGCTGTCAACCAGCTCGGCCGAGAGACCTGCGACCGACACCGGGAACGGGCTCGGCGCAGCGCGTATCTCCTTGACCAGCCGCTCGCCGCGAGCCGAGACGGGCTCCACCGAGGGCACCACGGCGAGCCAGGTGCCCTTGCCGGAGGTGAAGCGGGCCGACACAGGCCCGGGCGGCGCGACCAGGCGGCCGCCGGCGTAGGAGCCCGTCGAGGCGTCGACCCGGGCCACGCCGTCGATGGCCGACAGAGCGGATGCGTAGGCGTTGATCACACCCTGGGGTGAGGTGGTGGGGCCCGTGGCCACGACCAGCACGGAGCCCGCCTCCCGCGATGAAAAGTTCTGCCTGATCTCGTCCTGTACCTGGCGGCTGCTGATACTTGGGGGGAGCACCCGGTCGTCGGGGTTGCCGAGGCGGATGTGCAGGAAGGGAAGGCCGAGGAGCAGGAGCACGGTTACCACGGCGGCAACCGTCACCAGCGGCCGGCGCATGACCGTGACGGCCATGCGGTGCCAGAAGCCTTCGCCCACGTCCTTGTAGGAGCGGTGGAAGACGTCCAGGCGGTCGATGTTGCGGCCCAGCCCGGCCAGCGCCGCCGGAAGCACCACCACCGATGCCACCGCCGCCACGGCCACCACCGCCATCCCGGCGTAGGCGAACGAGCGGAGGAACGCGAGGGGAAAGACGAGCAGGGCGGCCAGTGAGACAGCCACGGTCCCGGCGCTGAACAGCACCGTTCGGCCCGCGGTCTGCACCGAGCGCACGACGGCATCGGCAGGCCCCAGGCCTCGGCGCAGCTCCTCCCGGTACCGGGAGACGACGAACAGGCTGTAGTCGATGGCCAGGCCCAGACCCATGAACGTCGTCAGGTTGAGCGAGTAGATCGATACCTGGGTGAGCTCGGAGAGCACCCGCAATACGAAGAAGGTGCCCACGATCGAGAGCACGCCGATGCCTACAGGGAGTCCGGCCGCCACCACGCTGCCGAAGACCACCACGAGCAGCACCAGGGTGATCAGGAGGGCGATGCCCTCGGCCTTCACCAGGTCGGCCTCGATGGTCTCGCCCACCTGCCGGAACACCTCGGCGAACCCGCTCACCCGCACCGAGAAGGCGTTGTTCTGGCGGGCGAGCACGGGCGACAGCTCCTCGACCCGAGCGTTGACGGTGTCCTCGTCACCGCCGATGCGAGCCAGGACCAGCGCCTGCTTGCCGTCGTTGCCCCGGAGGGGTGGCGGCGACCCGAGCGTCCAGTAGGACACCGACTGCTGGATGCCGGGGGTGTTGGCCAGCTCCTGGGTCAGCGCCGCTGCGCCCGCAGCCACTGCGGGATCGTCCACCGTCCCGTTGCGGGCGGTGACCAGCAACACCAGGTTGGGGTCACCGGCGCGGAACTCCTCCTCGACCACTCGCTTGGCCTTGATCGATTCGGCGTTCGGGTTCTCGAAACCGCCGGAGGACAGGTGCTCGGCGACCCCACCACCCACGGCTCCGGCTACGGCGAAGGCCACCAGGGTGGCCAGCAGGATCCGTCGATGGCGCCGCACGGTGAAGCGTCCCAAGCGATCGAGCATGACGTCCTCCTCTGGCTAACGATGAAAACCTATCGACGTTAGCTTAAGGAGGATCAGCCGGGAGTCAAGGCCTCGGGCCGTCCCGCCCGCCCGCGGCGTACCAGACGGTCGCCGCCACCAGCCAGCCCGCGTTGGCGGCGGCGCCGGCGGCTCGGCCACGCAGCAGCCAGCCGGCGACCACCGCCGCCACTCCTGCTTGGTGGGCGGCGAACCACGGCCAGCGCCGTTCACGCACCACCGGCACCCAGCGGGCGATGACGACCAACGACACCGGGTAACCGACCGCGAGCAGGAGGTTGCCAGAGGCGGAGGACATAGGGTCGGCGCACCCTATGTCCTCCAGCACGCCGCTCGGTCGCGCCGACTTCCCTGTCAGCGACCGCTGGGCCTACATGAACCACGCCGGCATCACCGCCCTGCCGGGTCCGGCGCTGGAGGCGCAGCACCGATGTGCCCGGGACCTGGCGGTCGACGGCGGGCTGGCCTACCCGCGCCACGCGGAGCGGGCCGAGGAGGTGCGCTCGGCGGCGGCCACGCTGATGGGCGTTTCGGCGAGCGACGTTGCCTTCGTGAAGAACACCACCGAAGGTCTCGGCTTCGTGGCCAGCGGGCTGGCGTGGCAGGAGGGTGACCGGGTAGTGGTTCCCGACCTCGAGTTCCCCTCCACTCTCTACCCCTGGCTGGCGCTCCGGGACCGGGGCGTGATCGTCGACCTGGTGCCGCCGGTGGGCCACGGCCGCTGCCTTCCGGTGGAGGGCTTCGCCGCCACCATCGCCTCTGGGCCACCCCCGAGGGTGGTCGCCACCAGCTGGGTCCAGTTCGGAAGGGGCTGGCGCACCGACCTGGCCGCCCTGGCGGCCCTGTGCCACGACGCCGGGGCCCTGCTGTGCGTCGACGTCATCCAGGGCCTCGGGGTCGTGCCCGCCGACCTCGAGGCTTGGGGCGTGGACTTCGCCATGGCCGACGCCCACAAGTGGCTGCTGGGTCCGCTCGGCGTCGGCGTGCTGTACGTGCGCCGCTCGTGCCTGGAGCAGCTGCGGCCCCTGGAGCCGGGATGGGCCTCGGTGGCCCACCGCGAGCAGTGGGACAACCTGGACCTGGTCTGGGACGACTCGGCCCGCCGGTTCGAGGGTGGCACTCCGAACATGGTGGGCATCCACGGCATGGGTGCCGCGCTGGACCTCCTGTTGGACGCCGGCGTCGAAGCGGTCTGGGACCACGTGTCCGCCCTCACGGACCGGGCGTGCGAAGGCCTGGCCTCGGCCGGCGCCACGGTGGTGTCCGACCGCTCGGAGCTCGGCCGCTCCGGCATCGTCACCTTCACCGTCGCCGGGTGGGAGCCCCTCGCCGTGACCGACGCCCTCCAGGCCCGGGGCGTGGTCTGCTCGGCGCGCAGCGGTGGCGTACGCCTGTCACCCCACGGCTACAACACCTACGAGGAGGTCGACCGCCTGGTATCCGTCGTCGGCGAGCTGGCGGGAAGCGCTTGACGCTCGGGCCCCGGGCTCTCGAGCGGGAACCAGGCGATCCGCTCCCGTAGCCGGACGACCTCTCCGACGACCAGGATCGCCGGTGAACCGATCCCCGCCGCAGTCAGCGCATGGCCGAGGTCGGCCAGATCGGCCTCGACCACGCGCTGGGTGGGAAGGGTCCCGTCCTGGATCACCGCCGCCGGGGTTGAGGGGGACCGCCCGCCTTCGACCAGCTCGTCGAGGATGTGGCCGAGGTTGGCCAGCCCCATGAGGACGACGATGGTGTCGACACTGGCGGCCAAGGCTCGCCAGTTGACCGGCTCGTCGGGCGAGCAGTGGCCGGTGACGACGGCAACCGAGGAGGCGAAGCGCCGGTCGGTCACCGGGATGCCGGCGTAGGCCAGGGCAGCGATGGCCGAGCTCGGCCCGGGCACGACCTCGAACTCGATCCCCTCGGCGGCTAGCGCCTCGGCCTCCTCGCCACCCCGCCCGAACACGAACGGGTCGCCTCCCTTCAGGCGGACGACCCGCTTGCCGTCGCGGGCCAGGTCCACCAGGAGCTTGTTGATGTCGACCTGGTCCAGGGCATGGTCACCGGCGCGCTTTCCCACGTAGACGGCCTCGGTGCCCTCGATCAGCTCGGGCGGGACCAGGCGGTCGTACACCACCACGTCGGCGGCGGACAAAGCTTCCCTGCCCCGAATGGTAAGGAGGCCCGGGTCGCCGGGGCCGGCCCCCACGATCCACACCCGCCCAGGCCCCGGGACCAGAGCTTCCCCCCGAAGGGCATCGAGGACCACTTGCTTGGCCTGCTGCTTGCGACCGCGGCGCACCAGGCTCAACAGGTCGTGGTCGAGGGCTGCCTGCCAGCGGCGGGCCCAGGAGACGAAGTCACCCTCCCTGTCGCCGAGGGCCTCCGCCCTGGCCTCGCCCAGCACGTCCACCAACGCTCCGTACTCGGGCCCGTACTGGCCGGCCAACCGCATGCGAAGCCGCTTGGCCAGAGCCGGAGCCTTGGCCCCGGTGGAGACGGCGAGCACGAAGTCACCGTGACGCACCACGGCAGGAACCGAAAAGTGGCAGTGATCGACGTCGTCGACGGCATTGAGCAGCACGCCGGCGCGCTCGGCCTCGGAGAAGACCTCGGCGTTGACTCGGGTGTCGTCGGTGGCGGCGATGGCCAGGAACGCCTGCTCCAGGTCACCGTCGGCGTAGGGCCGCTCCACCAGCTCCAGGCGACCCTCTTCGGCCAGCCGGCGGATTCCCGCCGTCACGGGCTCGCCCACCACGGTGACGGTTGCACCGGCCTCCAGGAGAGCGGCGATCTTGTCCTCGGCCACGGAGCCGGCGCCGATCACCACGCACCGCCGCCCGGCCAGCTCCAGCGACACCGGGTAGCCGAAGGCCATCAGGTCACGCCCACCCAGGAGGCATGCCCCTGGGCGAAGACCTCCTTCTTCCAGATGGCCACCTCGGCCTTGGTGCGGTCTATGAGCTCCTGGGCGGCGGTGAAGGCCTCGCCTCGATGAGCGGCAGCGGCGGCGACCACGACCGCCGGCTCGCACACGTCGACGACCCCGACGCGGTGCACGGCCACCGCGCCGCCGAGGGCGAAGCGCTCCACCACCTCCTCGGCCAGGGCCCGGAGCTGGGCCAGGGCCCGCGACTCGTAGGCCTCGTACTCCAGCCTCAGCACCATCCTGCCCTCGCTCTGGGCACGAACGGTGCCTTCGAATACCACCACCCCGCCGCAGTCGGGCCGGCGGATGGCCTGCACGAGCGCAGCCACGTCCAGGGGACCGGGCTCGAGGCCGGTGACGAGGATGGGGGCTTCGACGCCGGGCATCAGTCCGGGGGCTCCATCACCCGACCCGTTCCACTCGAACAGGCGCCCCCGCCGGCAGTCCACCCGGCGGGACGATGGCGAAGCCGTCGAAGCCGAGCAGATGGGACAGGGCGCCCGAGAGCACCGCGAGGGGGAAGGCTCTGTCCACGCCGCCGCCTGCCTGCAACTTCACCGGGCAGAGCAGCGTGCGGTTGGGTTGGCCGGCCACGTCGTCGGCGAGCTCTGCCGGCAACCAGGCCGGTTCGGGGTCACTCCCTTCGAGGGCCCGGATGGCGGGCATGACGAAGGCATGGGCGCAGGCCAGGGCGCTTCCCGGGTTGCCCGGCAAGGCCAGCACCGGCACGCCCCCGATGCGGCCGAAGGCCACAGGCTTGCCCGGCTTCATGGCCACCCGCCAAAGCCTGAGCTCTCCCTCGCTGCAGAGCACCTCGCGCAGCCAGTCATGCTCACCCACCGACGCACCGCCGCTCGTGACCACCAAGTCGGCTTGGTTGGCGGCGACGTTGAGCCAGTCCGCAACCCGCCGGGGGTCGTCGTCCACCATCCCCGTGGCGGTCACCGTGGCGCCGGCGGCACGGCTCAGCGCCGACAGCAGGGTGGCGTTGCTGTTGTAGATCCGGGCCTCGCCGAGCGGCTGGCCGGGTGGGACCAGCTCGCTGCCGGTGGACAGCACGGCCACCCTGGGGACGCGAGCTCGCACATGGGTCCGACCGAGGGAGGCGAGCACGCCGAGGTGGACGGGACCCAGCACCTCACCCACCTCCATCACCACCTGGCCGGCGGCCATGTCCTCTCCTCGGGGACGCACATGGGCAGCGGGCGGGACCTCGGTGAGCACCGCCACCGCGTCCTCGCCTGGGCCCGGCGCGATGTCCTCCCACGGGACGACGGCGTCGGCACCCGGGGGGACCGGGGCGCCCGTCATCACCTTGGCCGCTGCCCCCGGCCGGAGGGGAACCGACGGCGCCCGCCCCGCAGGGAGGTCGTCCACGAGGCGGAGCAGTGCCGGCTCGTTTGGGGAG
The DNA here is from genome assembly GCA_030777325.1 of Actinomycetota bacterium. GTDB lineage: Bacteria > Actinomycetota > Acidimicrobiia > Acidimicrobiales > YB1-3. The sequence continues at coordinate 23,379 of JALYGF010000044.1, read as the reverse complement.
GCTCCTGCCGTGTCGGCGGAGCGGATGGCATAACCGTCCATGGCGGAGTTGGCGAAGCCGGGCACGTCCACCTCGGCTACGACGCGCTCGGCGCTGCGGCGGCCGAGGCTGTCGAGCAGCGGCACCTCCACCGGCGCCACCGCCTCGAACGCCTGGATGACGAAGGCCCGCGCCTGCTCGTAGGGGAGCAGCGGCGTGGCCAGCTCTTCGGCCGAGACCGTGCGGGCCGCCAAGCCGGCGGTATCGGCCAAGTCAGCCCCCGATCATGGACATGCTGCGCTCGGGGCGAGTGAAATCCGCCGCCCCGATGGCATGCCCGGCCCATTTCCCGGCCACCGCCTGCCGGATGGCTTCGGCTATCTCGCCGTCACCCGCACCGGCGCGCACCATGCCTCGCAGGTCGGTCTCGCCCAGAGAGAAGAGGCAGGTCCGGAACTGCCCGTCGGCGGTGATCCGGACCCGGTTGCAGCTGGCGCAGAACGGGGCGGTGACGCTCGGGATGACGCCGACGCTGCCGGGTGCTCCGTCGGCGAACCGGTAAACCTGGGCCGGCTCACTGCCGGTGCCGGTGGCGACGAGGGGGTAGGCCCGGTCGACGGCTTCCAGAACCTCCTCCGACGGCACCACCTGGTCCCGTTGCCAGCCTTCGTCCGCATCGAGGGGCATGTACTCGATGAACCGCGCTTCGTAACCGGTGGTGCGGGCGAAGCGGGCGAAGTCCACGATCTCGTCGTCGTTGGTGCCCCGGACGACCACGCAGTTCAGCTTCACAGGCGCCATCCCCGCCCGCTCGGCGGCGGCCAGGCCCTCCATCACCGCGTCGAGCGCATCCCGGCGCGTCATCGCCGTGAACCGGTGCCGGAGGAGCGAGTCGACGCTGACGTTGATGCGCCGGAGGCCGGCCTCGGCCAGGGCCTTGGCCTTGGCGGCCAGGAGGAAGCCGTTGGTGGTCATGGATAGGTCGGTGACGCCAGCCGCACTGAGGTGGGCCACCAGCTCGTGGAGGTCCCGGCGCAGCAGCGGCTCGCCACCGGTGAGGCGCACGGTGCGCACGCCGAGGCCTACGAAGACGCCGACTATGCGGGTGATCTCCTCGAACGTGAGCACATCCGACCGAGGCAGCCACTCGAGGCCGCCCGCGGGCATGCAGTAGGTGCACCGGAAGTTGCACCGGTCGGTCACCGACACGCGCAGGTCGTCGGCCACCCGCCCGAATCCGTCGACGAGCGCCGTCACGGCCCTGATCCTGGCATGGGCATGCTTCGGGCTTGTTTCGGGCGAAGGTCACTCATGCGAACAGTCCCAACGGACTGAGGCGAGCTTAGGGGGTGACATCGGCTGCCAAGACCGTGTTCACCGGATCGCAACGGCGTGAACACGGTGGAGAAATTGCGCCGCCTTAGCGTGCGCGCTCATGACCACGACCGGCGCATCGACTATGGACACGGCCACCCTCACATCCCCTGCAGATCTGGCCCGCCCCGACGATGGGGTCAACGGTCACGTGGCCAGGTTCCGCCCGGGCCGCTGGATCGACCACTGGGAGCCCGAGGACGAGGCCTTCTGGGACAGCACGGGCAAGAGGATCGCCCACCGGAACCTGCTCTTCTCGATCTTCGCCGAGCACCTCGGCTTCGCCATCTGGGTGCTGTGGACCATCGTCGTGATCAACCTGGCCAACATCGGCATCGCGCTGTCGGTGTCGGAGCTGTTCCTGCTGACGGCGGTGCCGAACCTGGTCGGTTCCTTCCTCCGCATCCCGTACACATTCGCCGTGCCCAGGTTCGGCGGGCGGGCGTGGACCGCCATGAGCGCGGCACTGCTTCTCGTTCCCACGCTGCTGCTGGCCGTCGTCGTGCCCAGCGGCTGGTTGGCCGAGCAGGGCCACGGGGCGCAGCTGTGGGTGCTCGTGGCCTGCGCGGCCACCGCTGGCTTCGGCGGGGGCAACTTCTCCTCGTCGATGTTCAACATCTCCTTCTTCTATCCCGAGGGAAGGAAGGGCTTCGCCCTGGGGATGAACGCAGCGGGCGGCAACCTCGGCGTGGCGTCGGCGCAGCTGCTGGTGCCTCTGGTGATCATCCTCGGTGTGCCGGCTGCGGCTGTGAAGCTGCCGACGCACGACGTGCACCTGGCCTACGCCGGGCTGATGTGGCTGCCGTTCATCGCCGCCGCCGCCATCGGCGCCTGGCTCTACATGGACAGCCTCACCCAGGCCAAGGCCGACAAGAGGACCTACTTCACCTCGCTCGTTTGCGGCCAGACGTGGATCATGTCGTTCCTCTACATCGGAACCTTCGGGTCCTTCATCGGCTTCTCCTTCGTCCTGCCGTTGGTCATCAAGAACACGTTCCCCGAGTTCCTGGCCGGCCACCCGTTCATAGCCACCTACCTGGCCGGCCTCGGCTTCGTTGGGGCCCTCATCGGATCGGTCTCACGTCCGCTGGGAGGCTGGCTCTCCGACAGGAAGGGCGGGGCCAGTGTCACGCTGGCTGTCTTCGTCGGCATGGCGGTGTTCACCGCGCTTGCCATCGTCGGCGTTCAGGAACGCAGCTTCTTCGTGTTCTTCTCCTCCTACATGGTGATCTTCCTCTTGGCGGGCATGGGAAACGGCTCCACCTACAAGATGATCCCTTCGATCTTCGCCGTGCTCGGCCGCCGGGAAGCCGAGGAGAAGGGCGTCGCTCCGAACATCGTGGCGGTGGAGTTCAAGCGCCGAGCGGCTGCGGTCATCGGCGTCGCCGGCGCCATAGGTGCCTTCGGCGGCTTCCTCATCCAGTTGGTCCTCCGCCAGGCGAGCCTGGGCGTCTCCGACCTGGTCAAGGCGGCCAGGACGCCGGCGGAGAAGGTGGCCGTGGCCGCCGCCAACGCCGACTGGTCGGTCCCCGCCCTCTGGGTCTTCCTCGGGTCCTATGTCGTTTTCGCCGCCGTCACCTGGGCTGTCTACCTGCGCAAGGGCCCTGCCACGGGCAGGGTCCCGAGCATGGCCCACGCCTCGGTGTGAAGACAGGTGGGCTCAGGTGGTCGGCTCTGGATTCGCTTGAGTTGAGGGCGGTTCAAGGGACTTCGCCACGCCGAGGGCCTCCCCGGGTGACAGACCCGCAGTCGCCGCCAGCCAGCACGCCAGTGGTGCAGCCCGACGCTCGGACTGGTGGGCGGCCACCCGCGCCAGGTCGAGGATTCGAGCCACCTCCTCTTCGTCCGGCTCGGCCAGCCCGAGCCGTCGGGAAAAGCCGGCGACCCACTCCTCGGCGGTGGTCATGAGAGGAGCGAGGATACTCAAGAGTCGCCATGAGGCTCCTGGCCCGAACGACATGGTCTGGACGTCGTCATTCCTTCGGGAAAGGTCGTTGCCGCCGGCATGAGCGGCCGGCACGGTGGTCTTGTGCTGGCGGGCGGTTCCGGCCGGCGCCTCGGAAGGCCCAAGGCGGGCCTGGTCATCGAGGGGCTCAGTCTCCTGGAGCGTGCGGTCGCCATGGTGAGCGAGCGCTGCGCGGAGGTCGTCGTGGTGTCGAGGATCGGTGTGCCACTCCCTCCGATCACGGTGCCCGTGGTGCTCGACGGGCCGGGCCCGAAAGGCCCCATGAACGCCCTCGCCGCCGGGCTGGCCGCGCTCACATCGGAGGACGTCGTAGTGCTGGCATGCGATCTCCCAATGGCGGGGCCTGTGATCGATCGGCTGATCGAGGTGCCGGGTCACACCGCGGCAGCGGCGTCCGACGGCTCCCGACTCCAACCCCTCTGTGCCCGCTATCCGAGGGTTCGGGTCCTGGAGGAGGTAAGAGGGCTGATGGCGACCGGCGACTTCGCCATGACGGGTCTGGCTGCCGCCATGGGCGCGGTCACCGTCCCGGCGTCTGAGCACGAGCTGCTCAACGTCAACCAGGCGGAGGACATGGAGGAGGCTGCACGCCTGCTTCTCGGCGTCACCAAGCGGCAAGGAAGCGTTCGCGGTACCTGAACACGGCGGACCTGGGACAGAAACCGGGGCTGCCTAGGGTCGCCCCGTGGCCGGACCGCAGCTTCCCGTGGAGCAGGCCCTCACCCACTGCCCGTACTGCGCCCTCAACTGCGGGCTGAAGCTGAACACCGCCGGCGGCCAGGTCGTGGGCTACGAGCGGTGGAAGCAATCGCCGTTCAGCGGTGGGGCGTTGTGCTCCAAAGGGGTGACCGCCTGGCAGCAGGTCCACCACCCGGACCGCATCACCCGGCCCCTGGTGCGCCGCAACGGCGAGCTCGAGGAGACCACGTGGGAGGACGCCCTCGACGTGGCCGCTCAGGGGTTCGCCAACGTGCGCCGCCGCCTGGGTCCGGCGGCCAACGCGGTGATGGGCGGAGGCTCGCTCACGAACGAGAAGGCTTACCTCGTGGGCAAGTTCGCCCGCCTCGTTCTGGGTACGCCCCATGTGGACCTGAACGGGCGCATGTGCATGAGCTCGGCCGCCGCCGCCGCCACCCGGGCTTTCGGGCTAGACCGGGCCATGACGCCCCTCGAGGAGCTGGCCCATGCCCAGGTCGCCATGGTGATCGGCGCCAACATCTCCTCCACGTACCCCGTGAAGGTCCCGAGGCTGCTGGACAAGGTGCGCCGTCACGGGCGCGTGATCGTCGTGGACCCGCGGGGCGGGCGGTTCGTGGCCGGCTCCGACCTCCATCTGGCTCTCAAGCCGGGAACCGACGCCATCCTGGCCAACGGGCTCCTTCTGGCCGTCGCCGCCCTGGGGATGGTGGACCGCCAATTCGTGGCCGAGCGCACGGTCGGCTTCGAGGAGGCCCTGGCCGGGGCCGAGCCGTGGACGCCCCACCGCGTCGAGGCCGCCACAGGTGTGGACGCACGGTCGCTGGTGGAGGCCGCTCGCCTGCTGAGCAGCGCCAAGAGGGCCATGGTGCTGCACGCGCGGGGTTCGGAGCAGCAGACCAGTGGCACCCAGAACGTGCTCGCCTACATCAACGTGGCCCTGGCCTGCGGCCTGGCTGGGAGGCGGGGCTGCGGCATCGTGCCCCTCACCGGCCAGCGCAACGGCCAGGGTGGGCGCGAGCACGGCCAGCGCTGCGACCAGCTGCCGGGTGCGCGCAGCATCGACAACCCCGAGCACCGCCGCCAGGTCGCCGCCGTCTGGGGCGTGGACCCCGAGGAGATCCCCGGGCGGGGGCGCTCCTTCGTGGAGGTCTTCGACGACGCCCACGAGGGCAGGGTGGCGGGCATGCTCACCATCTCCACGAACCCGGCTGTCTCCAGCCCCGACCTGCACAAGGTGCGCCGGGCCCTGTCCCGGCTCGAGCACCTGGTGGTCATCGACCCGTTCCTGTCCGAGACGGCCCGGTACGCCAGCGTCGTGCTGCCCGGCACCACCTTCGCCGAGGAGGACGGGACGATTACCACCACCGACGGGCGCGTGGTGCGCGTCGACGCTGCCGTCGGTCCCCAGCCCGGCCGTGGCGACATCGACGTCCTTCGCAACCTGGCCAACCGCCTGGGAGCAGGCCGCCACTTCGGCTTCGTGAACGGGCGCGAGGTGTTCGAGGAGCTCCGGCGGGTGACCGCCGGGGGTCCGGCCGACTACTCGGGCATGACCTGGGACGGGATCCGGGCGCGGGGCGGGATCTTCTGGCCCTGCCCCGAGGAGGGCCATCCCGGAACGCCCACGCTCTACACCGAGCGCTTCGCCCACCCCGACGGCCGCGCTCGCTTCCACGCCGTAGAACCCGAGGAACCGCCGGTGGTGGCCGGCGGCGACTACCCGCTCGTGCTCACCACCGGCCGGGTGCTGGTCCACTACCTGTCAGGGAACCAGACTCGGCGCATCGAGGACCAGAACGCCAAGGCGCCGGAGGCCTACGTGGAGGTGCATCCCGGCACGGCGACGCGCCTGGGGCTACGACCGGAGGGGCCGGTGGTGCTGACCAGCCGCCAGGGGTCGGTGGAGGTGCCGTGGCGAGCACACGAAGGGCTGCGCCGCGACACGTTGTTCATGCCCTACCACTGGCCCGTCGCCAACCTGTTGACCGCCGACGACCTGGACCCGGTGAGCCGCATCCCGGGGCTCAAGTACACCCCCGTCCGGTTGGAGCCGGCCGGTGTGATCAGTAGCTAGCGCTGTCCGGCCAGCTCGGCCAGCGCGGCGTCCACAGCCGGCTCGGGGATGGGCTCGGGCGCGGCGGTGACGGGGCGGGCCGGCTGGCCGATCCAGGAGTAGGCCAGGCCCACGAGGATCCCGCCGCCCACGATGTTGCCGGGGACGGTCCAGAGCAGGTTGCGAGCCAGGTCCGGCCAAGTGGCGGTTCCTTGGAATACGCCCAGCCCGAAGATGGTCATGTTGGCGACGGAGTGCTCGAACCCGGATGCGATGAAGGCGAACAGCGCCCACCACATCACCGCCAGCTTGGCCGTGTCGCTGCGGGTCCGCCCCGCCATCCACAGGGCCAGGCAGACAAGCAGGTTGCAGAGGACCGACCTCCAGAACAGCTGCGTGCCGCTGGCGGCGTTCTTGGCCTTGACGATGGATGCAACCAAGGCTTCGCCGGGCCCAGCCTTGTCGTCGGTACCTCCCAGGGCCAGGGTCCCACCGGCGTGCACCAGGGCGGCGAAGGCGACGGAGCCAACCAGGTTGCCTACCAGCGACGCCACCCAGACGGCCGCCAGCTGGCTCATGCGTACTGTACGAGCGCTCAAGCCCTGGAGCATGTACATGACGTTGCCCGTGAACAGCTCTGCACCGGCAAAGACCACCAGGGTGAGGGCCACTCCGAACACTGCGCCCTGGACGAGCTTGGTGGCCGCCGAGCCCGAGGCGGCCAGCGGGCCGGCGACGCTCACCAGGAGCACGACGGCAACGCCCACATAGCCGCCGGCGAAGGCCGAGCTCATCAGGTACCGCGGCAGCAGGCGCACCTGTTGTGACTTGGTCCGTGCCAGGTCGGCTGACTCCGCCAGGGCATCGGGAATGGGGATGGGCACGGGGTCTCCTTGCTCGATCAGAAGTGGTAATCGGGTGGGATTGGCGTCAACCGTCGATGCCGGCCAGCACCACGCCCTCCGCAGCGGCCACCTTGACGGCGCCGTCCTCCACCTTCACCGGGTAGGCGACGGCATCGGTGGACGCCGGCCCGCCCAGCACTTCGCCGCTGCGCACGTCGAAGGTGGCGTCGTGGAGCGGGCACTGGAGGGCCCAGCCGTCGAGCTTGCCCTCGCCCAGCGACGCACCGGCGTGAGGGCAGGTGTCCTGGATGGCGCAGAACGCACCTCCCACGTTGGCCAGGGCGACGCCCTTGCCTCCTGCCTCGACGATGCTGACCTGCCCCGGGGCCAGGTCCGACTCCAGCGCCACCTCCACGAAGGAGCCGGCGGCCACCTTCACCACGTCACCCTCGACCTTGGCGGCGTAGCTGCGAGCGGGCCCGTCGCTTGGTCCGCCCAGGGCCTCGCCGGTGCGCACGTCGAAGGTGGCGTCGTGGAGCGGGCACTGGAGGGCCCAGCCGTCGAGCTTGCCCTCGCCGAGCGATCCGCCGGCGTGGGGACATTCGTTCTGGATGGCGCAGAAGGTGCCGTCCACGTTGACCAGCGCCAGCGTCTGCTGGTCGATCTCGACGGTGGTGGCGGTTCCCGGTGGTACGTCGGCCACCCTGGCCACCTCCACGAAGGGGCCGCCCGGTTCCGAGGGGGGGACGGCCGCCTCGGCGGCCAGCGTGGGCGCGGCCGCAGTCACGGGAGCGGCTTCGGTGCCGGGCTCGGGTCCGGTGGCCCAGCGCTCGGCCATCATGGCCTCCACGTGGGCGGCGAAGGCGTCGTGGCCGATGCGGTTCACGGCCTGGCCCAGGGTCTCGGAGCCGTGGCGCAGCGACTCCCAGGCCCCCACCACGGCGTCCACTGCGGCAGGAACGTCCTCGGCCGCCACCCGTCCGACCACCTCGCCCAGCCGCTGCTGGTCGAGGTCGGCGCCGAGGTAGACGTGGTAGCCGTCGCGGGCCTTGCCGCCCACCTTCACCTTGGAGCCGGCCAGGCCGATGTCGCCGGTCTGGTGCTGGGCGCAGGAGTTGGGACAGCCCGAGACGTGCACCCGAAGCGACGAGTTGCGGCCCAGCGCCGGGCTCTCCAGCAGCGACACGCCGGCGGTGGGCGCGGCTGTGATGCCGAGGGCGCACACCGCCGATCCAGTGCAGGCCCGCACCGATGCCACGTGGGCCTCACCCAGGAGGTTGAGGCGGCGGTCCACCAGCACCTGGCGCACACGGACGACGTCACCGACGGGCACCCCGCGCAGCACCACGTTCTGGTCGCGGCCCAGGTTGAGGGCGCCGTCGCAGTGGCGGTCGGCCATGTCGGCCAGGAGCTCGAAGTCGGCGCCGGCCAGGTCTCCCATGGGCACCTCGACGGTGAGGTAGGCCCGGCCCGCTTCCCGCTGGGGGCGCACTCCCGCCGACCAGCCGCGGGGTGGAACCACCTTCAGGATCTCCACCCGGTCGGCTTCGGCCAACACGTCCACTGGCAGCGGTTCGGGGTGCGGCCGGGCCCGGGCCTCGGCGAAGGCTTCCTCCCAGGCCGTGCGGAAGCCGTCCTCTCCGAGCTGCTCGACGACGTACTTGAGGCGGCCCTTGGCCGGGGCGTCGAAGTTGCCATGGGCCACGAACACGTCGATCAGGGCCTCGGCCGCGGCCAGGGCGTCGGCCCGGGGCACGAAGTCGGCCAGCTTCACGGCCAGCTGCGGCGCCTTGCCCAGGCTGCCGCCGCCCCACAGCTCGTAACCGGCCTCTCCGTCGCGCACCACGGACACGAAGCCGCCATCGTTGAGTAGGGCGTCGTGGCGGCAGCGCGGAGAACCGCCGAAGGCGAGGTTGACGCGGCTGGGCAGCTCGCAGTTGAGCGTGGTCGAACGGGCCAGGATGGCGTCGGAGACGGCACGGGCGTCGGGCAGGCAGTCGAACGGCTCGTCGAGGCTGGCCCCCGCTTCCTCCGAGGACATCACGTTGCGCATGGTGTGGCCACACGCCGAGCGGGACGTGAGGCCGAGCTTGGCCAACTTGTCCAGGACCTCGGGCACCTTGCGGTCCTCGACCCAGTGCAGCTCCACGTTCTGCCGGGTGGTGAGATGCAGCCAGTCGTGGCTATAGGCCCGAGCCAGGCGGGCCAGGCCGCGGGCCTGGTCGGCGGGCAGCACACCGCCGGGGACGCGGATGCGGACCATGAACACGTGGTCCTGCTCCTGGGTGCACACGCCGTAGGTCTTGAGGGCGTAGCGGTCCTCGGGCGTGAGCCAGGCGTCGCCTTCGGCGGCCAGGCGGTCCAGGTCCACAGCCAGGCCGGACCGCTTGGCGGCGGGAATGTTGGGTGGCATCGAAGAGAACTTAGAGGGTCACTGTTTCGTGGCCTTTCGGGCTGTGTTGCCGGCTCGTGAAGGTTTCCTTGACCCGGTCGTACAATCGTCATATGAGCATGGACACCCAGGACCACACGCCCGCCGAGCTGTGCGACGCATGCGGAGCGGAGGTCGACCCCGCCGAGGCGGTCAAGAGCGAACTGGCCGCGGCCAACGCCATGTGCCCGACGCCCATGACGTTCCACCCACAGTGCTACGAGCAGGCATCGGCCATCTGGCAGCCCGACGCCGACTCCTACTGCACCACCGATCCGGAGTTCCCCGAGACCGCCCAGTGGACCTCGCCTGCTTGAGGCCGTGAACAGGCCGTGAAGGAGATCCGGCCCCCGGCCGACCCGCTGGTGGGCTGGCGCTACTGGCAGCTCAGCGCCGACGCTCGAGGGCTGCGGTCGGTCTCGTTGCGCCGCTTCCTGTGGGAGCCGCAAAGACCGATGCGGGCGTCGTGCATGACCGGCGGTCATCAGGCCCCGGCCGAGGGCTGCGACTGCGGCATCTACGCCGCAGCCGATCTGGACAAGCTGCGCAGCCACGGGCTCTGTCTCTCGCCGGGCGGTCTGGTGGTAGGCCAGGTGAGCCTGTGGGGCGCCGTGGTCGTGGGCGAGGACGGCTATCGCGGCCAGCACGCCTTGCCCCGCACCCTGTCCCTGGTCGAGGGGACGGTGCCCCGAGAGTCGCGCTCCTTGGCCTTGGAGTCACTGGCCGCCTTCCACGTGCCGGTGAGCACCACCAGACTCGACGACGCCGTGGGCGAGCTGTCGGGTGCCGTGCTGGCCAACCTGGTGATGTCACTGGGCACCGGCGCCACTCCCGGCTGACACAGGCCGACCGATCGAGCCCCGAACCGAACCCGGGCCTGCGGGGTTGTAGGTAGGGATGACCGACACCGCCGAGCGCCTGGAGGGTTGGGTGAGGCAGCACCAGCCGGTGGTGTACCGGGCCGCGTGGCTCATCCTCCGGGACGAGGCAGCCGCCGAGGACGTGGCCCAGGAGACCTTCATCCGGGCCTACGGCAACGCCCACCGCCTGGAAGACGATGCCGACGCCCGGCCTTGGCTCTATCGCATCGCCGTGAACCTGGCGCTGAACCGCATCCGGTCGCGCCGTCGCGAGGTGCGGGCCGTGACCAGGCTCGGTACCCGTGTGGCTCGCTGGGAGGACGCCGCGTCGGAGAGCGGCGCCGGCGACGACTCCGTTGCCGAGGCGCTCCGCCGCCTGCCCGACCGCCTGCGGGTTCCGGTCATCCTCCGTTACTACCTCGACCTGTCCGAGAAGGAGATCGCCAGGGCGCTCGGCATCCGCCCGGGAACCACCAAGTCACGCCTGCACGAGGCCCGCCGCCTGCTGGCCGCCGACCACTCGATCACCGCCGCGGCGGGAAAGGGGTGAGGCCGATGACGCCGGACGCGACACCCGATACCACTCCCGACGCCTTGGAGATCGAGATCCGCAGGGCGCTCCAGGCCGAGGCCCTGGCCGTCGAGCCGCCCGACGACCTGGCCGAGCGCACCATGGCCCGGGCGCTGGACCCTGCAGGCCTCACCTCACGGAGACAACACAGGGCCCGCTCGGGCCGCATGCCACTGCTCCTGTCCGTCGGTGCCGCTGCGGCAGCGGTCGTCGCCTTCTTCGTGGTCGGTAATGCGGTGACCCGGCCGGGACCCGGCGACAGCCCGACGGGACAGTTGGTCGGGCCCCAGTCCCGCTCGGCCCCGAGCCGCTCGGGGGAGAGCTCTCCGGGTACCCCTTCGTTCGCTCCTTACCCCACCGACGACCAGCCGACCAGTGAGCCCGGCAGTGGTGGGACGATCAGCGAACCGGGGCCGTCATCACTGATCGGTCCCCGGATCGCCCGCACCGCAGACCTCTCGGTCCAGGTGGAGAAGGGGCGCTTCGACGAGCGGTGGAGGCAGGCCGAGGCCGTCGCCGCCAGGTTCGGGGGCTTCGTCACCGGCTCGTCGGCACAAGAGGTCGAAGGCCGCCTGGCCAGGGGCAACCTCACCATCCAGGTGCCCGCCGACAAGCTCCAGGGCGCCCTGGACGAGCTGCGGAGCCTGGGCTCGCCGATGCGGCTCAACTCCACCGCCAACGACGTCTCGGGCCAGATCGTAGACTACGACGCCCGGCTACGGGTGGCGCAGGCCAACGAGGCGGCCCTGCTCGACCTGGCCCGCCAGGCCCGATCGGTGGAGGACAACCTCGCCATCCGCCCCCGCCTCCAGGACGCCCGGCGCGAGATCGAGACGCTGCAAGCCCGGCGGGCTTCGCTCCAGGGCAGGGTAGACCTGGCTACCGTCACGGCGTCCTTGTACGAGCGAGAGGCGGCTCCCTCGAGCGACCGCTCCGAGGGCCGGGTGGGCCAGGCGTGGGGCCGGGCGGTCGACGCTGCCGAGGCCACGCTGGCGGGGATGATCGTCACCGCCGGGTACGTGGGCCCCTTCGCCGTCCTCGCTGCAGCCGCATGGGCCTTGGCCACCGCAGTTCGCCGCCGCCGCTTCGTCTGAGCTTTCCCACCCGGCTTCGGGGACCGCAACGCTCGTTCTACACGCCGCGGGGCAGGTCGGCCGGGTTCCAGCCGAGGAGCTCCACCGCCATCCGGAAGGCGTAGCGGTCGGTCATGCCGCTCACGTGGCGCACGGCGGCCACCACCGGATCGTCGCCTTCGGGGCTGCCCGCGCCGCCGCCGTTCTCGATGCCGTGCGGGTGGACTGCGAACCACTCGATCAGTGCCCGTAGCAGGGCCTCCACCCTCCCGGCCTGGGCGACCGACGCCGGCCGGAGGTAGATCCGCTCGAAGTTGAAGGCGCGGAATGCGGCCAGGGCCTCGGCCTCGGGCTCGGACATGCCCACCCGGCCCGTTTGGGCGATGGTGACGAGCACGGCCGAGATGAAGGCGTTGAGCTGGGCCGAGCGGGTCCGGCCCACGACCTCGCTCACCGCCTGGGGCAAGTCGTGCACGCTCACCACGCCGGCCCGCACGGCGTCCTCGAAGTCGTGGCAGACATATGCGATGCGGTCGGCCCACGACACCACCTCCCCCTCCGGCGTGGACGACGGAGGTCGGTTCCAGGAATGGTTGCGGACGGCGTCGAGCGTCTCCACGCAGAGGTTGAGGGGCGCCAGGACCACGTCGGCCCCGTACACGGCGTGGTGGTACCCGCCTTCGAGGAACGGGGAGAATGCGGGCTCCGAGGTGTGGCCGCCCGGCCCGTGGCCGCAGTCGTGGGCGGTGGCGGCGGCCGCAGTCAGAGCGACGTTGAGCCCGGCGGGACGGGCTATCCCCACCGCCACCTGGGCCACCTCGATGGCGTGGGTGAGCCGGGTGCGCAGGTGATCGTCGGCGGGGGCCACGAACACCTGGCACTTGCCGGCCAGGCGCCGGAAAGGCCGCGAGTGGTGGATGCGGTCGAGGTCCCGCTCGAAGCACGTGCGGTACTCGTCGGGCTCCTCGGGACGGGACCGGTTCCCCGCATCCTCCGCCCGTGTGGCGCCCGGAGCGAGGAGGTTCGCCTCGGCATGCTCGCGGTCCTCTCGCCGGAGCAGCCCGTGGGACGGCGGGCCCACCGGAGCCCCTTCACGGGAGACGGCAAAGGCGAACGAGGTCATGGAGCCACGGTACCGGCGGCCGGCGACAGCCAGGTTGGATCCCGTGCGGCGCGGAGCCGTGCCGAGACAGACTGGGCCAGTGTTCGAACGCTTCACCGACCAGGCCCGGCGAGTCCTCGCCCTGGCCCAGGAGGAAGGGCGGCTCCTGAACCACAACTTCATCGGCACCGAGCACATCCTGTTGGGCCTGATCAGCGAGGGCGAGGGCGTGGCCGCCGAGGCCTTGGAGTCCCTCGGCATCGCCCTCGAATCGGTTCGCGAGCGGGTGCGAGAGACGATCGGTCCTGCCAGTGGTCCGCTCTCCGGCTCACCGCCGTTCACGCCCCGAGCGAAGAAGGTGCTGGAGCTGTCCCTCCGGGGGCCCTCCAGCTGGGCCACAACCACATAGGCACCGAACACATGCTCCTCGGACTGGTACGGGAGGGCGAGGGAGTGGCCGCCCAGGTCCTGGTCGCCCTGGGCGCCGACCTGGCGAGGGTCCGCCAGCGGGTGCTCGAGGTTCTGTCCGGCTCGGCCGGCCACCACCAGACCGGCAAGTACGAGGCGGTTGATCCGGAGGCGGTGACCGCCTCCAAAGTGCCGGCCGACCCCGGGGCCCTAGTGACTTGGGAGGACGTGGAGGACGTGCTACGGGACATGGCGTCCCTCGAGGGCACGTCGATGACCCAAACGAGCGCCTCCACGATCACCTACCGCACCTGTACCTACCGGCCGGCGCCGCTGCCGTCGGTCTCCGTCCGTGGCCGGCGCCAAGGTGACCAAGGAAGCCTTCGACAGCTTCGCCGCAGGCCGGGAGTGGACCGACGTACAGGGCCTCGGCGACGCGGCCACGTTCGAGCCGGGCACCGCCACGCTGCGGGTGCTCAAGGGATCCACGCTGTTCACCGTGTCGGTGACCGGCCACCAGGATCCGTTGGAGCCCGCAAGTGCACTGGCGCGAAGAGCCCTCGGGCGCCTCGGCGAAGGGCCTCCCGAGCACGCCGTGAGCTAGAACGGTGGGCGTGCTGGCCGCCATCGCCTACGACCCGCTCGTCCGCATAGAGATCGGACCGCTGTCGATCTCTCCGCACGGGATCGGCATCGCGCTCGGTTTCCTGATCGGTGCGCGCCTCATGCTGCCCGCCGCCAAGGAGAAGGGGATCGACGAGGACCAGGTCTATCCCCTCCTCACCCTGGCGGCCATCGGGGCCATCATCGGTGCTCGGCTTGCCTACGTCATCAACCACATCGGTGAGTTCGAGTCGCCGCTCGACGTGTTCAAGGTGTGGCAGGGCGGCATATCCCTCCTCGGCGGCTTCCTGGGCGCCATCTTCCTCGCCGGACTCGGCATGAAGAAGCGGGGCATCTCGTTCTGGAAGCTCATGGACGCCTCCGCCCCGGGCATGGCGCTGGGAGTGGTGGTGGGGCGGGTGGGCGACATCATCGTCGGAGACCACCTGGGCAAGCCCACCGACCTCTTCTTCGGCTACCGCTGCCCGGGGCTCGACGTGGACACCGCCTCTCCGTGCGATCCGGGCGTCGTCGTCCACCAGACCGCCCTCTACGACCTGCTCCTCACCGCCGTCCTGCTGGCCGTGTTGCTGTGGTTGCGCCGCAAGCCCCGCTACGACGGCTTCTTGATCCTCACCTTCGCCACCGTCTACGGCGCCCAGCGCATATTCGAGGACTTCCTCCGCGACGACGTACGACGGCTGGGTCTCACCGGCAGCCAGATCACCGCCATCGTCCTGGTCCTGGTGTGCGGAGGATGGCTGCTTTTCAAGAGGCGTACCCCCGGGTGGGGCCGGTGGGACGGGTCTGACCAGTTCGCGCCACCTGGTGGAGCGCCTCCCTACGGCCCACCTGGGCGCCAAGGGGTGCCGCAGCCGGGCCGGCAGGTGCCGACGCCTACCATGGCCCGTCCGTACCAACCCCGAAGGGAGTAGCCACACGTGGTCGTGCGCATCGGTGTCACCTACACGGCGAAGGAGATCGAGGTCGACCTCCCGGACGACGCTGACGGCGACGAAGTCGTGAAGCAGATAGAGGAGGCGCTGGCCGACGAGGTCAGGGTCCTGTGGCTCACCGACCGCCGCGGCCGGCGGGTGGGCGTTCCCTCGGCAAAGGTCGCCTACGTCGAGATCGGCGGGCACGAGGACCGGCGGGTCGGCTTCGGGGTGTCCTAGTGCAGCCCGCCGTGCTGCACTGAGCCAGCTCTTGTGAGCGGCCTTCTCGAGCGCAAGCTGCTCTTCGTCACGGGCAAGGGCGGGGTGGGCAAGTCCAGCGTTTCGGCTTCCCTCGCCCTGCTCGGCTCCCAGCGGGGCAAGAGGACACTGGCCTGCGAGCTGGACTCCAAGGGCAACCTGGCCGAGTTCCTCGAGGCCGGGAGCATCTCGTTCAAGCCGCGCAAGATCCAACCCCGCCTGTACGCCTCGTCGGTCGACAGCGAGGAGTCCCTGAAGGAGTACCTGGCGGTCAACCTCCGGCTGCCGGTGATGAGCCGCCTCGGCCCGCTGGCCCGGCTCTTCGATTTCGCAGCCGTCGCTGCCCCGGGGGTGAAGGAGATCCTCACCGTGGGCAAGCCGGTGTATGAGGTGCACGAGGGGAACTACGACCTGGTGGTGGTGGACGCCACCGCGACGGGCCACGTCCTCTCCCAGCTGGCGGCTCCCCGGGTGATCAACGAGCTGGTCCACGTCGGCCTCGTTCGACAGCAGACGACGTGGATGCTCGAGGTCCTCTCCGACGAGGCCCAGACCGGCGTGGTCATCGTCACCACGCCCGAGGAAATGCCCGTCAATGAGACCATCGAGCTTGCCCCTCGGGTGGAGGCCGACAGCGGGGTCCACCTGGCCGGGGTGGTGGTCAACCGGGTCCTGCCGGAGCTCTTCGGAAGGGGGGAGGAAGAGGTCTTCGAACGCCTGGAGGAGCCGTCCCGCACCGCAGCGGTGTCCGAGGCCGCAGGAGGTGACGTGGCACCGATCTTCGCCGCCGCCCGCCTGGCCGTCACCCTGCGCCGCACCCGCGCCGAGCACCTCGAGCGGCTGCGAAGCTCGGTGGCGCCCAGCGTCCCCGTCCTCTACCTGCCCTACCTGTTCGCCCGCGCCCACGGTCTTCGCTCCACCCACCAGATGGCAGCCGCTCTGGGCGACGAGCTGGGGTACTGATGGACGGCGAGCGGACCGGCTCCGGCTCGGTAGAAACGCTGCTGGCGGCCAAGGAGATACTCATCACCTGCGGGGCGGGGGGAGTGGGCAAGACCACTGTGGCCGCAGCCCTGGCCACCATGGCCGCGGTCCGCCACGGTGGCAGGGTCCTGGTCCTCACCATCGACCCCGCCCGGAGGCTGGCCGACGCCCTCGGCCTGGAAGCCTTCGGGGACAAGGAGACGCAGGTCAGAGCCGAAGCATTCCGCGAGGCGGGGGTCACGCCCCGAGGAGAGCTCTGGGCGGCCATGCTCGACACGAAGCAGAGCTGGGACGACCTCGTCCGCCGCCACGCGCCCAACCGGCGCACGGCGGATCGGATCCTCGCCAACAAGCTCTACGACAACATCACCGGTCGCTTCGTGCAGAGCCACGAGTACATCGCCATGGAGCGGCTGTACCAGCTCCACCGGGACGGCAAGTACGACCTCATCGTGGTGGACACGCCCCCCACCCGCAACGCCCTCGACTTCGTGGAGGCTCCGATCCGCATGGCCGAGTTCTTCTCGAGCCGGTTCTTGCGCATCCTCTCGGCCCCTTATCGGTCCAACGTGGTGAGCTTCGCCTCACGCCCCTTCCTCTCCGCCGCCGACCGGATACTCGGGTCGCAGTTCCTGGAGGACATCGCCGAGTTCTTCTCGCTCTTCCAGACCATGGCGCCGGGCTTCGTCGAGCGGGCCGAGGCCGTGAACCGGGTCCTGCACGAGAGGCGAACGACGTTCGCCGTGGTGACCACGCTGGAGGCGGCACCCGTGCGGGAGGCCGAGTTCTTCATCGAGGTGCTGTCGACCAAGAAGTTCCACCTCGGAGCGGTGGTGCTCAACAAGGTCCTGCCTTCCTACCTGCTCGACGAGAAGGCGGCGCGCACCGCCGCCACCCTCGACAAGAGCGCCGACCGCGTAGCCGCCGATTCCGGCGAGGAGGCCGGCGACGTGGCTCAGGCCAGCCGGGTGCTCAACGAGGTGGCCGAGAGCTTCTTGCGCTTCCAGGTGGTGGCGCAGCGTGAAGCGGAGCAGCGGGCCGAGATGTCGTCGGGCACGGGCGCCGTGGCAACGGTCCCGTTCTTCGACACCGACATCCACGACCTCGGCGGGCTGCTTCGTCTGGGCGAGCAGCTCTGGAGGCCATGATCCGACTTGGAGGCGACTCCTGTGCATCATGGCATCATCTCGTCTGATGATATGATGCCGGCGTGCGGACGACGGTGACCCTGGACCCAGACGTCGAGGTCCTGCTCAAGACCGTGATGAAGGAGCGAGGCGTTTCGTTCAAGGAAGCTCTCAACCAGGCGGTGCGGGCCGGGCTGGGAACTCGAGTCAGCTCTTCGTCGTTCCGTACTCCGGCGGCTCGTATGGGCTTCAACCCCGCTGTGCCGTGGGACAAGGCACTGCGGTTGGCGGGCCAGGCCGAAGACGATGAGCTGGCCCGCAGGCTGGCAACGCGGAAGTAGCGGAAGCAGCGGCGCGGGGGCGGGCGGTGAAGGTGGTCGATGCCAACGTGCTTCTCCATGCCGTCAACGCCGACGCCCCGCACCATCGCAGAGCGCGACGCTGGCTCGATGGCGAGCTCAACGGGACCGACACCGTGGGCTTCGCATGGATCGTGTTGCTGGCGTTCCTGCGATTGAGCACGAACGCCTCGATCTTTCCTCGCCCCCTCGCCCCCGAGGAAGCCTTCGACATAGTCGAGGCCTGGCTCGTCCAGCCGGCAGCCGTCGTCCTTCAGCCCACCGCTCGCCATGTCGGTCTGCTCCGTGGCCTGCTCGAGCCGCTCGGTGCGGCAGCCAACCTAGTGAACGACGCTCACCTGGCCGGGTTGGCTCTCGAGCACGGCGCCGAGGTCGTTTCCTTCGACAGCGACTTCGCTCGCTTCACAGGCGTTCGATGGCGCCCTCCCGGATGAGGAGGCGAGGATGAGCCGGATCGTGGACCCTTCGGTGGAGGCCTACGCCCAGGCTCACACCACGCCGCCCTCGCCGCTCCTCGCCGAGCTGGCGGCCGAGACCGAGCGCAGCCTGGAGCGGCCGGGGATGATGGTGGGTCCCCTCGAAGGACGCTTCTTACAGACCCTGGTGTACGCCACGGGCGCACGTCGGGTGCTCGAGATCGGCACCTTCAGCGGCTACTCGTCGCTGTCCATGGCCGCCGGCCTGCCCGCCGATGGGCACATCATCTCCTGTGATCTCGATCCCGTCGCCCTGGCCGTGGCCCGCCGCTTCCTGGCGGCCAGCCCCCACGGCGACCGCATCGAGATCCGCGAGGGTCCGGCCCTTGACACCGTGGCGCAGCTCGACGGCCCCTTCGACCTCGTGTTCGTCGACGCCGACAAGACCAACTACGCCAACTACTACGAGGCGGTGCTGCCCAAGCTGGCGGAGCGGGGTCTCATCGTGGTCGACAACACGCTGTGGAGCGGGGCGGTGCTCGACGAGTCCGACCGTAGCGCCGACACCGTAGCCATCCGCACCTTCAACCAGATGGTGCTCGACGACGACCGGGTGGTGTGCATGCAGCTCACGATCCGGGACGGCGTGACCCTGATCAGGAGGCGAACCGCCGAGGGCTGAGGCCGGCGCCGGTGGCTCAGCCGCCCTGCCCAGGGCGAGCTTGGGCCGATGGCGGCCAGACTGGCTAGAGGGCGGCGGCGGCGTAGGCGTTGTACGTGATCTCGCACCAGATGATGATGGAGCGGAACTTGGTGAGGTCGACGCCCGGTGGGACGGGGTAGTTCATGGACCCCACAGTGGCCTTCAGCGGCGCCACGTTCGTGAAGCCGGAGCGAGCGATCTCGTCGGTGGTCTTGGGGGCGGGAAGCGGGCTCATGCGGATCTCGAGGTCAGAGTTCAAGGTGACGAAGAAGTCCTCCAGCCTTATGAGCTGGCTCCCGTCCGGCATCTTGTACAGAGTGGCCGTACCCTCGCCCTGGCGGTCCACGCCATAGAACGTTGTCCTGCCCAGCACCTCCGCGCCCTCGAGTCCCGGTGCGGGCGGCTCCACAAGCGGCGTGTCCACCTGCTGCTCGATCCTGACGTCCCATGTTCCCGGGGTGGTGATCTTGAGCGTGAAGCGGCCAGTCTCGACGGCGAAGCCCTTGCCCTCCTGCTCGCAGCCGGCGCCGTCCGCCATCGGCCGCTTGAGCGGCTGACCGGAGTCCTTCACGGGCATTGCCGTGAACGGTCCCCTCTCGCAGCGGAAGAAGATCCGCCACTGCAGAGCGTTGGGCACGATGGTGAAGGCCTCAGTGGTCGTGTCGCCGCTGCCCTTGAGGGCTACCACTGGCGTCCAGTAAGGCTGTGACCTACGGCTGTCGCCAGCCGGCGGGGCGGTGGTGGGTGAGGCCGTCACCGGGGGTCCGGATGCTCTCACTGCGGGGCTCGAGGCGCGGCGGGGCTCGGAGGCGCCACTGCACCCCGCAGCGATCAGGGCCAGGGCCAGTAGGGCCAGCGCCATCGGCCGCAGCCGAACGTTCTGGTCAGCTCCTGGCATCGGCGCCGTCCTCCCGGGCTCGTTGCACCACTGCGGCGCCGGTGTCCTTGCCCAGCATCAAGCCGTCGACGTTGTCCGCCGGGTAATGGATGCCGGCATAGATCCTGGACATCCCCGCCTCCTCGGCCATCGCCCGGAATCGTGCGGCCTCGGCGGGGAAGAGGTAGGCGAGCACCTCGGCCGACGCGGCCGAGAAGGTGGAGTGGCCCGAGACGTACGAGGGGAAGACCGGTGTGGGCAGGAGCGGCTTCCACGCCTGGTCGATGCCGAGGTCCCGGATGGCGTTGACGGGCCGGGTCGAGAAGTACTTGTACTTGGTGGCCCAGGCGCAGATGCCGGCGTCGGCCTGAGCGGCGTTGAGGAGGGCGAAGGTCCGAGTCAGCCTGGGTGTGCTCATCAGCGGCGCCTTCCTCACCTCGTCGAGGGCGATCTGGTTCCAGACGCCGGGAGGGAGGGGGGTGCCCCTCCCTCCCTCCCAATACTTGGCGATGCGCTTCTGGTCCTCGGTCAGGCGTTGGCTGATGTCGTAGACCTCCCGAACCTCGGCCATGAACCTCGGGGATCCGAAGGCGGGGGGCGGGCCGGGCATGATCTGGGTGGCGTCGGCCGCCCAGGTCTTCCAGGTGCCCGCCTTCGGTTCCACCGGCTGGCTTCCGGCCCCGGGGTTGTCAGGAGGCGCCTCCCAGGAGCCGACGCCGACGGGCCGGTTGACGCTGCCGTGGTCCTGTGAGCCGTCCGCCTGGCCCCGGGCGATGACGGCATCGGCGACGGCCCGGCCGAGGTCCAGGCCGGCCTTGGCGTCACTCCTGAAGTTCGTGCCTGAGGCCACGACCGACTCGGCGGCCTCGTCGGCCATCTCGTCGTAGCTGGCTTCGGGCCGCTCGGGGAACAGATAGGCGAGGACCCGAGAAGCGGCACCGGCGATGGCGGCGTGCTCCGACGGGTAGGAGGGATCGGGCCCTGGCGGGATCACCGGGGAACCGGGAGGCGGGTCCCGGCGGTAGACGTACTTCCAGTGCCAGGTTGCTATGGCGGCGTCGTGCATGGCCGTGCTCACGAGCCCGTAGCCCCGGGCCGCGAGGGGCGGGTTCTTGGCCTGCTCGGCGACGAGTTGCATGTTGAGCCTGATCCAGGGCTCCACCATCGGATAGTCGCCCCACTTGTGGGCCTGCTCCTCCACTTGGGGGGTGCGCCGGCCGGCCAGGCGGCGGGTCTCCTCCAACTCCGCCTCGGCCTCCGGAGAACCATCCTCGGGAGGCGGCGCCACCTTGATGCGCTCCGGTGACCCGACCACCCAGGTCTTCCACTGACCCGCTCTCGGCTCGGCGCCGATGACTCCGTTGGCCGGCGTCTCCGACGAGTCGGAGCAGGCGCCGCCGAGGAGGACCACGACGACAAAGGCGACGACACCCGCACGGCGCGCCGTCTTGCGTCTCGTCTGCAGTGGTTGTGCTTGCAGCGGGCCCATATGTGGTCACGCAATCTACCCGCCGCCTTCCCACAGCGGCCTCGATTCCGCTCCTACCATGGTTCTGTGCTCGACTACCACCTCCACCTGTGGCAGCACGGCAAACCTGCGACGAACGTCTCCGTCGAGCAGCTGGAGTCGTACTGCGAGCAGGCTGCGTCGCTCGGCATCACCGAGATCGCCCTTACCGAGCACCTCTTCCGCTTCGCCCAGGCGGACGCCGTCCTCGCGGGGTTCTGGGACGACGACCCCAACGCCAGCCTGCGCGCCGCCATGGCCGCCTATTGGGAACAACACGCGAGCGCCGACCTGGACGCCTACGTCGAGACGGTCCAGGCGGCCAAGGCCGCAGGGTTGAACCTGGTGCTGGGCCTCGAGGTCGACCACTACGCGGGGCGCATGGACAAGGTGGCCGCCCTGCTCGACGGGTACCCCTTCGATTTCCTCCTGGGCTCCGTGCACTGGCTCGGTGCGTGGGGTTTCGACAACTACGAGGACGCGGTCATGAACGCCGAGTGGGACGCTCGAGGCGTGGAGGAGGTGTGGGACCGCTACCTGAGCGCCTTGGAGGAGCTCGCCGACTCGGCGGTCTGCGACGTCCTGGCCCACCCAGACCTGGCCAAGGTGACGGGCCGGAGGCCGGCCGTGCTCGGGGAGTACCACGACCGCATCGCCGAGGCCGTCTCCGTGAGCGGGATGACCGCAGAGGTGTCCTCAGCAGGTTGGCGCAAGCCCGTCGCCGAGGCCTACCCCGACCCGGCCCTGCTGGTACGGCTGGCCGCCGCCAGCGTACCCGTTACCACGGCCTCCGACGCGCACCAGCTGGCCGAGGTGGGGGCGGGTGTGAACGATCTGCGTCCTCTGCTGGCCGACGCCGGCTATCAGTCCGTCACCGCCTACCGGGCCCGCCGGCCGGTCTCCGTGGCGCTCTAGTTGCGCATGGCTGTACGAGTGCCCGCTGCCAGGTTGCGCCGGTGAGCCTGGCGCAGGAACCCGCCCTCGGCCCCGACGAAGGCCAGGCCCACCTCCAGCGGCTGACGGCATCTTGGAACATCCTGGCTGACCTGTGCTTCGCCGACCTTCTCCTCCTGGTCCCGGTCGCCGGCACAGGGCCTCGCGACGGTGCCGACCGGTTCGTGGTCTACGGGCAGATGCGACCCACCACCATTCAGACCATCCACAACGAGGACCTCGTGGGCCGGGTCATCGACCAGCAGGAGCTCCCACTCGTGGCTCGTGCCTGGCGCCTGGGCCAGATCGTGGAGGGAGAGATCAGCATCGCCGGCCCGGGGGAGCAGCGCCGAGTGCAGTGCATCCCGGTGCGGTGGAAGGACGAGCTGGTGGCGGTGCTGACCCGGGAGGCTCCCTTGGCCGTGGGTGGGCGGCGCCACGGCCAGCTCGAACGGATCTACGTGGAGATCTTCGACCGCCTGGCCCGCATGATCTCGAGCGGCGAGTTCCCGTTCGCCACCGACGACGCACCTACCGCCGAATCACCCCGTGTAGGGGACGGCGTGGTGATCCTCGACGCCACCGGCCGAGTGGAGTACGCCTCCCCCAATGCCGTCAACGCGCTTCACCGCATGGGCATCTACACGAGCCTCTACGGCGCACGTCTAGACGAGATCGGCGTGGAGGAGACGGCCATCCAGAAGAGCTTCCACGAGGGCGTGCCTGTGACCGAGGAGATCGAGCGCCATCCGGCGGTGATCGTCCTGCTCCGGTGCATTCCCCTGCTGGAGGCCGGTGAGGTCACCGGCGCGCTGGTGCTGTCGCGGGACATCACCGACCTGCGCCGGCGGGACCGCCTGCTCCTCTCGAAGGACGCAACCATCCGGGAGGTCCACCACCGGGTCAAGAACAACCTGCAGACCATCGGGTCCCTGCTCCGGCTGCAGGCCCGGCGGCTGCCGCCCGGCGAGGGCCGGGAGGCGCTGGCCGAGGCCGAACGGCGCATCCGCTCGATCGCCCTCGTCCACGAGATCCTGAGCCGAGAGGCCGGCGAGCAGGTGCCGTTCGACCAGATCGTCGGCTTCCTCATCCGGATGGCCGAGGACGCCACGATCTCCCCCGACGGGCCGGTGCGGTTCACGGTCGACGGGGTCGCCGGCGAGCTGCCGGCCACGCTGGCCACGCCGCTGTCGGTGGTCCTCAGCGAGCTGCTGCAGAACGCGGTCGAGCACGGCTACCCGGACGGATCAGCCGGCGGTCACGTGCACATCGCGCTCACCAACCACGGAAGCCGCCTCGAGGTGGTGGTGCAGGAC